>NZ_JBFTPS010000001.1:0-315614 GCF_056398605.1 Variovorax sp. 01T432
GCGTGGTAGATGCCCCAGACCGTGCCGAACAGGCCGATGAACGGTGCTGTGGAGCCCACCGAAGCCAGAATCGCCAAGCCGGTCTGAAGACGGGCCGTGAATTCGTCGATGCCATTGCGCAACGCACGGGTGATCCAGTCGCTCACGTCAAGCGCGTCATGCAGATGGGCCTTCGTGTTGCGATGGTGCGCCGCGGCTTCCCGACCTTCGAGTGCGAGAACGCGAAACGGATTGCTTGGGTCCTTGCCAAGCTTGTATAGAGCGGTGGCGAAATCTTCGCTGTGCCAAAAATCCTGCGAATGCTTGGCGAGGCGCTTGTAGTTGATGACGTCGAGCGCCTTAACAAGAATCACTATCCATGATGCGAGCGACATGCCAATCAATAGCAGCGCTACCGCCTTAGTGACGAGGTCACCTTGATGCCAAACGTTTGCCAAGCCAAATTGGGAATCCATACGAAGCTGCTCCAGAAAAAAAGATCAGTTGAGAACCCAGTTGATCGGTACGTTGAACTCCATCGGCTCGACCACGCCGTTGCGTTTGCCTGGCACGAAGCGCCAACTCATCACGGCTGCGCGCGCTGCCTCGTCCAATCTCTCATAGCCGCTCGACGCTCGGATACTCGCCTGCTTGGGCAGCCCGTCGACGCCGATGAGGACGCGTACGATGGTCTTGCCCTGTTCCCCGAGGCGCTTGCTCATCGCCGGATAGATCGGCTTGGGGTTCTGCAGGTAGTCGGCGTTACTGGAGGGTAGCTGGACCGCAGGCAGATCCGATGACTGTGGCGGAGGCGCTGGTGGCGCGGGCGGCGCTGGAGGTTCTGGTGGAGAGGGCGGCTCGATGCCGCCAATCGGTGCGTTCGGCGCGAGGGTTGGCGTGGGTTCCCGGATGGCCTGGGGCCGCGCAGGCGGTGGCGTCTTGGCGACCGGGCGCTTGGGTTCCGGCGGCGGAGGAGGTGGGACCGGGGGCGGCGATTCCACCGGCTTGGGAGGCTCGACGAATTCGCTCAAGATCTCGACTGGAATGACGATCTCGGCGGTGCGGCGCAGTAGGCCGCTCTGCAGCGCCCACAGAACTGCGACATGGAAAAGCACCACGCTCCCAGCGATGGCCATATTGCGAGAGAGGCCAAGGGCCGTTGGAGCGGGCGAAGAGAAGCGGTCAGACACGATCAGCCATTCGAGTATGGGCTTTCCGAAAGGTGCCCGGATGCAGCAGAACCGCTACGAGCGGCAGATCCACCAAACAGAACTGGCAACGAGAATCAGACTGCCGCCGAGCGCCGAGAGGAGTTCCATGCTTTGCTTTCCGAAATGGAGTTGGCAAGCTGGATTGCCCTTGAGCCTGTTTCGCTGGAGAGCGCAGCTACAGGGTGCGAGGCATTGCACTGCTCCACCACGTCGCGCGCGCAACCTTCACATTGACCGCATTGGGTGGCGACGCCAAGTTCAAACTGAATTTCGTCGAAGGTCATGCCGGCTCGCACGTGTCTTGCAATTTCACGATCCGAAACTCGATGGCAGATGCAAACAATCATGGCAGTTCGGCGGCTTCGCTGGCTGTTGAAGATGCAATGATTATAAATGCGAATCCCTCGCATTTGCAATAACTATCGACCGCTGCAGGGGACAGAAGGGTCTAGATCTGTGATGTTGGTGTGTGACGCGTGCAAGGACGAATCGGCCATCCGAGTGAAGGCCTCACACGCAGCGTGCGCTTGCGGGCGGGTTGCAACCACCTATTCGACACCGCCCATCTGCGATTGGAGGTAGTTCTGCAAGCCGACCTTGCCCATCAAGTCGATCTGCGTCTCGAGGAAGTCGATATGCTCCTCGGTGTCGTCGAGGATTTCCCGAAGCAGATCGCGTGAAACGTAGTCGCGCACCGTCTCGCAGTAGGCGATACCCGCCTTGATAGTGGCCTGCGCTCCCGTTTCGGCCCCGAGGTCGCACTCGAGAATTTCGGGGACGTCTTCGCCAATGTTCAGTTTGGCCAGGTCCTGCAGGTTTGGCAAGCCGTCGAGCATGAAGATCCGATCCATTAACTTGTCGGCGTGTTTCATTTCGCCCATTGATTCTTCGTATTCTTTCTTGGCGAGTTTGTCCAGACCCCAGTGCTTGAGCATCCGGTAGTGAAGGAAATACTGGTTGATCGCCGTGAGCTCGTTCTTGAGCTGCGCCTGCAGGTGATCGATGACTTGAGGGTCGCCCTTCATGGTTGTTCCTTGTTCTCAAAACGTAAACGGTTGATTGTGAGAGCCGGTCGCGTTCGCGCGCAAGCAAACCCCTGCTTCAACGTCCCAGTAGTGTCTTGAGGAACGGGCGTTCCTTCAGCCATAGCGGTCCCCAATACTTTTCATAGACCATGCCTATGAAAATAGGCGTGTCGGTAGTTATACTAATCACTCGCTTTTCCCATTACCCAACAAGGAACCCTACATGTCCCTGATCAATACCGAAATCATCCCGTTCAAGGCCACCGCATATCACAACGGCAAGTTTGTGCCTGTCAGCAATGAGAACTTCAAGGGCAAGTGGTCTGTCGTCGTGTTCTACCCCGCCGACTTCACTTTCGTGTGCCCCACCGAACTCGGCGACCTCGCAGACCACTACGCTGAATTCAAGAAGCTCGGCGTCGAGGTGTATGGCGTGTCGACCGACACCCACTTCACGCACAAGGCGTGGCACGATACGTCGGACACCATTGCCAAGGTGCAATACCCCCTCATCGGCGACCCGAGCCAGCAACTTGCTCGTGCCTTCCAAGTGCTCATTGAAGAAGGCGAAGACGCCGGTCTTGCCTACCGCGGCACATTTGTGATCGATCCCGAAGGCAAGATCAAGACCATTGAAGTGCACGACAACGGCATCGGACGTGACGCTGCTGAACTGCTGCGCCGTGTCAAGGCCGCTCAGTATGTCGCCGCTCACCCTGGTGAAGTCTGCCCCGCGAAGTGGACCGAAGGCGCTGAAACGCTCAAGCCCTCTTTCGATCTCGTCGGCAAGATCTAACCCGACCTTTCGCGCCGCAGCCCGGGCGCGTTTGCTCCCGGGCTTTTTCTTTCTGAATTTTGCAAAGTGAGTTCACCATGCTTGACGCTGGCAGCAAGGCACAACTGAAAAGCTACCTCGACCGCATCACGCAGCCGGTTGAGATCGTCGCGTCGCTCGATGACAGCAAGGCGTCTGGCGAACTTAGATCTCTGCTGCGGGACGTGACGGAGTCATCCTCATTGGTAAAGGTGACGGAGAGTCTCGATGACAGTCATCGCAAACCATCGTTCTCGATCAACAGGCCGAGCGAAAACCATGGCCCGCGTTTCGCGGGGTTGCCGATGGGGCACGAATTCACATCGTTAGTCCTAGCGTTGTTGCAGGTTGGCGGCTACCCGCCCAAGGCCGACGACGCAGTGCTGCAGCAGATTCGTGCGCTCGACGGCGATTTCGAGTTCGAGATCTACATCTCCCTGACTTGCCACAACTGTCCGGACGTCGTTCAGGCGCTCAACCTGATGGCGGTGCAAAACCCGCGCATTAAGACCACGATGATCGATGGTTCACTGTTCCAGGATGAAGTGAAGGAACGCCAGATCATGGCTGTACCGACCGTATTCCTGAACGGCACCGAGTTCGGTCAGGGCCGCATGAGCTTGGAAGAAATCCTGGCCAAGATCGATACCAGCGGCGTCGAGCGGGAAGCAAAGAAGATCGCAGGCAAAGAGCCATTCGACGTCTTGATCGTGGGTGGCGGCCCTGCGGGCGCTGCGGCGGCAGTCTATGCTGCGCGCAAGGGCATTCGCACTGGCGTGGCGTCCGAGCGTTTCGGCGGCCAGGTGCTGGATACCATGGGCATCGAGAACTTCATTTCGATCAAGGAGACTGAAGGGCCCAAGTTCGCGCTCGCACTTGAAGAGCATGTGCGCAACTACGATGTCGACATCATGAACTTGCAGCGTGCATCGGCGCTCGTGCCCGGCAAGGAGTTCATCGAGATCAAGCTGGAAAGCGGCGCTTCGCTCAAGAGCCGCTCCGTTGTGATCTCGACGGGCGCGCGCTGGCGAAACATCAATGTGCCCGGCGAGCACGAATATAAGAACAAGGGCGTCGCCTATTGTCCGCATTGCGATGGTCCCTTGTTCAAGGGTAAGCGCGTTGCGGTGATCGGTGGTGGCAATTCGGGCGTGGAAGCGGCGATCGATTTGGCGGGTCTTGTGGGCCACGTCACCCTGATCGAGTTCGATGCGCAGCTCCGTGCCGACGCCGTGCTTCAGCGCAAGCTGCGCAGCCTCATGAACGTCAAAGTGATCACAAATGCGCAAACCACCGAGATCACGGGTGATAGCCAGAAGGTCAACGGGCTTATCTACAAGAATCGGGCCACTGGCGAAAGTCACCAGGTGCCGCTCGAAGGCGTCTTCATACAGATCGGGCTGGTGCCAAATACCGATTGGCTCAAGGGCACGGTCGAGTTGTCGAAGCACGGTGAGATCGTCGTTGACTCGAAAGGGCAGACCTCTGTGCCTGGCGTGTTTGCCGCAGGCGATGCGACAACGGTGCCGTTCAAGCAGATCATCATCGCGGCGGGCGATGGTGCGAAGGCCGCGCTCAGTGCGTTCGATCATCTGATCCGTACCTCGGCTCCAGCCGAGGAGTCGGTTGTTGCCGAAGCGATCGCCTGATCAGTGCGCACGGTTCTTGGGTGATCGATGGGGTCGGCAAGCGCCCGACGCCATCACCCAGCCGCCGCATCGGTCTGAGTGCACCGAGAACCGACCGCCTATGACGTGCTCGGTTGAAGAACCTGATCGGTCTCGCTGAGCTGCTTGCACGAAAGGCCCATCAAATCTCGCAAGAGCAATCGAGCCGAGGGGGCCACCCACGCGATAGTTGAGCGCATCCCCGGAGACGCATGGGCGGTGTCGTCCAGCCCGGCCAAGCTGCAGAATCGGCGTAGAGAGCCAAAGTCTGGGGCGGCGTGCGTTTCAAGGCCGTTCGCAGAGGCTTCGAGCGCTTGGGTGACGCAGACTGCAAGCGTGCGCCATGCCGCATCATGGCTGGCCAATGGCCCACTTTCCGCGAGCCTTGCAAAGATCGCGGCGTCGTGCGAGATACGTACCAGCAGGCGTGCCGTTCGTGCACAGGCCTCTCTATCAGCTTGCCTCCGAGCTGGTTTACGCCGCCAAAGGCGGGCGTCGCGATCGGCGCCCACGGCGAGCAGTGCCAACTCCCGCAACTTGAGCCGCAACGCGCTGGAGGAGTCTTCCTTCTCTTGTGACGTCGTCGGCACCATGTCGAAATTACGAAGTACGTCGGCCGCGATGTATCGCAGTGTCTCTGCGCAAGCCGTATCGAAGCGCGCTCGCGCTCGAGACGCCCGACCGAGCATCGAGATGGCAAGGCCGGTCATCACGCCGATCGCGATCTCGGCGACACGAAGGCCTGCAACCTTCAGCGCTGGCTGACCCGCGACATCGGCACTGGACAGCACGATCAGTGCGGTGATCGGCGCGCTGCGCATCGACGGGAACCAGGCGCTCGAGAGGGCAAGCAAGGCCACGATGCCAAGTGTCGCAAGCGGGGTCGCGATGCCGAACTGATGCAGCCAAATGCCGCCGAGCCCGAAGAGGGTGCCCGCCAATGTTCCTTGCATCCGCTCCCAACCGGCTCCCATTGTCGAGCCGGTCGTCGGACGCATCACGATCAAGGAGCTCATGACCGCCCACAGGCTCTCGTGTAAGCCAAGCGTCGCGGAAATAAGGTAGGAGACAACCACCGCAGCCGCGAGCTGCAATCCGTGGCGCCAGTTCGCCGCCAGATGGCCTGCCCGCGCGCGGGTCGAACGGAAAAGAGCGCCCCTCATGATGGGCGGCCCTTGGCTGTCGCGCCGCGCCGCTTCGGCTGCTGTCGGGCAGGGGGACAGGCTCGGTCGGTGCCCAGGGCACCGGCGAGACGATCGATCAGGTCACAGGCCGACAGGAGTTGCGCGCGTTCATGCGCGCTGAGCTGCGCGTCCATCGCCGATGCGAGGGAGGCTTCTCGGCGATGCACTTCGTCTGCAAGGAGCCGGGCACCATGGGTGGTGAGGGAGAGGAGGCATTGGCGCGCGTCGCTGTCGTGTGGACGCCGCGCCGCATAGCCATCCCTCTCGAGTTCCGCCAAAAGCCTGGTCAGGGACTGTACCTTGACCCCCTCTTGAAATGCGAGCTGCGTCGGTGTCAACGGGCCTTGCCGGTATAGCTGACCGAGTACGCTGAGCTTTGCAGAGCCCGGCGAGTCGTTAGTGGCTTGTGTTCGCAGACGTCGCGTCAGTGTAGAAATGGTTGCGCGCAGTCGGATTGCAGCGTGCAGGGCATCGGCGGGGGTTGAAGGCATTGACTGATGATAAGATCAATCTTAGTAAATGTCAGCGCCCCGATCGAAGCTGGTCAGTAGGTCAGCCGCTCCGGTCGCAGCTCTTGCAAGATCGTGGTCGCGATCTCTTCGATCGACTTGGTGGTGGTCGACAGCCAGCGAATCCCCGCGCGGCGCATCATCGCCTCGGCCTCGCTCACCTCGTGCCGGCAATTCTCGATGCTCGCGTAACGCGAATTCGGGCGGCGCTCATTGCGGATCTCGCTCAAGCGCTCGGGCTGGATCGAAAGGCCAAAGATCTTCTTTCGATGGGGCAGCAGCGCGGGCGGCAATTGGCGGCGGTCGAAGTCCTCGGGGATGAGCGGATAGTTCGCCGCCTTGAGCCCGTGCTGCATGGCCAGATAGAGCGAGGTCGGGGTCTTGCCGCTGCGGCTCACGCCGACCAGGATCACGTCGGCGCTCTCGAGGTCGCGGTTGCTCTGTCCGTCGTCGTGGGCCAAGCTGAAATCGATGGCTTGGATTCGCGCGTTGTATTCCTTGCTCTTGCTGACGTCGCTGAAACGGCCAATGCGGTGGTTCGATTTCATCGCCAATTCGATTTCAAGGGGCCGCACGAAGGTCCCGAACATGTCGAGCAGCATGCCCTTGCAGCCGGTCTCGATGACCTCGAGTACGTCCATATTGGCGAGCGTCGTAAAAACGATAGGCCGGAGGCCTTCGATTTCCGCTGTATGGTTGATTCGCCGAACTGCTTGGTGCGCCTTGTCGACCGTGTCCGTAAAAGGCAGCCGCACATGGCGAGGCTTCATTTCGAACTGGGCGAGAACGGCGTTGCCAAAGGTTTCGGCGGTGATCCCGGTGCCGTCGGAAACAAAGAATACGGTGCGTGTGTGCATGGTTTTGCGGCCTTGTCCTGCGGCGCGCCGAAATGGGTGGGCGCCTACAATCTCGCTCATTATCGGGAATGCGAGTCTCAACGACCTGCCAGTTCCCTGCCGAAATCGCGAACTACATGCACACCGCCCCTGCGCCCAGAGCAAGAAGAATGATCGTGCCGAGCCGTCTGCATGCTGCCTCAGTTTTAACTTCTGGAGCTTTCCCATGTCTGCACTCTTCGAAGCGACCGCCCTGGTCGTACCGTTTGAAAACCTGAGGATGACGGACGTCGAGTCTGTCGGCGGCAAGAATGCCAGCCTCGGCGAGATGATTTCACAGCTTCCGCAGGGCGTTCGCGTGCCCACGGGGTTTGCGACCACGGCCCACGCCTTCCGGCGCTTTCTCGCCCATGACGGCCTGGCGGACAAGATCAGCGCGAAGCTCGCGAAGCTCGACACGGAAGACGTGCGAGCACTTGCGGCTGTCGGTGCCGAGATCCGGTCGATGGTCGAGGCTCAGCCATTCCCCGCCGACTTGCAGAAAGCCATCCACGATGCCTTCGCTGACTTGTCTGCGGGTAACCCCCAGGCCAGCTTTGCCGTTCGGTCCTCGGCAACGGCAGAGGATCTCCCAGATGCTTCCTTTGCAGGCCAGCAGGAGACCTTTCTGAATGTGGTCGGCATTGAAGACGTGCTTCTCAAGATGAAAGAGGTCTTCGCTTCTCTCTATAACGACCGTGCCATCAGCTATCGGGTGCACAAGGGCTTCGCGCACGACGTAGTAGCGCTTTCTGCAGGTGTGCAGCGCATGGTTCGCAGCGATCTGGGCGCTGCGGGGGTGATGTTCACTATCGACACCGAATCCGGGTTCGATCAGGTCGTCTTCATCACGTCGAGCTACGGGCTGGGCGAGACTGTGGTGCAGGGGGCCGTCAATCCCGACGAATTCTATGTACACAAGCCCACCCTGCGAGCTGGTCATCGTGCCGTGATCCGGCGCAACCTCGGCTCCAAGCTGATCCAGATGGAGTTTGCGAGCGCCGAGGAGAAAGCCGTTAGCGGCAAGCTGGTGAAGACGACGGACGTGCCGGCCGAGCAGCGCAATCGCTACTCGTTGACCGATGCCGATGTCGAGCAGCTCGCCAGGTACGCGCTGGTCATCGAGGAACACTATGGGCGTCCGATGGACATCGAGTGGGGCAAGGACGGAACGGACGGGCATCTATACATCCTGCAGGCTCGCCCTGAAACAGTGAAGAGCCAGCAGCAAGGCAAGGCAGAGCAACGCTACAAGCTGCTCGGCCGGGGTGCCGTGTTGGCCGAGGGGCGCGCGATCGGTCAGAAGATTGGCACCGGTCCGGTTCGCTTGGTTCACAACATCAGCGAGATGGACAAGGTGCAGGCCGGTGATGTGCTCGTGACGGATATGACCGATCCGAACTGGGAGCCGGTGATGAAGCGCGCCGCCGCCATCGTCACGAATCGTGGTGGGCGTACGTGTCACGCCGCCATCATTGCGCGGGAGCTCGGCATTCCGGCGGTCGTAGGTTGCGGTGATGCAACCGATCTGTTGAAGGATGGAACGCTGGTCACGGTGAGCTGTGCGGAAGGCGACACGGGCTTCATCTATGACGGACTGCTCGAAACCGAGGTGACCGAGGTTCGGCGCGGCGAAATGCCCGAGATCGATCTCAAGATCATGATGAACGTCGGCAATCCGCAGCTGGCATTCGATTTCGCGCAGCTGCCGAATCATGGTGTCGGCCTGGCGCGCCTCGAGTTCATCATCAACAACAACATCGGCGTCCACCCGAAGGCCATCCTCGACTACCCCAATGTCGACGCGGATCTCAAGAAGGCCGTCGAATCGGTTGCCCGCGGCCATGCTTCGCCCCGGGCTTTCTATGTCGACAAGGTGGCGGAGGGCATCGCAACCATTGGCGCCGCATTCTGGCCAAAGCCCGTGATTGTTCGCCTGTCCGATTTCAAGTCCAACGAGTATCGCAAGCTGATCGGCGGCAGCCGCTACGAGCCCGAGGAGGAGAACCCGATGCTTGGATTCCGGGGAGCCGCTCGCTACCTGAGCGAAGATTTTGGCGAGGCGTTTGCGATGGAGTGCGAGGCGCTCAAGCGTGTGCGCAACGATATGGGGCTGACCAATGTGCAGATCATGGTGCCTTTCGTTCGCACCCTGGGTCAGGCTGAGCGCGTGACGACGCTGCTGGGTGAGCACGGTCTCAAGCGCGGCGAGAACGAACTCAAGCTGATCATGATGTGCGAGGTGCCGAGCAACGCCATCCTGCCGGAAGATTTTCTCCAGTATTTCGACGGCTTTTCGATTGGATCGAACGACCTGACGCAGCTCACGCTTGGCCTGGACCGCGATTCGGGGTTGGAATTGCTAGCGGCTGACTTCGACGAGCGCGATCCGGCGGTCAAGGCGCTGCTCAGCAAAGTCATCAAGGCATGCAAGGCCCAGGGCAAGTACGTCGGTATCTGTGGACAAGGCCCCAGCGATCACCCTGATTTCGCGCTGTGGCTCGCCCAACAGGGTATCGAGTCGATCTCCCTCAATCCGGACAGCGTGATTGATACTTGGCAGCAACTGGCCCAACGCTGAGTGGATCATGGCCGGCGGGGCCGAATGAACTCGTCCCCGCCGCGACTTTCGTCACACCGATCCGCGCAATTTTCGCGTCAGATTCGCGCATTTGCAACAATTTGAATCTTTGGTGCCAGACTTCGGCCATACACGGGAGCGCACCCCCGAACATGTAGGCAGAGGCGGACACAAGCTTCGATCACGTTTGGGCATTTCGCATTGACGTAGAGGAAGGCACATGATTCTTGTCAAGACAGAAACCGGGCAACAGGTCTTCAAGGACCGTTCCATGCGGCTTACGCCACGCCAGCGTTCGGCGTTCATCATGTTCGATGGCAAACGCTCCGTGCGCGAGGTGCTCGAAGCTGGGGTGGGCATTTGTCGCGAAGACATTGACCAGATGCTCGAACTCGGCCTGCTTGGGCAGGTCGGTGGGGCGATGGATGCAGCGAACGCGAGTGCGATTGTGGCGTCCGGCGCTGCACTTCAGCCGCTGTCATCCGCACCGCCCTCGGCAGGCTCGTTACAGGCGGCCCCCGCTCGATCGGCTCAACAACGCTACAAGGATGCGTATCCGATCGCAACTCAAATCACGGGCAGTCTGGGTCTCATGGGATTCCGGCTCAACCTATCCGTCGAAGGCACCTCGAACTACGAGGAACTGCTCGCCCTGATACCCAAGATCCGCGCCGCGGTAGGCCCCGGGAAGATGCAGGCCCTTGACCGAGCTCTGGGCGTCTGAGCACGCTTCGGGCTCCACGCCAGCCGACTGCTATAATTTGCGGCTTTGCCTTGCCACACCGCGACCGACGCTGCGGGTGGCTTAATCCCTTCCACGGAAGACCCACAAGGAGTGCCATGCGTCATTATGAAATCATTTTGCTGATCCACCCGGATCAAAGCGAGCAAGTTCCGGCCATGCTGGAGCGTTACAAGGGCCTGATCACGGCCGGCGGTGGCAAGGTCCACCGGGTTGAAGATTGGGGCCGGCGTCAGTTGGCCTATCAGATCAACAAGCTCAACAAGGCTCACTACCTCTGCGTGAACATCGAGGCCGAACAGACCGTGATGGCCGAACTCGAGCACGCGTTCAAGTTCAACGACGCCGTTCTGCGCCATCTCACTGTGGTCAAGAAGAAGGCCGATACAGGCCCTTCGTCGATGATGAAGACTGTCGAGCGCGAGGAGGCTCGTAAGGTCCAGCAGGCCGAGTACGCCGCCAACAACAACTGATGATGTGAGCACCGTCGCGGCCAATCAGCTCGTGCTGACTGCCTGCGTCGCCGAACTCGGTAACTTGCGTTTCACGCCTGCCGGTTTGCCCGCCATCGACCTGAAGCTCGAACATGAGTCGACGGTAACCGAAGCGGCTCAAGTCAGGCAGGTCAAGGCGGCCCTCAAGGCCGTGGCGTTCGGCGCAGTTGCCGAGCGGCTCGCAAGGCAACCGTTGGGAAGCCTCTGGCGTTTTCAGGGCTTTCTTGCGACACCGGGCAACGGCAAGCATCCGGTGCTGCACATCCAGGATTTTCAGCAAGATTAATTTTCGACAAGAGGTCCCTCCATGGCCACGTTCAAGAAATTCAACAAAGACAAGCGTCCGAAGCGCAATACCCAGTCGCTGCTGTTCAAGCGCAAGCGCTTCTGCCGCTTCACCGTCGCGGGCGTCGAGGAAATCGACTACAAAGACATCGATACCCTTCGCGACTTCATCAGCGAAAACGGCAAGATCATCCCGGCGCGCCTTACCGGCACGCGCGCGATCTATCAGCGCCAGCTCAACACCGCGATCAAGCGTGCACGCTTCCTCGCGATGGTGCCCTACAGCGACCAACACCGCGTCTAAGGAGTCAGACACTATGCAAGTCATTCTTCTGGACAAGGTTGTCAACCTCGGAGTGCTCGGCGAAATCGTCAAGGTCAAAGACGGCTACGCGCGCAACTTCCTGATTCCCTCTGGCCGCGCTCGCCGCGCGACTGAAGCCAACAAGGCCGAGTTCGAAGCCAAACGCGTCGAACTCGAAAAGGCTGCGGCCGCCAAACTGGCCGAGTCTCAAGCGCAGGGCGAGAAGCTCAGCGGTACGGCCGTCAAGCTGACGCAGAAGGCCGGCGTCGACGGCCGCCTGTTCGGCTCGGTGACCAACCATGACATCGCCGAAGAACTCACTAAGCAGGGCTACAAGGTCGCGAAGTCGCAGGTCCGCATGCCTAATGGTCCAATCAAGACCGTTGGTGACAGCACCGTGAGCGTCGCGCTGCACACTGACGTGGTGGTCGACATCACCGTCACGGTCTACGGCGAAAGCACCTGACCGTCCGACGCGCTTCGTGCGCACAAACGGAGCCGCCTTCGGGCGGCTTTTGTTTTTCCGGCCCAGCGTTATCCCATGCGCTGCACCGGAAGATCACTGGTTATTCACAGCCTTGTCCAGTGACGCCACGCGTCGCTCGGCTTAGCATGCGAGGTTGCAAGGAAGCTCATGTCCGCCGTTTTCTCCTATGCCGACAACGACCCGTCGGCCGACCGTCAGATTGCGCAACTGCGCATCCCCCCACATTCGATCGAGGCCGAATCGAGTGTGCTCGGCGGACTCCTGCTCGACAACGGCGCATGGGATCGCATGGGCGATGTGGTGGTGGACAGCGATTTCTACCGCCATGAACACAAGCTGATTTACGCCGCCATCGGCACCCTGATCAACGCCAGCAAGCCGGCCGATGTGATCACCGTCTACGAGCAGTTGCAAAACCTTGGCAAGGCCGAAGAAATCGGAGGTTTGTCCTATCTCAACTCTCTCGCTCAGTATGTGCCGAGCGCAAGCAACATCCGGCGATATGCGGAGATCGTGCGCGAGCGTTCGATCCTGCGCAAACTGGTGAGCGCGAGCGACGAAATCGCGACCAACGCATTCAACACCCAGGGCAAGGCGGTAGACAAGATCCTGGACGAAGCTGAGCAGAAGATCTTCAATATTGGTGAAGAAGGTTCGCGCATGAAGCAAGGCTTTCAGGGTATGGATTCCCTGGTGGTCGAGTTGCTGGACCGCGTGACCGAGATGGCCGACAACCCGAATGACATCACGGGCGTTCCGACTGGCTTCGTCGACCTCGATCGCATGACCTCGGGCTTCCAGGCCGGCGACATGATCGTGCTAGCCGCCCGACCTTCGATGGGCAAGACCGCGTTCGCGATCAACATTGCGGAGCATGTGGCTCTCAACGAGGGGCTGCCGGTGGCGGTGTTCTCGATGGAAATGGGCGCCTCTCAGTTGGCTGTGCGTATCGTTGGCTCGATCGGCCGCATCGACCAGACGCACTTGCGAACCGGTAAGCTCACCGACGAGGAATGGCCGCGCCTAACTGAAGCCATCGAGAAGCTGCGCAACATTTCGCTGCACATCGATGAAACGCCGGGCCTTACAACGAGCGAACTGCGTGCCAACGCGCGAAGGCTGGCACGGCAGTGCGGCCAGCTCGGGCTGATTGTCGTGGACTACCTGCAGCTCATGAGCGTGTCGACCAGCATGAACGACGAAAACCGCGCGACAGCAGTTGGTGAAATCTCGCGTGGACTCAAGATGCTTGCGAAGGAACTCAAGTGTCCAGTGATCGCGCTTTCCCAGCTCAGCCGCGGCGTCGAGTCGCGCACGGACAAGCGACCGATGATGAGCGATCTGCGCGAATCGGGCGCCATCGAGCAGGATGCGGACGTGATCATGTTCATCTACCGTGACGACTACTACAACAAGGACAGCAAGGAGCCCGGCGTCGCCGAAGTGATCATCAGCAAGCAACGCAACGGGCCCACCGGTACCGTCAAGTTGGCCTTCCTGAAGTCGATCACCAAGTTCGAGAGCCTGGCTGGCGGCGGTGGTGGTGGCGACTATTGACTAGATTCGGGCGGGTCTGCCTGCAAGCGCCGCAGCATCTCCGCCAGCGTCTTGCCCGGTTCGTCCCGGAAGCGCTCGGGCAGCACCTCGATCTCGTTGATGCGGTCGATGCGGAATCCGCGAAAGTCATCCCGCAATTCGCACCAGGCTGAGAAAGTCCAGACCTTGCCCCAATAGAAGCAGCCCAGCGGGCGCACGACGCGTCGACTCGGCGAGCCTGTGACGTCGCGGTAATCCATGCGCAACTTGTGGCGAGATTGCACCGCTTCGCGCAGTGTCCGCAGACGTGATCGCGTTCTGCTGTCGATCACCAAGGCCGGCGCATAAAGCGCAAGGCCCTCGGCCGAAGCGCGAGCCGCGGGTGGCAGCACCGAGAGGATCTTGCCGAGCGCAGCATCCACATCACGCGCCATCGCCTCGTCGGTCCAGCTTTGCGCAAGTCGCGCGGACGCGACAAGCGCAGCAGCCTCGTCCTGCGTGAACATGAGCGGTGGCAGATCGAATCCCGCCCCCAGCCGGTAGCCGACACCCGCCTCGCCTTCCAGCGGGACGCCTTGGCGCTGGAGATCCGCTACGTCACGATAAACCGTGCGCTCGGAAACCTCGAGGCGCTGTGCCAGGAACGCAGCGGTGGTGAGCCGCCGTCCGCGAATGAGCTGGACAATCTGGAAAAGGCGATCGGCGCGGCGCATGCAAACGGTCAGCTTCCCAAGAATTTCTCTTCAAGATCTTCGACGCGGTGGCGCTTGCCACAAGGCGCCATGGTGTGTTGTTCGCATGTGGGCTGGCGCATGGCCATTTCACTCCAATCGCACGCCGATGTGAATGGCAACCGCGTCGGGCCCGCTGTAAGCCTCGAAGTCGCTCCGGTAGCTTCGCCGGATCTCAGGGTGCTGCTCGAAATATTGCCTGATCGTTTGCCATAGCGCGACCAGCATCTGCGGCATCTCGCCCTGACCGGCGAAGACGAGATAGTCTCCGGCTTCGATGCGGACCACCGAGGCGCCTTCAGCCACCGCGATGCCCGCTGTAAGGTCGAATGGCCCGCTTGCATCGGATTCGTAGGCCGAATAGACACCATAGAGCCGCAGGTCGTTCGAACGGTGCGGTGTCGTTTGGTAGACCCGCTCATCGAAGAAGCGGGTCCATAGCGCCCCAATGGAGGTCGCCACCGACCCATCTTGCGCGCTGTTGCTTGTCCTGACGGTCACTCCGGCAACGCTGAAGGCTTGATTGCGTTGGAGTCGAGGTTGCATGGAGTTGCTCCTGTGGAGAGATCAAAGGTCGAGCGCATCTGTGCTCGCATTCATGGCGCGGGCGATCAGGCGGAGGTCGTGGTCGTCGATTTCGAACAGTCCGAAGCGGAACTTGTAGCCCCAGCGCTTCGAATCTTCAATGAAGTTGAGTTGATCGAGCAGCGCCAGGATCGGCGTTTCTTGGGCGGGCACATAGCAGACGTCGCGCCGCCAAGGCACGAAGCCATCTCCCATATCGAATGCGTACGGTTCAGCGCCCTGAACGATACCGACGGACACGAAGCGCTGCAGTTTCTCGCCGCTCTCGAATACCGTGGTCGGCGCATAGTAGACAACACGATCGCCGTGCGCAACGCGCTTGAGCGGGGCCAGCTTGCCATGGCCAGTCTGCATGAAGCCCCTGCCGGGGTGGTCCCGTCCACGGCGTGCGTGGTCTGCGCTGGCGACTGCGACCCAGTTTCTGCGGTTCATGCCCTCCATGCTGCGCGAGGCCTACTGACAGCGTCCTGTCAGCAGCCTTCTTGCATCGCGCAGAAACGCAGATCCGCACCCAGCCTGCTGCTACAACACGTCGCTGGCGAAATCCGCAAGCCGGGAACGCTCACCGCGGGCCAAGGTGATGTGTCCGCCGTGCGGCCAGCCCTTGAATTTGTCGACCGCAAAGGTGAGACCTGATGAGCCCTCGGTAAGATAAGGCGTGTCAATCTGTGCCAAGTTGCCCATGCAGATGATCTTTGTGCCGGGCCCTGCGCGTGTGACCAAAGTCTTCATCTGTTTGGGGGTCAGGTTCTGCGCCTCGTCGATGATCACGTACTTATTGAGGAAGGTGCGCCCGCGCATGAAGTTCATGCTCTTGATCTTGATGCGGCTTCGGATCAGTTCGTTGGTGGCCGCGCGCCCCCATTCGCCGGCGCCACCGCTGTCACCCTTGGCCAGGAACTCCAGGTTGTCATCGAGGGCGCCCATCCATGGGCCCATCTTCTCTTCTTCGGTACCAGGAAGGAATCCGATGTCTTCGCCAACGCTGACTGTCGCGCGCGTCATGATGATTTCCGTGTAGCGTCGATCGTCAAGCACTTGCGTCAGACCGGAGGCCAGCGCCATCAATGTCTTGCCGGTGCCTGCGGTGCCCGTCAGGGTGACGAAGTCGACCTCGGGATCCATCAGCAGGTTCATCGCGAAGTTCTGCTCGCGGTTGCGTGTGTTCACGCCCCAGACGGCATTCTTGATCGATCCGTAGTCCTTGAGTGTCTTGAGAACCGCTGTCTTGTCGCGAATCTCGGTCACTCGGGCATACATGCTCGGCTCGCCGGGCGCCTCGAAAAAGACGAACTGGTTGATGTAAAGGTTCGGGACGATCGGCCCGCTGATCCGATAGAAAGTGTTGCTCCCGTTCTGCCAGCTTTCGATGGTCTTGCTTTGGCGTGTCCAGAAGTCCGCAGGCAGCGCGAGCGAGCCCGCGTAGAGCAGGTCTCCATCCTCGAGGGTCTTATCGTTCTGATAGTCGTCGGCTGCCAATCCGAGTGCCCGCGCCTTGACGCGCATGTTGATGTCCTTCGACACCAGCACCACCTCCTGCTTCGGGCGACCGGGAGCGTCCGCAGCATAGAGATCACGCAACGCTTGAACCACCCCCAGGATCTGGTTGTCGGCCTTGCCCTGCGGCAGGCTGGTCGGCAGCGCGTAGTCGAGCGGGGCGGTCTGAAAGAAGAGCTTGCCGCCGGCTTCGCGATGACCGGTGGTATCGAGCTTCAGCCCCTTGCCGATATCTGCGCCTTGCGCGCCAGCGAGCGCGTCGAGGGTGCGGCTCGTCTGGCGGCCATTGCGTGCGACCTCCGTCGTGCCTTTCTTGTGGCCATCGAGTTCTTCCAGCACGATCATGGGCAGGAAGATGTCATGCTCCTCGAAACGGAAAAGGCACATCGGATCGTGCAACAACACATTGGTGTCGAGCACGAACAGCTTGGCCGGGCCAGTGGACTTGTTGCGTTTGGTGCGTGGCTGCCCTTGTTGAACCTGCACCTGCACCGGTGCGGGAGCGATCTGGCGAGGCTCGGGCGCGTTGCGCAGCGCTTGCGGTGCGGGAGCCTTTGCTCTGGCTGTGGAGGCGCGCGGTGACTCGACGGCGCCACCGGCTTCGACTGCCTCACGATCGAACAGTTCCAGCGGCCGAGGTCCGGCGGCTCCGGCGTCCTCGGCTTGCCGATCGGGCGAGCGACGGCCGCCCCTACCGTGCGAGGAGCGGGAGGGCGCGTCGTGAGCGTCCGGCGAGAGCAATGCTGCGCGTTTCGTGGGGGCGGGAGGCAAGGGCATTTGTGAGTTCGCTCGCAGAAGAGGAGGGGCCAGAAAGCGAAAAAGCCGCCTGAATACCAGGGCGGCTTTGTTCGGTGGATGCGGTCGTGGAGCTCAACGGCATGAGGCCATTATGCACATCGTGTGGGTCGCAATCCGTGACCGTTGCCAATCGCCAACGCGAGCGCGCAAAACCACACACACTTCACATCAGGCTGCCTTCTTGAGCGCCTTCACTGCCTTGAGCACATCGTCGACATGGCCGGGCACCTTGAGGCCACGCCATTCGGCCTTCAATATGCCGTCCGCACCGATCAAGAAGGTACTGCGTTCGATGCCCTTGACCTTCTTGCCGTACATGATCTTGTTCTTGACCACACCGAACATGTGGCACATCTTCTCTTCTGTATCGGCGATCAGCTCGAACGGCAGCTCAAGCTTCGCCTTGAACTCGTCATGCGATTTCATGTTATCGCGCGAAACGCCAAAGACCGTAGCACCGGCCTTCTCGAAATCCTTGTAGCGGTCGCGAAACTGCATGGCTTCCGTCGTGCAGCCGGGGGTATTGTCTTTCGGATAGAAATACATGACCAGCACATGGCCGAGGTGCGAAGTGTTCGAGACCTTGAGGCCGCCGGTGGCATTGGCGTCGAATTCGGGAATGGGTTTGTTGACAACGATCGCCATGAAACTTGTTTTCTCCGTTTGATTCCATGTTCGAGCTGGCTCTTGGCTCTCGATACGCATGGAGGATTGGTCGTTGCTAACTGAGGGCGGGCCGCCGGTTTGCAACCCATGATTTTACCCCGAATTACGCACTATTTCCCATCTTCCGGCCTCTCGATGAGCAAGGCCGCGACCACGTGCCGGCCTTCGCTCGCGAGGATGTTGTAAGTGCGGCATGCTGCGGGCGTGTCCATGGTTTCGACGCCGGTGCGCTGCGCCATCAGGGGTTGGAGCCATGCCGCCTGGGGAAATCGAATGCGTGCGCCGCTGCCAAAGATGATCAATTCGGCGCCCAGCGCTGACAACTGCGCGAAATGCTGTGCGCCGAGCTGCTCGAAGCCGGCGCAATCCCATTCGAAGCGCTCGCCGCGGGAACCGACCACCACGCTGGTTTCGACGCGCTCATTGTTGATGGCGACCCAGCCCGGGCCGTGCGCGGTGAGGGTTTGAACGTCGGATTTGTCAGGCTGGAGCTTCATCAGGATGCGGAGGGAACTGTGGTCAAATTATAGGTTTTCCCCTGCGCAGACCCCCTTGGAGGGACTTTGAAACCGCTCAAGAAATCGGCCAAGCTGGCCAACGTGCTCTACGACATTCGCGGGCCCATCATGGATGCCGCGAAGCAGATGGAGGAAGAGGGCCAGAAGATCATCAAGCTCAATATCGGCAATCTGGCCGTGTTCGGCTTCGACGCGCCGGAGGAGGTCCAGCAGGACATGATCCGCAACCTCCCGGCCTCTGCGGGCTATTCGGACAGCAAGGGCATCTTTGCTGCGCGCAAGGCCGTGATGCACGAAACGCAGAAGCAGGGCATCGCGGGCGTGACACTCGACGATATCTACCTGGGCAATGGGGCGAGCGAACTGATCGCCATGGCGACCAACGCGCTGCTCAATGACGGCGATGAGTTGCTCTTGCCGGCCCCTGACTATCCACTATGGACCGCGGTCGCGAGCTTGTCGGGCGGTAGGCCGGTGCACTACATGTGTGACGAGGACAACGGCTGGATGCCGAGCCTCGACAACATCCGCGCCAAGATCACGCCACGCACGAGGGGCATTGTTGTCATCAATCCCAACAATCCGACGGGCGCGCTGTATTCGGACGAGCTGCTCAGGGGCATCGTCGACATCGCGCGCGAACACGGGCTCGTGATCTTCGCCGACGAGGTCTACGACAAGGTGCTCTACGACGGCGTCAGGCACACGGCGATCGCCAGCCTATCGAAGGACGTCCTCACGCTGACCTTCAATTCGCTCTCGAAGAGCTACCGCTCCTGTGGCTATCGTGCCGGCTGGCTGGTGGTGTCCGGCGACAAGAAGATGGCTTCCGACTACATCGAGGGCTTGAACATGCTCTCGAATATGCGCCTGTGCGCCAACGTGCCCGGTCAATGGGCAATCCAGACGGCCCTTGGCGGTTACCAGAGCATCAACGACCTGGTGGGCGAGGGCGGCCGCCTGCGGCGGCAGCGCGATCTGGCCTACGAACTCATCACCGCGATTCCGGGCGTGAGCTGCGTCAAGCCCAGCGCGGCGCTCTACATGTTCCCGAAGCTCGATCCCAAGGTTTATCCGATCGATGACGACCGCCAATTCTTTCTCGACCTCCTGAAGGAAACCAAGGTGATGCTGGTTCAGGGCACCGGCTTCAACTGGGCGACGCCGGATCACTTCCGCATCGTGTTCCTCCCACATGAAGAAGACTTGCGGGAAGCGGTCGCACGCATCGCGGGCTTCCTCGAACGATACCGAAACCGGGTCGCCTGACGCCCGCCTCGCAACACTCGCGCTCATTTACTGCTTCAAGACGAAACACATGAAATCCATCCAAGTAGGCCTGCTCGGCATCGGCACGGTCGGCAGCGGTACCTTCAAGGTGCTCCAGCGCAACCAGGAAGAAATCAAGCGCCGCGCGGGTCGCGGCATCGAGATCACGATGGTGGCCGATCTCGACGTGGCCCGCGCCAGGGCCATCGTTGGCGAACAGGTGCGAGTGGTCGAAGACGCGCGCGCCGTGATCGCCAATCCCGACATCGACATCGTGATCGAGCTGATCGGTGGCTACGGCATCGCGAAGCAACTGGTGCTCGAAGCGATCGCCGCCGGCAAGCACGTGGTGACGGCCAACAAGGCGCTGCTCGCCGTGCACGGCACCGAGATCTTCGCGGCAGCTCACGCCAAGGGCGTCATGGTGGCCTTCGAGGCTGCCGTGGCCGGGGGCATCCCCATCATCAAGGCGTTGCGTGAAGGGCTCACGGCCAACAGCATTCAGTGGATCGCCGGCATCATCAACGGCACCACCAACTTCATCCTGTCCGAGATGCGCGACAAGGGCCTGGACTTCGCAACCGTGTTGAAGGAGGCGCAGCGCCTGGGCTATGCCGAGGCTGACCCCACCTTCGACATCGAAGGTGTCGACGCTGCCCACAAGGTCACGCTGATGAGCGCCATCGCCTTCGGTATCCCGGTGCAATTCGACAAGGCTCACGTCGAAGGCATCACCAGGCTCGCGGCGCAAGACATCAAGTACGCCGAGCAGCTCGGTTACCGCATCAAGCTTCTCGGCATCACCAAGCGCAAGGCGCAAGGCATCGAGTTGCGCGTGCATCCCGCATTGGTGCCCTCCAAGCGCTTGCTCGCGAACGTCGAAGGCGCGATGAACGCCGTCGTGGTCAATGGCGACGCCGTCGGCACCACGCTTTACTACGGCAAGGGGGCAGGCAGCGAGCCGACCGCCAGCGCGGTGATCGCCGACCTGGTCGACATCACCCGCCTGCACACGGCGGACGCGGCTCACCGCGTGCCGCACCTCGCGTTCCATCCGGACGCGATGAGCGACTTGAAGGTGTTGCCGATGGCGGAGGTGGTGACCAGCTATTACCTGCGCATGCGCGTGGCCGACGAGGCCGGCGTGCTCGCACAGGTCACGGGCCTGCTGGCAACCGCGGGCATTAGCATCGACGCGGTGCTCCAGCGCGAAGCGGACGAGGTGGGCGGCGAAGGTTCCACCCAGACTGACCTGATCATCCTGACCCACGACACCCGCGAGGGCACGCTGGACGATGCGCTCGCGCAATTGCAGGCGCTGCCGACCGTGCTGGCGCCCATCGTGCGGATCCGCAGGGAAGAACTGGCCTGAGCATGATGGCAGGAACGCGGCAGCTCCTGCCATCCATCGCTTCCCTTGCGCTATTTGGAATGTAATGTGAACTATCTGAGCACCCGCGGCCATCCGGACCGCCGCCGCTTCTGCGAGATCCTGCTGGAGGGCCTGGCACCGGACGGCGGCCTTTATCTGCCTGAGCGCTACCCGCAAGTCGATGCCCCCACGCTCGCCCGGTGGCGAAGCCTGCCATATCACGAACTTGCCTTCGAGATTCTCTCGCTGTACATCGACGACATTCCCGCCGCCGATCTCAGGGCCATCTGCGCGAAGACCTACACCGCCGAGGTTTTCGGTAGCGCCGACATCGTGCCGCTGCGCGAGCTGGAAGATGGCGTCTATCTCGAAGCCCTGTCCAATGGCCCCACGCTTGCCTTCAAGGACATGGCGATGCAACTCCTCGGCAACCTGTTCGAGTACGAACTCGCGCGGCGCGGCGAAGAGCTCAACATCCTCGGCGCGACCAGCGGCGATACCGGCAGCGCGGCCGAATACGCGATGCGGGGCAAGAAGGGCGTGCGCGTGTTCATGACGTCGCCCGAAGGTCGCATGAGCCCGTTCCAACAGGCGCAGATGTTCAGCCTGCAGGACCCCAATATCCACAACATCGCAATCGCGGGCGTGTTCGACGACTGCCAGGACATCGTCAAGTCGGTGTCGAACGACCTGGCTTTCAAGCGCAAGTACAAGATCGGTACCGTCAACTCGATCAACTGGGCGCGTCTTCTCGCGCAGGTCGTGTATTACTTCGCGGGTTACTTCCAGGCGACCGGCGACAACGACAAGCAGGTCAGCTTCACCGTGCCCTCGGGCAACTTCGGCAACGTTTGCGCCGGGCACGTCGCACGCATGATGGGTTTACCGATCCACGTGCTCGTGGTCGCCACCAATGAGAATGATGTGCTCGACGAATTCTTCCGCACTGGCCTCTACCGCGTGCGCGCGCCCGCTGATACGCATGAGACATCGAGCCCCTCGATGGATATCTCGAAGGCCAGCAACTTCGAACGCTTCGTGTTCGATCTCGTGGGTCGCGATGCGGCAAAGACACGTGCGCTGTTCGAGGGCGAACTCGGCCGTGCCGGCCGCTTCGACCTGAGCGCCGACCCGGCATTCGCCCAGGCGGCGACCCGGTTTGGCTTCACCAGCAGCCGCAGTACGCACGCCGACCGCCTTGCCACGATTCGCGACACCGAGAAGCGCTTCGCGACGCTGATCGACACGCACACCGCCGACGGCCTCAAGGCGGCGCGCGAACACCTGACACCGGGCGTGCCCATGGTTGTGCTCGAGACCGCGCTGCCCATCAAGTTCGCGGAAACCATTGTTGAAGCCCTGGGCCATGCGCCCGAGCGCCCGGCGCGGTTCGAAGGCATCGAATCATTGCCCAAGCGGGTCGTCGACCTCCCTGCGGACGTCGAGGCAGTCAAGGCCTACATTGCGCAGAACTGCGGTTGATCCCCAAGGCGGCGCATGAAAGTCATCGGCTTTGCCGGCTTCTCGGGTGCAGGCAAGACCACGCTGGTCGAACGACTGATTCCCGTGCTCAAGCTGCATGGCCAGCGCGTGTCCGTGGTCAAGCACGCGCATCACAAGTTCGACATCGACCATCCGGGAAAGGACACCTACCGACATCGTGAGGCGGGCGCCTTCGAGGTTGTCGTCGCATCCGACAGGCGGCTGGCCTTGATTCGCGAGTTCGAACAGCCCGCACAGCTCAGCGTGCACCAGTTGATCGCCGAGCTGTGCAACAGTGTCGACTGGGTGCTGGTCGAGGGTTTCAAGCACAGCGACCTGCTGAAGATCGAGGTTTGGCGGTCAGCTGACGAAGGCAATGAGGCACGGCCCGCGCGCTACGTTGATGACGATTTCATCGTCGCCATCGCAACGAACCAGCCGCATCTGCTGCCTCGGCCCACCGGGCTGCCGATCTTTGACCTCGACGACGTCGATGGCATTGGCGCATGGCTGCTCCTGAATGCGCAGCGCTTCGAATACAACGTGGAGCACTATGGCTAGCACTTCCTCTTCCTCGCGACCCGCCCTGATGCCTCTGGACGAGGCGCTGGCCCGTCTGCTCGCCGCCGCCACCCCCCAGGTCGGTGTCGAGAGTGTTTCCACATTCGAAGCCGACGGGCGCGTGCTGGCTCAGGAAGTCGTGTCCGCGCTCACCGTGCCGCCGCGGGACAACAGCTCTATGGACGGTTACGCAGTACGTGTCGCCGATTGCGCCGCCCCCGGCGCCATGTTGACGGTGACGCAGCGCATCCCCGCCGGCAGCGTGGGCGTGCCCCTCCTCGCTGGAACGGCGGCACGCATCTTCACGGGCGCGCAGATCCCTGCGGGCGCCGATGCGGTCGTGATGCAGGAAGACACCAGCCCGTTGCCGGAAGAGGGCAGCCTGGGCAAAGTGCGCGTCGAAATCGTTCCGGCGCCTGGGCAGTGGATTCGCCGCGCCGGAGAGGACGTGGCCGCCGGAGACGTCGTGCTGTCGCGGGGCGAACGCCTCACGCCCGCTGCGCTGGGGCTCGCAGCCAGCGTCGGACTGGACCGCTTGCAGGTATCGAAGCGCCCGCGCGTCGCCTTGCTGTCCACAGGCGACGAGCTTGTCATGCCAGGCGATGTCGCCCCCGAGGCGATGAAGCCCGGCTCGATCTACAACTCCAACCGATTCTTCATGCGCGCCTTGCTCACCCGGCTCGGCTGCGAGGTGAACGATCTGGGCATCGTGCCGGATCGGCGCGACGCGACCATCGATGCCCTGCTCGCAGCGTCGCTCGGCAACGACCTGATCATCACCACCGGCGGCGTCTCGGTTGGCGAGGAAGACCACATCAAGGCCGCCGTCCAGCACCTGGGCCAGCTCGATCTGTGGTCGCTCTCCATGAAGCCCGGCAAGCCTTTCGCCTATGGCCGCATCGGCGGCGCCCACCTCACCGGGCTGCCCGGCAACCCGGTCTCGAGTTTCCTGACGTTCCTGCTGCTCGTGCGCCCCTTCCTGCTGACGCTGCAGGGCGTGAAGCGCGTCACGCCCCAGCCGATTGCGATGCGTGCAGACTTCGACTGGCCGCGCGCCGATCGTCGGCGCGAGTTTCTGCGCGCGCGCCGCAATGCGGCCGGCGGACTCGACGTGTTTGCCAACCAGAGCTCCGGCGTCCTGACCTCGATGGTCTGGGGCGATGGTGTGATCGACACGCCGGCCGGCCAGCCCTTCAAGGCCGGCGACATCGTGCAGTTCATTCCCTTCGCGTCCTTGCTTGCCTGAGCATGAAGATCAATGTTCGTTACTTCGCCTCGGTTCGCGAGGCACTCGGAACCGGAAGCGAGGCCATCGACTCTGCCGCACCCGATCTCGGCGCGCTGCGCGACGAACTGATCGCGCGCGGTGAGCCGCATGCAAGCGTGCTGGCCCGGGGCAAGGCCGTGCGCATGGCCCTCGACCAGGTGATGAGCAACGAAGCCGCCTTGCTGCATGAAGGTAGCGAAGTGGCCTTCTTCCCTCCGGTTACGGGCGGCTGAGCGCGGCCTGCGCTTGTCGCAGCCGTTCCCGAAGCGCGCTCGACGCCCGCGTCATCGGCGCGCGCAGCTCATCCAGGATCAGGCCCTCTTCGGCGAGCGCTGCCTTCAGCGGGCCGGGGTTCGCTTCGACGAACAGCGCTTCGATCAAGGGCAGGAGCGGCTGCCACTGCGAGCGAGCTTGCGCAAGACGGTCTTCGCGAAGCAGACGCAGCACTTCGACGAAGCGCGCGGTTTGCAGATGCGCACTGGCCGCGATAGCACCCACGCCACCCTCAGCGACCGTGGCGAACATCTGCGTGTCCTCGCCGGCCAGCACCTGCAGGCGTCCATCGGCGATGAGCGCTTGCGTCTTGGCCCTGTCGCCGCCGCAGTCCTTGATCGCTCGGATGCGCGGGTTGTCGGCGAGCGCGAGCAATGTCTCGCGCGCTATCTCGATGCCGCTGCGGTAGGGTATGTCGTAGATCAGCAGCGGGACAAGGCTGGCATTCGCAATGGCATTGAACCATTCGGCGAGCCCGGCCTGGGCGGGGCGGATATAGCTAGGCGCTGGCACGAGCAATCCAGCCAACCCCTCGCGATCGGTGAGCCGCCGGACCCAGGCCAGGGTCTTGCCGAGGTGATGGCCCGAGACGCCCATGATGCGCGGCAGCGCAGGCGCGGCCTTCGCGACAGTGGCGAGCACGGCCAGCTGCTCGCCTTCGTCGAGCGCGGCCGCCTCGCCGGTCGAGCCGCAGACCACGAAGCCGGCAATGCCCGTCCTCGCGAGCCGCTCGGCCAGTGCCGCCAGCGCCGGATGATCGACCGCGCCGTCGCGAAACGGCGTCACGAGCGGGACCCAGAGGCCCGAAAAATCGGGGGGAGTCGAAGAATGAGGCACGCAGCTTTCCTTTCAGGAATCGACCGATGGAAGAACCACCGTCGAACGCGCGCGCAACCAGCATGGGCCCAGGCCTTGTAGTTCCGTCGCTCATCCGACGACGGAACCAAAGCTCCGGTCAGATGAGCTTGGTTTTTTTGGCTTTGCCTTCCGCGCGCACGAGATCCATTTCTTCGACCGAAGAAAAGCTGGGTTGCGTGGCGGGGGCGGGCATGGGCGCAGTCTATCGCAGTGCCACAATCCGGGCATGACTGGCCCGCGTGTTTCGATCCAGACCGAAGACTTCGACCTGCAGCAGGAGATTGCCGCATTGCGCGCGGCTGACGCCGGTGTCGGCGCCGTCTGCAGCTTCATCGGCACCGTGCGCGACCGCAACGACGGCAGTGCGGTGGCCTCGATGGAGCTCGAACACTATCCCGGCATGACCGAGAAGGCCATCGAGGCCATGATCGACGAGGCCCATCGGCGCTTCGACATCCTCGGCGCGCGCGTGGTCCACCGCGTCGGGCTCCTGCAGCCGCTGGATCAGATCATGATGGTGGCCGTGACCTCGGCCCACCGTGGCCAGAGCTTCCAGGCCTGCGAATTCCTGATGGACTATCTCAAGACGCAGGCGCCGTTCTGGAAGAAGGAGCAGACGCCCGAGGGCGCCCGCTGGGTGGATGCGCGCGTGGACGACGACGCCGCGCTCGCGCGCTGGGGCATCACTGCCAGTAACGCCTGAGGACCACGACCCGGCGACCGTCGCTTGCTTTTCCTACTGGGGCTGGAAGCCGCTGGCCTTGATGATCTGCTCCCAGGTCTGGGTGTAGCTTCGCACACGCCCGGCAAACTGCCCCTGTGGCATATAGGCGACCRTCAGCCCCATTGCCGTCAGGCGCTGTCGCACATCCGGCATGGCGATCACCTTGGCGAGTGCCTCGCCGAAGCGGTCGATCACCGCCTGAGGTGTGCCCACCGGCGCGAAGACGCCGTAGTAGGGCAGATCGTCCAAGCCGGAAAAGCCGAGTTCGGCAAACGTAGGCACCTGAGGAAGAAGCGCCTGGCGCTTGTCGCCGATCACGGCCACGACGCGGATCTTGCCAGCCTTCTGGTTCTCGATGAAATCGGGAATCGAGCCGATGCCCGAAGAGATCTGATTGCCCAGCATGTCGGACATCATCGGTGCGCTACCCCGGTAGGGAGCGGCCTGCACGTCGAGCTTGTACTTGTCACCGATCAGCTTGACCAGGAATTCCGGGATCGAAGCTGGCGCCGGAACGCCGATGGTGTCCTTGCCGTCGCGTTTGGCCTTCACCCAGGCCACGTACTCGTTCATCGACTTCGCCGGCGTTCCGCCTGACACTGCCAGCGCGTTTGCGAACGTGGCGAACCCGGCCACCGGGACGAAGTCATTGGCCGGATTGAAGCCTGGGTTCTTCACCACCAGCGGCAGGATGGAGATCGAGTGGTCGTGCGAAAGAAAGAGGGTGTGCCCATCGGCCGGTGCCGTCTTGAGCACCTGTGCCGCGATCTGGCCGCCGGCCCCGGCACGGTTCTCCACCACCACCGGAGTGCCCAGTTGGTCCTTGAGCTTTTCCGCCAGCGTGCGCGCGATGACGTCGGTGCCGCCGCCGGCCGGAAAACCGACCAGCAGACGGACCGGTGTGCCGCTCTGGGCTTGGGCGAGACCGGCCATCGCCGTGAAGACGCCGAGCGTCAGCATCGTGCGCAAAGCTTGCGATAGAACAACTCGTCTCGAAAAGGACATGATCAACTCCAAAGCCTGAATAAGAAGAACGCATCCGGGGCGGTCGTGCTCTTGAATCGCCGCGGAATAGACCTATTTTGAATGCAGGAATCAAGCCATGCGACAAGACAAACTCACCACCAAGTTCCAGGAAGCACTCGCCGACTCGCAGTCGCTCGCCCTGGGCAACGACAACGCCTACATTGAACCGGTTCACCTGCTCGTCGCCATGCTGCGCCAGGAGGACGGCCCGCGCGCGCTGCTCGAGCGTGCTGGCGCCAACGTGCCCGGCCTGCTGCAGGCCGCCGAGGCCGCCATCAAGAGGCTGCCGAAGGTCGAGGGCCACGACCAGGTTCAGGTCGGACCCGACCTGAGCAAGCTGCTGCAGGCAACCGAGAAGGAAGCCATCAAGCGCAACGACCAGTTCATCGCCGGCGAGCTCTTCCTGCTCGCCATCGCCGACAGCAAGGCCGACATCGGCAATCTGGCGCGTAGCAATGGCGTGACGCGCAAATCGCTCGAAGCCGCCATCGAGGCAGTGCGTGGTGGTCAGGGTGTCAACAGCGCCGATGCCGAAGGCCAGCGCGAGGCGCTGAAGAAGTACTGCATGGACCTTACCGAGCGCGCGCGATTGGGCAAGCTCGACCCCGTGATCGGCCGCGACGAGGAAATCCGGCGCGCCATTCAGGTGCTGCAACGCCGCACCAAGAACAACCCTGTGCTGATCGGCGAGCCGGGCGTGGGCAAGACGGCCATCGTCGAAGGCCTGGCGCAGCGGATCGTCGCGGGCGAAGTTCCCGACTCGCTCAGGGGCAAGCGGGTGCTGTCGCTCGACATGGCTGCGTTGCTGGCAGGTGCCAAGTTCCGGGGCGAGTTCGAGGAACGCCTGAAGAGCGTCCTCAACGAACTGGCCAAGGATGAGGGCCAGACCATCGTCTTCATCGATGAGTTGCACACGATGGTCGGTGCCGGCAAGGCCGAGGGCGCGATGGACGCGGGCAACATGCTCAAGCCCGCGTTGGCCCGGGGCGAGTTGCATTGCGTCGGTGCGACCACGCTGGACGAATACCGCAAGTACATCGAGAAGGATGCCGCGCTGGAGCGCCGCTTCCAGAAGATCCTGGTGGGCGAGCCCAGCGTGGAGGCGACCGTCGCCATCCTGCGTGGCCTGAAGGAAAAGTACGAAGTCCACCATGGCGTCGACATCACCGATCCGGCGATCGTCGCCGCGGCCGAGCTGTCCGACCGCTACATCACCGATCGCTTCCTGCCCGACAAGGCCATCGACCTGATCGACGAAGCCGCCGCCAAGATCAAGATCGAGATGGACTCCAAGCCCGAGGCAATGGACCGTCTCGACCGCCGGCTTATCCAGCTGCAGATCGAGCGCGAAGCCGTCCGTCGCGAGAAGGATGAGGCTTCGCAGAAGCGTTTCGCCCTGATCGAGGGAGAGATCGCCAAGCTGCAGAAGGAGATCGCGGACCTCGACGAGATCTGGCAGGCCGAGAAGGCGCAGGCCCAGGGCAGTGCGCAGATCCGCGAAGAAATCGACAAGATCAAGTTCCAGATTGCGGAATTCACCTCCAAGGGCGACTTCAACAAGGTCGCTGAGCTGCAGTACGGCAAGCTGCCCGGGCTCGAGAAGCGGTTGAAGGAAGCGCAGGACACAGAGGCCAGCAAGGGCAAGTCCAGTGCCCCCACGTTGCTGCGCACGCAGGTCGGCGCGGAAGAAATCGCCGAGGTGGTGGCGCGCGCGACCGGCATCCCCGTCTCCAAGCTGATGCAGGGTGAGCGCGACAAACTGCTGATGATGGAAGCCAGGCTGCACGAGCGCGTCGTGGGCCAGGACGAGGCCATCGGAGCGGTCGCCAACGCGATCCGTCGTTCGCGCTCCGGCCTGTCGGACCCCAATCGTCCGACCGGCTCCTTCCTGTTCCTCGGCCCCACGGGCGTGGGCAAGACCGAGCTCTGCAAGGCGCTGGCAGGCTTTCTGTTCGACAGCGAAGACCACCTGATCCGCGTCGACATGAGCGAGTTCATGGAGAAGCACTCGGTCGCGCGACTCATTGGCGCGCCGCCCGGCTACGTCGGCTACGAAGAGGGCGGTCACCTCACCGAAGCGGTGCGCCGGAAGCCCTACAGCGTGCTCCTGCTTGACGAGGTCGAGAAGGCGCATCCGGACGTCTTCAACGTGCTGCTGCAGGTGCTCGACGACGGCCGCCTCACGGATGGACAGGGGCGTACGGTGAACTTCAAGAACACCGTGATCGTGATGACCAGCAATATCGGCTCGCCCATCATCCAGTCGATGGTGGGCCGCCCGAACGAGGAGATCAAGGACGCTGTCTGGGGCGAATTGAAGAACTACTTCCGGCCTGAGTTCCTGAACCGTATCGACGAAACCGTGGTGTTCCATGCGCTCGACGCGAAGAACATCGAGGCGATCGCGGCCATCCAGCTCAAGGTGCTGCAAGACCGTCTGGCGAAGATGGATCTCGGTCTGGACGTTTCGCCGGCCGCACTGGCGGAGATCGCGAAGGTCGGCTTTGACCCGGTATTCGGCGCCAGACCGCTCAAGCGCGCGATCCAGCAGCGCATCGAGAATCCGCTGTCCACGCTGCTGCTGGACGGCAGTTTCGGGCCGAAGGACACGATCCACGTGAACACCGACCCGATCCGCACGCCTGGCCAGTTCACGTTCACAAAGACAGGGGAACCAAGGGCCGAGGCCGTGGCCTAATGCTGATGATGAACCTTGTCTTCCGGCTCGTTCTCCTCGTGATGGGCCTCGTGTTCGCGGCCAGTCTGGCTGTCGCCGTGCTGCTGCTCGCGGTCGTCTGGGGCCTGCGCTACGGCTGGGCGCGCCTCACGGGGCAGCCTGTCAACCCTTGGGTGATGCGCTTCAACCCGCGAGGCGGGTTCGACCGCTTCCGCGCAGCCGGCCGTCAGGCCCAGCCCACTGCGGCTGATGTCGCCAGTGCCCGCGCGCGTGGCGAGGCTGCGGATGGCCCTTTGCGCGTGCGCGACCCGGGCCATGTAACCGACGTGCAGGCCCGGCCCGTTTCACGGGGCGAGTAAGCGCCAAGAGCGTGGCCGCCTTCTCAGTCGGCCGTGAGGGGCCGGTATGCGGCGGCCGGGTGGCTTGGCGGCAACCTGTCGCGGCCAAAGAGTTTTCCGCGTAGCGAGCCGTTTCCATAGGCGGTCTTGTAGACACCGCGTTCCTGCAGAATCGGCACAACCAGGCCGATGAATTCACGAAGCACTCCGGCGCCACGGTGCGTGATAGGTTGAAGCCATCGACATCGGCGTCGGTGGTCCATGCGATCAAGGCGTCTGCAATGCTCTCGGCCGATCCGACCAGCGGCTGCTGCCGGCTACCCAGCACCATCTGTTCCAGGAGCTTGCGCTTGGTCCACTGTGGCCCGGCGTTGCGCTTCATGGCCTAAACGCGATCCTCTCGCGAATGAGCCGGCCTGGCAGAGCACCGGCGTACGCTGCGGCGATGGTTCGCTCTGGTGCATGGCGTCCATCCGGTGTGGACATGCGGCGCGCGAAGAGGAAAGGGGGTTCGCAGGTGAGGTTGGCGGTCACGCCGAACCCGAGATTCCGCGTTCGAGCCTGCGGGCGTATTCGGTCCAGTAGTGAATGTCGAGATAGCGGGACGATTGGTCGCGCGGGTGCGTCCACAGCCCCTGCTGGATGTGGCCTACGCAGTTCATGTCGAAGGCGTTGATTCGGATTTCGCGTGACACGGTGCTTTCCGTGGATGGAGAGCGGTCTCCTGGATCGATGCTCCAATTCGTCGTAGTGAACGTGCGGGCGTCCCCGGCTCCCCCTTGAGCTTCGTTGCGCAGGCAACGAGGGGAAACATGTCGCAAGCGTCAAAATAGCGCATGTCCATCCTGCGTCCACCCGTCCTCATCGATCCCATGGAGGTCGAGTTCAGCGCCATCCGCGCGCAGGGCGCGGGCGGCCAGAACGTCAACAAGGTGTCGAGCGCGGTGCATCTGCGCTATGACATCCTGGCGAGTTCGCTGCCCGAGGACGTCAAGGAACGCCTGCTTGCCCTGCGCGACAGCCGTATCACCCATGAGGGCGTGCTGGTGCTCAAGGCGCAGCGGCATCGCAGCCAGGAGATGAACCGGGCCGATGCGCTCGCCCGCCTTCAGGAATTGGTCGACGGCGTCGCCACGCCACCGCGTGTGCGTCGTGCCACGAAGCCGAGCTATGGCTCCAGGCAGCGTCGGCTCGAAGGCAAGAGCCAGCGCTCGGAAATCAAGAGCTTGCGCGGGCCGGTGAAGGACTGACCTCCTCCGGCATGAGCGGTACCTCGGCCCCGGCGGTCAGTGCCGCCAGCGCATCGGCGTCGGTCCGGTAGCTCAGCAGATGCGGGCCCGGCGCGAGCAGCCCGGCGCGATCGAGCACCTGTTGCGCCGGCAGCTTGAGCCCCGAGATGTGCAGCCGCACGCCCCGTGATTCGAGAAAGCGGCGGATGCTGCCGAACACCTCGGCGCCCGTGATGTCGACGCGGTTGATCGGCTGCGCGAACAGGCAGACGTCGGTCAGCCCGGGCCGCTGCGCCAGCGCGACGGTGATCGCGCGTTCGAGCGTGCTGGCCGATGCAAAGTCGAGCTCGGCGTCCATGCGCAGTGCGTACAGATTGGGCGCGAGCGGCTGCAGGTGCCAAAGGTGGCGGTCGCGCAGGCTGCCGTCGGGGTGCAGCCCCACTTCGATGATGCGTGGGTGCAGGTGCCGGTACATGTAGTGCGCCAATGCGGCCAGCAGGCCGCCGAGCACGCCCCAATAGATGGAAGGAGCGGTCGCGATGGTCAGCGCAAACGTGGCCAGCGCGATGGCCGCCTCGATGGGTGAGATCCGCCACAGCGCGATGAATGCCGAGGGCCGCAGCAGGCCGAGGGTTGCCGTTGCGACGATGGACGCGAGCACCGCCTGCGGCACGTGATAGAGCAGCGGCATGGCCCACAGCAACGCGGCGGCCACCACGGCGACGCTGACGAGCGTGGACCATTGCGTCTTGGCACCGGCATAGAGCGTGATGGCCGAGCGCGAGAACGACGAACTGGTCGGAAAGGAGCCCGTCAGGCCCGAGGCGATCTTGCCCAGGCCTTGCCCGATCAGGTCCTGGTTCTCGTTCCAGAGCTTGCCGGCGCGCGCGTTGTCGATCTTGGCGCTCGATGCGGTTTCCAGGAAGCTCACCAGCGTGATCAGGAAGGCCGGTAGCAGCAGTGCGCTCAGGCTGTCGAAAGAGAGACCGCCGGGCCAGTAGAGCGAAGGCAGTCCCGAGGGAAGGGCGCCGATCACCGCGCCGCCCTCGAGGGCGTAGCCGACACCGAAGCTGATGGCGGCGCTGGCCGCCACGAGAGCCATCGTGGTGGGGATGCGCGGCGCCAGCCGCTTGCCCAGCCACAGCGTCGCCATGCCGCCCAGTCCGAATGCGATGGCAACGAAGTCCGGCGGCGGGCCTTTCAACAGCTGGAGCGCCGAGCGCCCGGTGAAACCCAGCAGCGCGGGCAGTTGCGAGAGCGTGATGAGCACGGCGGCGGCCTGCGTGAAGCCCATCAGCACCGGTGAGTTGACCAGTCGCAGCAGCCAGCCGAAGCGCGCCGCGCCCAGCGTCACCTGCATCAGGCCCGAAAGCAGGGTCAGCCAGACGGCCATCGCTACCCACTCGCGGCTGCCGGGAATCGCGAGCGGCGCGAGCGATGCGCCGACCAGCAGGCTCGTCAGCGCGGTGGGCCCGACCGACAACCGCGCGGAGGAGCTGAAGAGCACGGCGATCAACGCCGGCAGCAATGCAGCGTAGACGCCGGTGACCAGGGGCATGCCCGCAAGCGCCGCATAGGCCACGCCCTGGGGGATGACCATCAACGCGACCGTGATGCCCGCGGTGGCCTCGTTCACGAGCATCGCCTTGTCGGGGCGTTCCCAGTTCAGAAAAGGAAGCCAGCGCGCGAGCTGGTCGCGGTTCAAGGCCATGCCCTCGGTGGGCGGAGAGGATTGGAATGCACCGGGCGATGATACGAAAGCGGAAAGAGGCTACGCCTTCTTCTTGTGCTGGAACGCCGTCGGCGACTGGCCCGTGGCCGCCTTGAACATGGCGCAGAACGCGCTGTCGGTCGCATAGCCGCTTGCGGAGGCGACCTGGCTCACAGCCATGCCGCGTGCGAGCAGAGGCAGGGCATGCGCCAGCACGGCCTGCTGGCGCCACTGCTGCCAGCTCATGCCGAGCTGGTCGCGGAACAGGCGGGCCACGGTGCGCTCGCTGGCGCCGATGGTCGCGGCGCGGTCGGCCAGCGTGGCGCGGTTGGCCGGATTGCGCAGCAGCGCCTCGCAGAGCTGACGCAGGCGCTTGTCGGCCGGCAGCGGTACGTCGATGCGGATCTGCGTCGCGCGCTCGAGCTCATCGACCAGCAGGGGGGCGATCCAGCGTTCGCGCTGCGCCGCATGCGGGTCGGCCGGTGGCAGGCCATCGGGCGTGGTGTCGAGCGCGAGCATCAGCGCGCGCAGCAGCGGGCTGATCTCCAGCACTTCGCATCTCTCCCAGGGCGGCCCGAGCCAGCTGTGCAGGTACACGGTGCGGAGTTCCGCGTCTTCGATCAGCGTGATGCTGTGCGACATGTTGGCGGGCACCCAGAGCGCGCGCGACGGCGGCACGATGTAACTGCCATCCTCGGTGCTCAAGCGGATCACGCCGCGCGTCGAGAAGGTGAGCTGCGGCCAGGGATGGGTGTGCAGCTCGACCAGCGTGTCGGCCTTGAGGAAGTGCTCCTTGGCGCGCAGCGGCCGCAGGGCGTCGGGCGCGTAGAGATGCGGGGTGAGTGGGCCGACGCTGGTGGTCGGAGCCGGGTAGGGCGCCGGAGGCGTGGCGACTGTAGGCGGCATGATTGCGACAAATGTTGTCTCTGTATCGCCATTCTGCCGCGACGGCGCGGCATAGGATCGGTGCCCCGCCAGTTTCTTGTTGCAAACCATGTCCTCTTTCACCAAGACCGCCGCCACCGCGGCGCCCACCCTGCGCTCTGATGTCAAGCTGATTGGCCTGGTGGGGCTGGCGCATGCCGTGAGCCATTTCAGTCAGCTCGTGCTGGCGCCCTTGTTCCCCTGGCTCAAGGACGCGTTCAATGTGAGCTACACCGAGCTCGGCGCGGTCCTCACAGTGTTCTTCGTCGTCTCGTGCATCGTGCAGGCGGCTTCGGGCTTCATCGTCGACAAGCTGGGCCCGCGGCCCGTGCTTTTCGTGGGGCTCGGCATGCTCGGGCTGGCCGCTTTCAGCTACGCCCTGGCGCAGAACTACTGGATGCTTCTCGGCAGCGCGGTGATCGCGGGCACCGGCAACGGTGTCTTCCACCCGGTCGACTACACGCTTTTCAATCGCAAGGTGGCACCGACGCGACTCGGCCACGCCTACAGCGTGCACGGCATCACTGGCAGCCTGGGCTGGGCGCTGGCGCCGGCCTTCGTGGTGCCTCTCGCCATCGCCTTCTCATGGCGGGTGGCGCTGGCTTCGGCAGGTGCCGTGGCCGTGGCCGTGCTGCTCGTGCTGTGGTTCAACCGCAGTGTGCTATCGCTCGACGCGAGCGCGGTGCAAAAGGCCACAGGGCCGAATGCCACCGGCGGCGGCGAGTTCGCCTTCCTGAAGATCCCGGCGGTCTGGATGTGCTTCGGCTTCTTCCTCTTCTACGCGATGACCCTGAGCGTGGTGCAGACCTTTGCACCGGCTGCGGCCGGCCACTTGCACGCAGTGCCCGTAGCGCTGATCGCGGTATGCCTGACCATCTACATGGTTGCCAGCGCCAGCGGCATGGTGGTGGGGGGCTTCCTGGCCTCCGACCCCTCACGGTGCGAGCGCATCGTGGGAGCGGGCTTCGGCGTTGCGGCGGTGCTGGCGCTGGTGCTGGCGCTGGCGGATTTCGCGCCTTTCATGGTGCCGGTCATTTTTGGTGCCATGGGTTTTGCTACCGGCATTGCCGGGCCGTCGCGCGATCTCCTGGTCAAGCGCTCGACGCCGGCCAATGCCACCGGGCGCGTGTACGGCGTGGTCTATGCCGGGCTCGACATCGGGCAGGCAGTGGCGCCGCTGATCTTCGGCCGGTTGATGGACAACGGCCAATACACGAGCGTGATTATCGGCCTGGCCATCGTGCAGGGCGTGCTGATCGCAAGCGCATTCAATGTGCGTCGCGTGCGGCGAGAAGCATTGGTTGCCGCCTCGGCTTGACGCCCTCTTGATTGCCCGCCCTGTCGGGCGGCGATCAAGCGGCGAGGAGCGCGTCGACGCGCCGCAGTCCCTCGATGGTCTTCACGCAGGCCTCGGCCGCTTCGGTCCCCTTGACCGCGAAGTGCCGGTGGAAATACTTCCGGTGCTCCACGTGCTCATGGAAGTGATGCGGCGTGAGCACGGCCGACAGGATCGGCACGTTGGTTTCCAGCTGCACCGTCATCAATGAGTTCACCACCGTGCTGGCGACGAATTCGTGGCGGTAGATGCCGCCGTCCACCACCAGCGCGCAGCCGACAATGGCGGCGTAGCGCCCCGAGCTGGCGAGCCGCTTCGCGTGCAGCGGAATCTCGAAGGCGCCAGGCACGTCGAACACATCGATGGTGTCGAGCGCCACGCCCTGGCGGGCCATTTCCTCGAGGAAGGCGTCGCGTGCCTGGTGGACGATGTCCGAATGCCATTGCGCCTGTATGAAGGCGATGCGCTGGCCGCGCGGGGCATCCGATGCGGCGATGGCGGAGAGGGGAAGGTCGTTGATCTGACTCATGGTTGGCCTTTGACGGTTTCCTGAATCAGGGCGCACGAACCCATCGCCGGAGCATGCGCAAGGATGCGCCTGCCCGGCAACGGGGTCGCGCTCTCTTTCATCCGGACTATGACCGTCGGCCCCGGGATCTCACCAGGTCTGCTGACCCAGCGGCTCATGACGAGCCGCTGGCGCTCGCGGGCTCATGCGAGCGTGTCGCCACGCGTCGCCATCACCGCCGGTGGGGAATCTCACCCCGCCCTGAGAACGCTTGCACCGGCAGAAGCCGGAGCAGGGCCGATTCTAGGCAAGGCTGCAAGACCGCGCTTGCGTGCGGGCTGCGCGCCGGACCTCATTCCTGAGCGTTGCGAGCACGGCGTCGAGGTACGCCAAGTGGTTGGCCGGGTTGCAGCCGAAACTGATCTTGGAGAAGCGGTGGGTGCGGTGGGACACGCAGCACGGTCGCGCCGGTGAAGGAGGGCGCAGATAATCCGCGCACCCATATTGCAGCAGAGGCATTCCGTACATGAGCTCATCACAACCCGCAGGCCATCTGATCGTCGAGTGCCTGATCGAACAAGGCGTCGAACTGGCCTTTGGTGTTCCCGGCGAAAGCTATCTCGCGGTGCTCGACGGCTTTCACGCCTACGGCGAGCGCATCCGCTTCATCGTGAATCGTCAGGAGGGCGGCGCGGCCTTCATGGCCGAGGCGCACGGCAAGCTGACGGGCCGGCCCGGCATCTGCTTCGTCACGCGCGGCCCGGGCGCCACCAACGCCTCGATTGGCGTGCACAACGCCTTCCAGGATTCGACGCCTATGGTGCTGTTCGTCGGCGATGTCGGCAGCGACTTCCGCGATCGCGAGGCCTTCCAGGAGGTCGACTACGGCAGTTTCTTCGGTCCGAGCACGAAGGGTTTCGCCAAGCGTGTGGAGCGCATCGACGACGCCAATCGCATTCCGGAATACATTGCACGCGCATTCGCGACGGCCATGAATGGCCGCCCGGGGCCGGTGGTGCTGGTGTTGCCTGAAGACATGTTGCGTGCGATGACTGCGTCGAGGCCATTGCGCCGCGTGGAGGCGGTCGAGCCTTGGAGCGATCCCGGCGCGCTGCGCACCTTGCGCGAGATGCTGATGAAGTCCGAGCGGCCGCTGGTGATCGCCGGTGGCGGCGGCTGGACGCCGCAGGCGGCGCAGGCGCTGCAGCGCTTCGCGGAGAACTGGAGGCTGCCGGTCACCAATGCGTTCCGCTTCCAGGACACCTTCGACAACCACCATCCGCTGTATGCCGGCGACGTGGGCATCGCGCTCAATCCGAAGCTCGCGGAGCGCGTGAAGCACAGCGATCTGATCATCGCCATCGGTCCGCGGCTCGGCGAGATGACGACCAATGGATACACGCTGCTCGAAGCACCGAAGGCGAAACAGACGCTGGTGCACTTCCATGCGAGCGCGGAAGAACTCAATCGGGTCTATCAGGCGGACCTCGCGATCAACGCCGGCATGAGCTCGGCCGCGCGCAGCCTCGAGGTGCTCAGCGCGCCGACCGAGTTGCCGTGGGAGGCATGGACCGCCGCTGCGCATGCCGACTACCTTGCGAATCTGGAGCCGCAGGCCCTCGCGGGGCTCCCGGCGGAGGCGCCGCGCGGGTCCGTGGACATGGTCGCAGTGGTCGGGCTGTTGCAGAAGCACCTGCCGCCAGACGCGGCGATCACGAACGGGGCGGGCAATTTCGCCAGCTGGGTGCACCGCTACTTTCGCTACCACGGCCTCGCGAAGGGCCACAAGACGCAGCTCGCGCCGACCAGCGGTGCCATGGGTTATGGCGTTCCGGCCGGCATCGCGGCCAACATCGCGACGGGGCGCGTTGTCTTCACGATCGCTGGCGACGGCGACTTCCTCATGAACGGGCAGGAACTCGCCACCGCCTCGCAGCACGGGGGCAAGAGCATCATCGTTCTGCTGAACAACGGCATGTTCGGGACGATTCGCATGCATCAGGAGCGCGAGTACCCGACGAAGGTCAGCGGCACCGCATTGCGCAACCCGGATTTCTGCGCGCTGGCCAAGGCCTACGGCTATGCCGCGGAACTCGTGACCGAGACTTCGCAATTTGAAGGCGCGCTGCTGCGCGCGCTCGCGGCCGACACCGGAACGCTGATCGAGATCCCGCTGGATCCCGAAGTGATCACTACACGGGGCACGCTGAGCTCGATCAGAAAGGCCGCGCAGGCGCACTCTTCGGACGCTTGAGGGGGGCGTAGTCGAGCCAAAAAAAAAGCCGGCTTGGGCCGGCTTTTTGATTGAAGCGCACGAGGCGCTTGTCGCTTACTTGACGTGCTTGCCGATCAGCGAAGCCAGCTCGAACATCGACACTTGCGCCTTGCCGAAGATTTCCTTCAGCTTGGCATCGGCGTTGATGTTGCGCTTGTTGGCCTTGTCTTGAAGATTGTTCTTCTTGATGTAGTCCCACAGCTTGCTCACGACAGCGGTGCGCGGCAGGGGCGTTGAACCGACCACAGCGGCGAGTGCCGGGCTGGGGGTCAGCGCCTTCATGAAGGCCGCGTTGGGCGTGCGCTTCTTGGCGGGAGCCTTCTTCGCAGCGGCCTTCTTGGCGGGTGCAGCCTTCTTCGCGGGAGCTGCCTTCTTCGCAGGTGCAGCCTTCTTTGCCGGTGCAGCCGCCTTCTTGGCCGGAGCGGCCTTCTTCGCGGGAGCTTTCTTGGCCGGAGCCTTCTTTGCAGTTGCCATGGTTGATTTCCTTTTTTGGTTGGACACTTCACCAATGAAAAGCGGTGTCTCCACTGGCATTGCGGATGCTAAAGGAGAAGAAACGCGTTTCCAAGGGAAAAAGCGACTTTTTCATTGGAGGTTGTTGTTTTTTCAGAGGAGAGAACGATGTGTTTCTCCTCTGAAGGCGCCTTCGATGCTTGCTCAGCCGCGCCTCTGGGGCCAGGTCGCGAGCACCACGCCAAGCAGCGCGAGCGCGAATGCGAGCAGCTGCGCAGCCGTCAGGCTCTCACCAAGAACGAGCACGCCGACCAGTGCGGCGCTGACCGGCAGCATGACGGTGAAGACGCCGGCCTGCGAGGCCGGAACCTTCTTCAGGCCCGTCATCCAGAGCCATACCGTCCAGATGCTGGCAGCCAGGGCATAGACCACCAGCAGGCCCCAAAGCCCCATGCTGACCGCGCGGAAATCGAAGCGCAGCGCGAACCAGATGCCGAAGGGTGTCGAAAGAACGAAGCCCCAGAGGTTGATCAGCGACGAGATCCGCTTGGGGCCGAGGCGTCCCGTGAGCGACTTTCCGATCACCGCATAGGCGGCCTCGCACAGCACGGCGCAGAACACCAGCAGGTTGCCGAGCCATGGCATCGACGATGACGATGCCGGCACGTTCGCATGCACCGTTGCTTGCGCAGGCGCGAGCGCGAGCAGGCCGATGCCCAGGGCCGAACATGCGATCGCAAGCCCGATGCGCGCCGCGATGCGCTCGCGCAAGAAGAGCCAGCTGCCGATCGCAACCACTGCAGGGATCGACGCCATGATCACGCCGGCCGACACCGCACTGGTCAGGCTCACGCCGAAGAGCATGCAGATGGAGAAGAGGAAGTTGCCGAGAAAGGATTCGAGGAACACCAGTCCGCGCGTGCGCGCGCTCATTGTTGGCTCGTCTGCGGGACGCCGCAGCCAGTGCGGCATGGCGAGGGCCGCGATGCCGAAGCGCAGCCATGCAAGCAGCAGCACCGGGAAGGCGACCACGAGCGGCTTGGAGAGAGCGACGTAGCTGCCCACGAGCGACATGCTCAGGGCGAGGCAGCCATAGGCCATGAGGCGGCCCGGTGCGGGGAGGGCGGGGTTCAATAGACTGGAGGCGTTGCGAACAAAGGATTCGATGATGCCCCAATCCACCGACTCGGCCCGCCATGTATTTGTCTACGGCACCTTGCGCAGAGGCGGTCGCAACGACATCGCATGCTATTCGCCGTCGCCCGAGTACGTGGCCGACGCGTGCATCGCCGGAACGCTATATGACCTTGGCGCCTACCCTGGAGCCGCGCTGAGGGGAAGCGGCCAGGTGCTCGGTGAGATCTATCGCATCACCGCATCAGTCGAAGCACAGCTCGACGCGCTCGAGGAAGTGCTTCCGGACGACATGGGCGAATACATCAAGCGGGAGGTGCAGGTCTTGGTGGGCATTCAGCGGTTCGTGTGCCTGGTCTATGAGATCCATCCCGCTCGCATCGCCGGCAAGCCCGTGATCGCCGGTGGGGACTGGATGGCGCACCGATCAGGCTGATTTTTCATGCGCGAAGAGATCGTTCCATATTGCGAAATGAAGTCGTGCTGCGGCGCAATATTTTTTCTCAATATAAGAAAAATTATTCCGTATTGAGAAAAAAATCTGCAAGTTGTTGATTTTAATGAACAAAAAATATGTCTTATATAAGACATAAGAGTGAAGAGTCGGCTTTAAAGTGACTCCACGGTCGCAACAGCGCCCACCCCTCAATCAACAACCTTCGGAGTGACCATGCCCCAGACCCTCACAGAACAACTCAGCCGCGAACAACAGATCGCCGCGCTCGAAAAAGAGTGGGCGACGAACCCGCGCTGGAAAGGCATCAAGCGAGGCTACAGCGCAGCCGACGTGGTGCGCCTGCGCGGCTCGTTCCCGATCGAGCACACCCTGGCGCGCCGCGGCGCAGAGAAGCTTTGGGACCTCGTGAACAACGAACCCTACGTCAACTGCCTTGGTGCGCTGACGGGCGGTCAGGCGATGCAGCAGGTCAAGGCCGGCGTAAAGGCGATCTACCTGTCGGGCTGGCAAGTCGCCGCAGACAACAACAGCTATGCATCGATGTATCCCGACCAATCGCTGTATCCGGTGGATTCGGTGCCGACGGTGGTGGAACGCATCAACAACACCTTCCGCCGTGCCGATGAGATCCAGTGGTCCAAGGGTGTGAACCCCGGCGACAAGGGCTACGTTGACTACTTCGCGCCTATCGTGGCGGATGCCGAAGCAGGTTTTGGCGGCGTGCTCAACGGCTTCGAACTCATGAAGGCGATGATCAAGGCCGGCGCCGGCGGCGTGCACTTCGAAGACCAGCTCGCCTCGGTCAAGAAGTGCGGTCATATGGGTGGCAAGGTTCTCGTGCCCACGACGGAAGCTGTCCAGAAGCTGATCGCCGCTCGCATGGCTGCCGACGTTTGCGGCACGCCCACGCTCGTGATCGCCCGCACCGATGCGGAAGCGGCCGACCTCATCACCAGCGACTACGACGAGAACGACAAGCCTTTCCTCACCGGCGAGCGGACCGCCGAAGGTTTCTACAAGACGAGGAAGGGCATGGATCAGGCGATCAGCCGTGCCGTCGCCTACGCCTACTATGCCGACCTGGTGTGGTGCGAGACCGGCACGCCCGACCTCGAGTTCGCGCGCAAGTTTGCCGAAGCCGTCCACAAGGTGCACCCCGGAAAGATGCTGGCCTACAACTGCTCGCCTTCATTCAACTGGAAGAAGAACCTCGACGACGCCACCATCGCGAAGTTCCAGAAGGAACTGGGCGCCATGGGCTACAAGTACCAGTTCATCACGCTGGCGGGCATCCACTCGATGTGGTTCAACATGTTCGATCTTGCACAGGACTATGTGGCGCGCGGCATGTCAGCCTACGTCGACAAGGTGCAGGAGCCCGAGTTCGCGGCACGCGAGCGCGGCTATACCTTCGTGTCGCACCAGCAGGAAGTGGGGACCGGCTATTTCGATGAAGTGACCACCGTGATCCAGGGCGGCAAGTCGAGCGTGACGGCATTGACGGGTTCCACCGAAGAAGAGCAGTTCCACTGAACTTCGCCGGTCGATGGTTTGGGTCCCCGCGCGAGAAATCCGCGGGGATTTTTTTGTTTGCCGTGGCGCGTTCAGGTGCAACAGCCGGCTTCGGCAACTTCCGCGAGCGCGGATAGAATCCTCAGCTCCATCGACAACTCCGTCGGCACCTCCAACTCTGCAACAAGAGCGAGAAAGGCAATCTGGTTATGACACCGCGAACTACGCCGCAAGGATTGAGCGGTCTTTTCCCCGAAGGAAAAGGCCGGTAGGCCGCGCACGCTGAAGACATCCAGCACATGAACCATAGCCAAGCGCGGTCACAGACCGCGCTTTTTTGTTTTCTCGCCGAGGTTTTTTCATGATCCAGATCACGCTCCCCGACAACTCGCGCCGCGAGTTCCCTGGCCCGGTTTCGGTGGCCGACGTTGCCAAGTCCATCGGCCCCGGCCTCGCGAAGATGACCGTGGCTGGCAAGATTGACGGCCGGCTGGTCGACGCGAGCGACGTCATCGACCGCGACGCCAAGCTCCAGATCATCACGCCGAAGGACGAAGAAGGCCTTGAGATCATTCGCCACTCCACAGCCCACCTGGTTGGCCATGCAGTGAAACAGCTTTACCCGACGGCCAAGATGGTGATCGGCCCGGTTATCGAGGAGGGCTTCTATTACGACATCTCCTACGAGCGCCCCTTCACGCCCGATGACGTGGAAGCGATCGAAGCGCGCATGCGTGAACTGATCGCTCAGGACTACGACGTGATCAAGAAGATGACGCCGCGCGAGGAAGTGATCGAGGTGTTCAAGTCCCGCGGCGAAGACTACAAGCTTCGCCTGGTGGAGGACATGCCCGACGAGAAGGCCATGGGCCTCTACTATCACCAAGAGTATGTCGACATGTGCCGCGGCCCGCACGTGCCGAACACGCGTTTCCTCAAGGTCTTCAAGTTGACGAAGCTTGCGGGTGCCTACTGGCGCGGCGACGCCAAGAACGAGCAGCTGCAGCGTATCTACGGGACGGCCTGGGCGGACAAGAAACAGCTCGACGACTACATCCGACGCATCGAGGAGGCCGAGAAGCGCGACCACCGCAGACTGGGCAAGGAACTCGATCTGTTCCACATCGACGAGGCGGCGCCGGGTGTCGTGTTCTGGCATCCCAAGGGCTGGGCCATCTGGCAGGCCGTCGAGCAGTACATGCGCGGCGTCTATCGGGCCACGGAATACCAGGAAGTCAAGGGCCCGCAGATCCTCGACAAGAGCTTGTGGGAGAAGACGGGTCACTGGCAGAACTACCGCGAGAACATGTTCACGACGGAGTCGGAGAAGCGCGAGTACGCGCTCAAGCCGATGAACTGCCCGGGCCACGTACTGATCTTCAAGTCGGACCTGCGCAGCTATCGTGACCTGCCCTTGCGCTATGGCGAATTCGGCCAATGTCATCGCAACGAACCCAGCGGCGCGCTGCACGGCATCATGCGGGTTCGCGGCTTCACCCAGGATGATGGTCACATCTTCTGCACCGAAGACCAGATCCTCGAGGAGTGCATTGCCTACACGGCGCAACTGCAGAAGGTTTACGCCGACTTCGGTTTCACCGACATCCTCTACAAGGTTGCGACGCGGCCGGACAACCGGGTGGGGTCCGACGAACTGTGGGACAAAGCCGAGCATGCGGTAATGGAATCGCTTCGCCGTTCGGGTGTCGACTTCATCATTTCGCCTGGCGAAGGCGCCTTCTACGGGCCGAAGATCGAGTACACCTTGCGTGACGCGATCGGCCGCCAGTGGCAGTGCGGCACCATGCAGGTTGACTTCAATACGGCTGAGCGCCTCGGCGGCGAATACGTGACGGAGACCAGCGGGCGCGCCTACCCCGTCATGCTTCACCGCGCCATCGTCGGGAGCCTTGAGCGTTTCATCGGCATGCTCATCGAACATCACTCCGGCGCACTCCCAGCGTGGCTTGCGCCGGTGCATGTCGCGGTGCTCAATATCAGCGAAGGGCAGGCAGATTACGCGAAGCACGTTGCGAAAACGCTGCTGGATCAAGGGCTTAGAGTCCAGCTGGATCTGCACAACGAGAAGATTACGTATAAAATACGGAAGCATTCGTTGCAAAAGCTTCCTTACATCCTTGTTGTAGGTGACAAAGAGAAGGAGGCAGGTGCCGTCGCAGTGCGCGCCCGAGGCAATATTGACCTCGGTGCCATGTCGGTGGAGGCGTTTTCACAAAAGATCGCCAACGACATCCAACACAAGCTTTGAATTTGAACGGTTCAAAGGCTGATTTACCGATCAGGCTGCTTGTGGGCGTGGACTCTACGGTGTTAGCTACAATTTTTGTAGCAGTTTGATTGAAGGATCCTGACCATCGCTACTGCATTTCGCGACCGGCGCCACCGCGAGGAACGCCAACACCGCCTGAACCGGGAAATCATGGCCCCGGAAGTCCGCCTGATCGGGCCCGAGAACGAGCCGTTGGGTGTTGTGAGTCTTGCTGAGGCACTGCGCCTGGCTGGTGAACAAGACGTGGATTTGGTGGAAGTTGTCGCGGCGGCCAATCCGCCCGTCTGCCGCCTGATCGAGTACGGCAAGTTCAAGTACCACGAGCAGAAGAAGGCAGCCGAGGCGAAGTCGAAGCAGAAGGTCATTGAGGTCAAGGAAATCAAGTTCCGGCCCGGTACCGACGACGGTGACTACAACATCAAGATGCGCAACATCCGGCGCTTCCTTGAAGAAGGCGACAAATGCAAGATCACGCTGCGCTTCCGCGGTCGCGAGATTACGCACCAGGAGCTGGGTCTTGCGCTGTTGCAGCGCATTCGTGACGAACTCGGTGACCTGATCGTAGTCGAGCAGTTTCCAAAGCTCGAAGGTCGTCAGATGATCATGATGATCGCGCCCGGCCGCAGGAAGGCTGGGCCCGCGAAGCCGGCTTCGGAGCCGACGGCGGCACCAGCGGCGGCGTGAGTCGCTGTTAGCGAATCGGAGAAGAATTCGAAGGGATTTCGTCCTTGCTGGCACTTCAGGGTGCAGGCAGGGGCGGGATAAAGAAGTGTCTCGGGGCCAACAAGTTCGTGGAACATTCCGCGGCGCCTCACGAGCACAAACTAAAGGAGCATTCATATGCCCAAAATGAAGACCAAGAGCAGCGCGAAAAAACGTTTCCGCGTTCGTCCCGGTGGCACCGTCAAGCGCGGTCAAGCCTTCAAGCGTCACATCCTGACCAAGAAGACCACCAAGAACAAGCGTCACTTGCGTGGTGCAACTGCAGTTCACGAGACCAACATGGTTTCGATGGCCGCCATGTTGCCCGGCAGCGGCATCTAACCCAGACGAACAAGGAGTACACACATGCCTCGCGTCAAACGTGGTGTAACGGCTCGCGCCCGCCACAAGAAGGTTCTCGCACTCGCCAAGGGTTTCCGCGGTCGCCGCGGCAATGTCTTCCGCATCGCCAAGCAGGCGGTGATGAAGGCAGGCCAATATGCCTACCGTGACCGCCGCACCAAGAAGCGCGTGTTCCGCCAATTGTGGATCGCCCGTATCAATGCCGCTTCGCGTGAACTGGGCCTGACTTACAGCCAGTTCGCCAATGGCATCCGCAAGGCAGGTATCGAGATCGACCGCAAGGTTCTCGCCGATATCGCCGTGCACGACAAGGCCGCTTTTGCCGGCATCGTGGAGCAGGTCAAGGCCAAGCTGGCTGCTTGATCCTGCATAGCAGGTCGCCTTCCTCCGGGATGGCGGCATGCGCCCACGGCACAAGGGCTGGCGCTTGAAAGGGCTCCAGCCCTTTTTTCATCGCCGCGTCGGCCCCTTCATATTTTCACCTCGAAGAATTTCCCATGAACGAGTTGGACTCCCTGGTCGGCACCGCACGCGCCGCCTTTGCAGAAGCGAATGCCCCGGCCGAGCTCGAGAACGCCAAGGCCCGCTTCCTTGGCAAGGCCGGTCACATCACCGAACTGATGAAAGGCATGGCCGCATTGAGCGTCGACGAGAAGAAGTCGCGCGGAGCAGCCATCAATGTCGCCAAGCAGGCCATCGAAGCGGCGCTCACCGAGCGCCGCCAGCAGCTGGCCGATGATGAACTCGCTGTGCAGCTGCGGGCTGAAGCCCTGGACGTCACCTTGCCTGGCCGCCATCGCATGCCCGGCGGCCTGCATCCGGTGAGCCGCACGATGGAGCGTATCGAGACCATTTTCTCGAGCATGGGATTTGACGTCGCGGATGGCCCCGAGATCGAAAGCGACTGGCACAGCTTTACCTCGCTCAACAACCCCCCGAATCACCCCGCACGGTCGATGCAGGACACCTTCTACGTCGACATCGACGGCGAAGACGGCATTCCCTACAACCTGCGACCGCACACCAGCCCGATGCAGGTGCGTTATGCCCAGCAGCACATCAAGAAGTACGGCGCGCAGTTCGCGGCCGCCTCGGCTGACACCACGGGGACGGTCAAGGCGCCTGAAGTGCGCGTGATCGCGCCGGGCCGCACCTACCGTGTCGACAGCGACGCCACGCATTCGCCGATGTTCCATCAGTGCGAAGGCCTGTGGCTGGGTGAGAACGTGAGCTTCAAGGATCTCAAGGTCGTGTTCACCGACTTTTGCCGCACGTTCTTCGAGAGCGACGACCTGGTCCTTCGCTTTCGCCCGAGCTTCTTCCCATTCACCGAGCCGAGCGCCGAAATCGATATCCAGTTCCAGAGCGGTCCGCTGGCTGGCCGCTGGCTCGAGGTCGCGGGTTCCGGCCAGGTGCATCCGAACGTGGTGCGCAATATGGGTCTCGACCCTGAGCGTTACATCGGCTTCGCCTTCGGCATGGGGCCGGACCGGCTCACGATGCTGCGCTACGGCGTGAATGATCTGCGCCTTTTCTTCGAGGGCGATCTTCGCTTCCTGAGCCAATTCCAGTAAACAGAACGAGAACGACGAGATGCAATTCCCAGAGTCCTGGTTGCGCGAGTTCTGCAACCCGCCGCTCAGCAGCGCCGAACTGGCCGAGACGCTCACCATGGGTGGGTTGGAGGTCGAGGAGCGCCGCCCGGTCGCACCCCCATTCACCAAAGTCGTGGTCGGCGAGATCAAGGATGCGGTTCAGCACCCGAACGCGGATCGGCTGCGCGTGTGCCAGGTGGATGCTGGGCAGGGCGCCTTGCTCAATATCGTCTGCGGCGCGCCCAATGCGCGCGTCGGCATCAAGGTGCCCTTGGCGCTGGTGGGCGCCGAGTTGCCGCCAGGTGACGACGGCAAGCCCTTCCTCATCAAGCTGGGCAAGCTGCGTGGCGTGGAAAGCCAGGGCATGCTCTGCTCTGCGCGCGAACTCAAGCTCAGCGACGATCATGGTGGCTTGCTCGAACTCGCGGCGGACGCGCCGATCGGTGCGGACGTGCGCGACGTATTGAAGCTCGACGACGCACTGCTGACGCTCAAGCTCACACCCAACCTCGCGCACGGGCTGAGTGTCCATGGCATTGCCCGCGAGCTGGCCGCTTTGACCGGCGCGCCGCTTCAGGCGCCGGCGATTCCCGCCGTCAAGGCCGCACTCGCGGACAAGCTGCCCGTCAAGGTCGAAGCCCCCGAACTCTGCGGCCGATTCTCCGGCCGCATCGTTCGCGGCGTCGATACGCGGGCCGCGACACCCGCATGGATGGTCGATCGCCTCGCGCGCTGCGGCCAGCGCAGCGTGTCGCCGCTGGTCGATATCTCGAACTACGTCATGTTCGAATACGGGCAGCCGACCCACATCTTCGATCTCGACAAGATCCATGGCGGCCTCACTGTTCGTTGGGGCAAGCCGGGCGAGCAACTCAAGCTGCTCAATGGCAGCACCGTCACCGTGGACGAAAATGTCGGCGTGATTGCGGACGAGCGCGAAGTGGAATCCCTCGCCGGCATCATGGGCGGCGATGCGACGGCCGTGTCCGATGACACTCGCAATATCTACGTCGAGGCGGCGTTCTGGTGGCCCGAGGCCATCCAGGGGCGCTCGCGGCGCTTCAATTTCTCGACCGATGCAGGACATCGGTTCGAGCGCGGCGTCGACCCCAGCCGCACTGTCGCGGTCATCGAGCGCATCACGCAGTTGATCGTCGATATCTGCGGCGGCCAAGCTGCATCCATCGACGACCAGACCCTTCGCGTGCCCGAAGCCGAACCGGTCACCTTGCGCGTGGCGCGCGCCGCGCGCGTCATCGGGATGCCGCTCACGCAGGCCCAGTGCCGCGACGCCTTGCGCCGGCTCGACTTTCTCATCGAGGAAGGTCAAGGCACGCTGGTCGTCACTCCTCCGCCACATCGTTTCGATTTGCGCCTGGAGGAGGACCTGATCGAAGAGATCGCGCGTCTCGTCGGCTACAACAACCTGCCGACCACGCCGCCGCTGGCTCCGATCACTGCGCGGGTGCCTCGTGAGGCCCAGCGCAGCCGTTTTGCGGTGCGCCATCGACTCGCGGCGCTCGGCTACCAGGAGACGATCAACTTCAGTTTTGTCGAGGCGCACTGGGAGCAGGATCTCGCCGGCAATGCTCATCCGATCAAACTGCTGAACCCCATCGCGAGCCAGATGAGCGTGATGCGTTCATCGCTGATCGGCTCGCTGCTGCAGGTGCTCAAGTTCAACCTCGATCGCCGGGCGCCGCGTGTGCGTGTCTTCGAGCTGGGACGCGTGTTCTTGCGCGACGACACAGTTGTCACCACCGACAGCACCGTCAAGGGCATTCACCAGCCCATGCGCGTGGCTGGCCTGGCCTGGGGCGATGCGGAACACGCACGATGGGAAGGCAAGGTGCGGCGCGCCGATTTCTTCGACATCAAGGGTGACGTCGAGGCGTTGCTGGCGCCGCTGGTGCCGAGCTTCGAACCCACGGAACATCCCGCGCTGCATCCGGGGCGTGCCGCTCGCGTGCTGCTGGATGGTCGTGCCATCGGCGTCGTGGGCGAGCTCCATCCCCGCTGGCGCCAGAAGTGGGACTTCGCGCAGGCTCCGGTGCTGTTCGAACTCGAACTCGATGCCGTCACCGCGCGCCCGGTGCCGCTTGCCGAACCGGTGCCCAGGCACCAGGCGGTCGAGCGCGACATTGCAGTCGTGGTCGCTGAATCGGTGACGCACGACGCGCTCATGAACGCGATCCGGGCCGCGTCGGATACCAGCCTCTTGCGCGAGCTCGCTCTCTTCGACATCTATCGGCCACCGGTCACAAGCGGGGCGGCCGCCGCGCCCGGCGGCCTGGCCCCCGGCGAAAAGAGCATGGCCGTGCGCCTGAGCTTCAACAGCGAAACCGCCACACTGACCGATGAGCAGGTCGAGGCCGCGGTGCGTACGATCATTGATCAACTCGGCGCCAAGCTCGGTGCACGCCTGCGAGTATGAACGCCATGGAATTCACGCTCGAAGCCCTTGAAACGCCGGCTCTCACCAAGGCGCATCTGGCCGACCTGCTGTTCGAGCAGATCGGGTTGAACAAGCGCGAGTCCAAGGATATGGTCGAAGCCTTCTTCGACCTCATCGCCAACAGCCTGATCGAAGGCACCGACGTCAAGATCTCCGGCTTCGGCAATTTCCAGATCCGCGTCAAGGCGCCGCGGCCCGGCCGCAATCCGCGCACGGGCGAAGCCATTCCCATCGGCGAACGCCGCGTGGCGACTTTCCACGCGAGCGCGAAACTGAAGGAGCAGATGCACGGCGTCATCGGCGATGAGACGCCGCAGGAGGTCGAGTGGAGCCTTGGCGCCGAATAGTGCTTGGTGCTGCACACGAGCCTGGGGTAACCTCTAAGGTTTCGCTCGCACTGTCTTGATTTCAATGGAGAAAACGCTCCCCCCGATTCCCGTCAAACGCTACTTCACGATCGGTGAAGTCGGCGAGCTTTGCGGCGTCAAGCCGCACGTGCTGCGCTACTGGGAGCAAGAGTTCACGCAACTGCGTCCGATGAAGCGGCGCGGCAACCGGCGCTACTACCAGCACCATGAAGTGCTCATGATCCGCCGCATCCGCGACTTGCTTTATGACCAGGGCTTCACCATCAGCGGCGCGCGCAACAAGCTGCAGGAACTGGTGCAAACCGAGCGTGATCGCCGCAAGGCCGGCGAGGTCCCGCTCGAAGGGCTGGAGGCGATCGAGATCGATCGCGAGGAATTCGACGCCGCTGTCCAGGACGGCATGGACGCCTCCGAATCGGCGACCCGCACCGTCGATCTTTCGCAGTTATTGCACCTGCGGCGCGAGTTGTACGAAATTCGTGAGCTGCTGACGGCGAGTCACTGAAATCGCAAGGCTATAATTGCGGGCTTCGGTGTGTGGCGCAGCCTGGTAGCGCACTTGCATGGGGTGCAAGGGGTCGAAGGTTCGAATCCTTTCACACCGACCAACAAAACGTCCAAGGGCGTCCGGTTTCATCCACCGGGCGCCCTTTGTCATTGAGAAATCAGGCGTTTAGCCTCCGGGGCCATCCAGGGCGGTTCGTTGACTGCCAGCTCCGAACCGGGGAACATTCCGGGGAACAAACCAGGGTAAGCGTCGAAAGCCGGAGTCTTGTTCCCCGGTCTCGCTTGAAGAGCGGCGTTCCCCGGTCGGAGGTGCCCCCCATGCTGACCGAAGTCCAGTGCAAGAACGCCGTCTGCCCCCCTGACAAGAAACGCCTGCGCCTGACCGACGCGGCCGGGCTCTATCTGGAAGTCAGCCCCGCGGGGTCCAAGCGCTGGTTCTGGAAGACCTACACCGATGGCAAGGAAGGGCGTCTGGCGCTGGGCAGCTATCCCGACGTGACGCTCAAGTCCGTCCGGCTCGCCCGCGACGCCGCCAAGCGGGACCGGGCAGCCGGCATCGATCTGGTGCAGGCGCGCAGGATCGCCAGGCTCAAGAGCGCCGTGGCGACGGACGACACTTTCAAGGCGACGGCGCTGGAGTGGTACGGCAAGAATGAGGCGCGCTGGAGCAGCCACTACGCCATCCGAGAGAAGCGCAACCTGGAAAAGGATCTGTTTCCGTATTTTGCCGAGCGGCACGTCGGCGAAATCGAGCCCATCGAGTTGCTGGCCGCGCTGCGCCGCGTGGAGGACCGCGGTGCGCTGGATGTGGCCAGCAGGGTGTTGCAAACAGCGCGGGCCGTTTGGCGCTATGCCGTCGCCACGGCGCGGGCAGCGCGCGACATCACGGCCGACCTCAAGGGTGCGCTGACGCCTCACAAGAAGCGGCACTTCGCTGCCATCACCGATCCGAAGAAGGTGGGCGAGCTGATCAGGGTGATCCGGGGCTACCAGGGCGGCGTGATCGTGCGCACCGCGCTTCAGCTGGCGCCGCTACTGTTCCAGCGGCCGAACGAGCTGCGCGGCGCGGCGTGGGTCGAGATCGACCTTAATACCGCGCAGTGGACGGTGCCGGCCGCGCGTATGAAGCGGCGTATCGATGGCAAGGAGAACGGTGACCCGCACGTTGTGCCGTTGCCGACGCAGGCCGTCGAGCTCCTGCGCAACCTGCACTCCGTCACCGGCCATGGCGTGCTGGTATTCCCCGGCGAACGCAGTCATGACCGCCCCATCAGCGACAACACACTGCGCGCGGCGCTGCTAACCTTGGGCTACGGCCCAACGGTCCAGACCGTTCACGGCTTCCGGGCCACGGCGCGCACGCTGCTGGCGGAAGTGCTAGAGGTCGATCCGCTGGTGATCGAGGCCCAGCTCGCCCATGCAGTGAAGGACCCCAACGGGCGGGCCTACAACCGAACGCAGTACGTGAAGCAGCGTATCGTCATGATGCAGCGGTGGGCCGACTACCTGGACAAGCTGGCCACTGGGAATGTGACGCGACTGAGCAAGAGGGCCGCCTGATCAGGAGCTTGCGCGCTGGATAGGGCAGGCCAGCAAGTCCGGTGCCGACCGCTGGCTAGAATGCACGTTCAGGCGCCCGCCGTACTTGCACGCGAGTAGAAACAGGCAAGCTGTCGGCGCCGCCCTTCCAGGCCAGCACCGGAAGCTCACCTCGCCCGAGCGGCATCTGCAAGCTCGGGCTCTTGCTTTGCCTTTTCAAGCCCACGGAGCCAGCAGCAGATGAGGCCGAGGTCGGGGGCCGGCCCAAAGCGTTTCCAACTGGCTCCCGTGAGATCAGGCAGATCGGCGGCGCTACGTTGCAGGATCATGTACTTCCCCTCCTCAAATTTGTTCGGTCGATTGGGGACGAGGTGCTGATGCTCGCGTGATGGATTGGGCACTTGGCGCCAAGACAAACCCCAATGAGACGCGCACAGGGCGCGGTCCTTGAGGATCCGATTGCCTTTCGTTCAGGGGCAGGTCGGCGTCATGGGCTGACGACGGAATGGGGCGTTATGAGGGTCCGCAGAGCGTCAGCTTTTGGGTGCTTCACGCACGCAGCTTCGAATGCACCGCTCGTAGCGATGCGAACTTCCCGCGCCAATTCGACTGCCTTTTGATCGGCCGCATCGCCTTGGCAGGTTACCGCAAAGAGCATGCAAGCCGCTTCGACGGCAGCTGCCGCTCCTCAGCTGGCGCCAAATGCGCGACAGCGCGTGATGTTGATGCATTGGGAAGTTCCAGACTAACGCGCTATTCTTGACTTGACTGCCTTCTTCGCTGCGACAGGCGGGTCGAAGCCGAGGCCGCCTCGCAGGAATTTCAGATAGGTTTTTGCCACCCATTCCGGCAGCCGACCGTCCTCACCGCCATCTGCCTTCACGAACTTCAGGTAGAGATAGAAGCGCACCGCCATCAGCATATAGACGAGCACCTCGAGTTCTCGCGATGAATAGCCGGTCAGCTCGCCGTTGTCCTTTGTGCGCTTCAGCGACTTGAGGTACCGGTCGGCGGTACTGTTGAAATGCTTCTCGAAACCCACGGTGGCAGCGAATTCCGCCTCGTTCAGCGTCCGGTAGAACCCGGGGTTGCGCCCCAGGTATTCGAAAGCTGCGCGAAAGCTGCGCTCTTCCACTTCGAAGCCATCCCGCGCGCCAGAGACGCGTTGGCGAATGAAAAGCGAGAGCTCTTCGCCGACGAAGGGGAGCACCGCGTCGAGCATGTCCTGCCGGTTATCGAAATACAGATAGAAGGTCCCGTGCGCGAGACCCGCCTCCCGCGTGATCCGCGCGATGCTCGCTTGCTGGTAGCCAACTTCACCCACGACCTTTGCGGCTGCGCGCAACAGGGCATTCCGGTTCTCAATGGCTTTCTCGGCGCGCGGGACCTTGCGACGCTTCGGAGGGCCTGCGCGGGTCGGATCGCCTGAACCAGCCGGTTCCGATGCGGCTGCCTGCCGGCCGTTTCGCTCCACTTTCGCCATGTCGATCCTCACTCGTCAAATGTTCAGCAACCCGGCTGCCGCCAGTCCGCCGTCGACCGTCAACACTTCGCCTGTAATGTACGAGGCGGCTGGCGATGCGAGAAAAGCCACGGCTGCCGCGACCTCGACCACGTCGCCGTACCGGCCGCTCGGCACGCCCCGGATGAAAGCGGCGCGCGCCTGTGCCGTATGGAACCGCTTGACCAGCGGCGTGTCGATCGGGCCTGGCGCTACTGCGTTCACTCGGATGCGGTGGACGGCGAGTTCCACTGCCATCTGCCGAGTGAGCGCGATCGCGGCTGCCTTCGAAGTCCCGTAGGCGGTGCGGCCGGGGCTCGCGCGCAGGCCCGCCACCGACGCCAGGTTGACGATGCTGCCGCCGCGGCCGCAATCTACCATGAGCCGCGCCGCGTGCTGGCCGCAAAGCAGCGTGCCGGTGACGTTCACGGCTAGCACGTGTTCCCAGTCGGCAAGCGGGTAGTCGAGAAATTCGTGGCGTGTGGCGATGCCTGCACTGTTGACGAGCACGTCGCAGCGTTTGAACTGCTGGCGCACGCGCGCAAAGCCGGCTTCGATCGACGCAGGTACCGCGACATCCATCCCTAGCGCGACAGCAACGCCGCCGCTTTCCGCAAGCTTCGCGGCCGATGCCTGTGCGGCTTTCGCATCGAGGTCGGCCACAGCCACCGCATAGCCCGCGTTCGCGAGCTGCTCGCAGACGGCCATGCCGATACCACCGGCCGCACCCGTGACAACTGCAACAGGCCTGTCGTTCATAAATGACTTTCCATTCAAACCGCTCGTCACAATTTTCAGGGTGTACCGTGTTTTCCCTAACGAAATGGTATCGCCAAAAAATGATTCGTCAATCATAATTCGCTCCATCATCTCAGGAGATCGCCTGCCATGCTGGCGCAGCAACTTGTGAACGGCCTTGTGCTCGGCAGCGTCTACGCGCTGTTCGCTCTCGGCTTCACACTCGTGTTCGGCGTATTGCACATCCTCAACCTGGCGCACGGTGCCGTCTTCATGTGGGGCGCTTATGCGGGACTCTTCGCCATCACCGAATTCAAGCTGCCATTGCCGGCCGCCTTCGTGTTTGCGATGCTGGTAGGCGGGCTCCTGTCGGTGCTTGTGGACCACGTGGCATTCCGCGCGCTGCGCAAGCGGGAGGCGCCGGAGTTCTCCGCCATCATTTCTTCCATTGGCGCGTCGCTCATCCTGCTCAGCATCGCGCAGCAGGTTTCGAAGACGCAGATCACCCGCTTTCCCTTCGGCACGATTGACGTGCAACTGTTCGAGGTGGCGGGTTTGCGGATCACCTCGCTGCAGCTACTGGTTCTTGGCGCAGTCAGCGTGATGGTCGTTTTCCTGGTGCTATGGCTGCAGCGCTCCAGCGCCGGCCGCCAGCTGCGGGCAGTCGCGCTTTCGCGGCATACAGCGTCGCTGCTGGGCGTGAACACGCGGGCCGTGTACTTCCAGACGTTCTTCATTGCCGGTGCGCTGGCGGCGGCGGGCGGCGTGCTGATCGGGCTGCTCTACAACTCGGTTCATTTCCTGATGGGCGAACCTTTCATGCTGCGCGCGTTCGTGGTGATCGTCGCCGGCGGCTTGGGCAGCGTGCGCGGTGCGGTGGTTGCAGGGTTGCTGCTCGGCATGGTGCAGACGCTGACCATCGCCTACTTCTCCACGGCGCTTGCCGACGCACTTATCTTCTCGCTGCTATTCGCGCTGCTCCTGTTCCGTCCCCAAGGCATGTTTCCCGGCCTCCACCGCGTGCAAGCGATCGGGAGGCGTTGAGATGGATCTCCTCCTGGGCTGGAAGCCGCTCGCGGAACTCATGCTGGTCAACTGCCTCCTGGGCCTGTCGCAATACATCGTGTTGCGCGCAGGCGTGTTCTCCGTCGCAACCGCGGGAATCGCGGCTATCGGCGCGTACACGGCCGCGTTACTGCACATGCGTGCTGGAGTGCCGGCTGTGGTAGCACTCGCTGCCGCCGTGACGCTCGGGACCGCCGTTTCGCTCGTGCTCAGCCTGCCGCTGGCGCGCCTGCGCGGTGTCTACCAAGCAATCGCAACGCTCGCCTTTGTGCAGATCGTGTTGTCGCTCAACCTCGCTGCGACCGACTTCACCGGCGGAGCCGTCGGCCTTAACGGCATCACGAAATCGGTAGGTTTCTGGACGCTGCTCGCCTGCACGGGCTTCGTCTTGCTGCTTCTGAACGCAGTGGGACGCACGTCGCTTGGTCGCGCGTTCGACGCTATTCGGCAGGACGAGACAGTCGCGGTCGCGCTCGGCATCCACGTCACGCGCACGCACGCGGTTGCGTTCGGCCTTTCAGGCGCCATCGCCGGGTTGGCGGGCGGCGTTATTGCCTTCCACAGCTACAGCCTCACGCCAGAGGAATTTGGCTTCGGCATGCTGGTGGCTGCCTTGGCCTTCGTCGTGCTGGGCGGCCATCTCACCGCCTGGGGGGCGGTGGTTGGCGCTGTAGTGCTGACTGCGCTTCCGGAGGTGGCGCGACCGCTCGCCGAACAGCGCATGCTGCTTCACGGTGGACTGCTGATCGTCGTCATCACCTTCATGCAGCACGGCATGGTCGATACCCTGCGCCTGGCTTGGCACGACATGCAGCGCCGCAAGCAGCCGGCCGCGACTGCATCAACGCGCGGGTCAATCGACGCGCCTTCCGTCGTCGCGGGGGAGGTGGCCAAATGATGGCGCTCACGCTCGAGGCGGTCGGCAAACGCTTCGGCGGCGTGGACGCCGTGGAAGCGGTCACATTTGACGTCCATCCCGGCCACGTGACTGGCTTGATCGGGCCCAACGGCGCCGGCAAGACGACGCTCATCAACCTCATCACCGGCATGCTCTCGGTCACGGCTGGGCGCATCCGCCTCGGTGCGACGGACATCACGGCCGCCACGCCCCATGCGATTGCGCAAGCCGGCGTGGCGCGCACATTCCAGACCATCCGGCTGCTGAAGGAATCGTCGGTGCTCGACAATGTGGTGTCGGGGCTCGTGCGGACCAGCGCGGCGGGGCTTGTTGCCAACCTGTTGAACCTGCGGGCCGCGCGCATTGAAGCCGCCGAATGGAAGCGCCGCGCCCAGGCCCTGCTCGAACGCTTCGGCATGGACCGCTTCGCCGCGCTACCGGCAGGCAAACTCGCCTACGGGCACCAGCGCTGCGTGGAGATCATGCGGGCTATCGCTGCCTCCCCCTCGCTGCTGCTGCTCGACGAGCCGGCCGCCGGTATGAACGATGTCGAGGCGGAGCTGCTTGGGCGCATCTTCCGCAGCCTGGCCGGTGACGGCATGGGCATCCTGCTGGTGGAGCACAACATGCGACTCGTCATGTCATTGTGCGACCGCGTGCACGTGCTCGACTCGGGCCGGCTGATCGCGAGCGGCACGCCTGCGGAAGTCTCCCGCGACCCCGCCGTGATTGCGGCTTACCTGGGGTCGGCATGACCGCCGCGACTTTCCTCGACGTACGGGGCCTCGATGTAGCGTATGGCGGCATTGCGGCCGTGCGCGGCGCAACGCTGCATGTGAATGAAGGCGAGATGGTGGCACTCATCGGCCCCAACGGTGCCGGCAAGACAAGCCTGCTCAACGCGCTTTCAGGCCTGGTTCCCGCGGCTCGCGGGGAGATCGTGTTCGAAGGCACGCGCATCGACGGCTCGCCGCCGCACCGCATCGCGCGCCGTGGCCTGCTGCAGGTGCCGGAAGGCCGGCGCATCCTGGGAGCGCTTTCCGTCGAAGAAAACCTGGCGCTAGGCAGTCTCGCTCTCGTGGGGCGCGGCAAGCCCGCACCTGCGGACCGCGCGCGCGTCCACATGCTGTTTCCGCTGCTGGCCGAACGCGCTGCGCAGGAAGCGGGGTCGCTTTCGGGCGGCCAGCAGCAGATGCTCGCGATCGGGCGCGCATTGATGGGTCGGCCGCGCGTTTTGCTGCTCGACGAGCCGAGCCTCGGGCTTGCCCCCCTCGTGGTCGACCAGGTTTTTGCCGCTTTGCGTCGGCTGCGCGCCGATGGCATGACGATTTTGCTTGTCGAACAGAATGCGCGCCTTGCGCTCGCCACCGCGGACCGCGCGTACGTGATGGAGTCCGGCGCGGTCGTGAAGCACGGCAGCGCAGCCGCCCTCGCGACGGATCCCCAGATCGAAGCCCATTACCTCGGCCGAATGGGCACCGGCCTTTTTACCACCCGCCTGCAGGAGCAACCATGCTGAGACTCATACCTCGTTCCAGCCTTCCCGCCCTCGCAATCTTCGCCTCGCTATTGGCGGGCGCGGCAGGTGCGCAGGAGGTGCGCATTGCCGTGCCGGCGGCACTTTCCGGCCCCTACGCTTTCGTGGGCGTGCCGATCACCAACGGAATCGTGCTGGCGCTGGAAGAGGCGCAGGCGGCGGGCACATTCGGGAACCTCAAGGTGAAGTGGACCGTGGACGATGATGCGAGCGACAAGGCGCAGGCCATCACGCTCGTCAATCGCTACGCAACGCGCGACGGCGTGCACTTGGTACTGGGCCCCACGTCCAGCATCGAGGCAGCCGCTGCGGCCCCGGTCGCGAACGACCTGCAGATCCCGCTTCTGTCGCCTGCACTGAGCGAGGTTGTCACAAAAGCAGGCAAGTGGTCGTTCAAGGTAACTTCGGCGCCGACGCAGGTGATGGGGTCGCTTGCCACCTATGCCGTGGAGAAAGCGAAGATCAAGAGCATCGCGATGGTGTTCGTGCGGGACAACGAGGGCTACATCAGCCAGAAGAACACCATGAAGGCCGCGCTGGCACCCACTGGCGTGAAGGTGCTGGCCGAGGAATCGGTGGTGGGGAGCGACACCGACTTCCTCGCGCTCGCCACCAAGCTGATCGCGCTGAAGCCCGAGGCGCTCTTCATCGCGGCGCCGCCGGAGATCGCGGCCAACGTCATCCTGCAGGCGCGGCAAAACGGCATGCCTGCAGGCACCCGGCTGCTCGGCGTGTCGACGATGGCGTCGCCGCAGTTCTCCAAGATCGGCGGCAGCGCGGTGGACGGGACGGTGTTCGTCGCCGACTACTTCGTCGGCAATCCGAGCGACGCGAACAAGAAGTTCGTGCAAGCCTACACGCGCAAGCACAACGTCGCGCCAGACAACTGGGCGGCGGTGGGTTACACACTCGGCCAGATGGGCATCTCGGCAATCAAGAACGCAGGAGCCAATCCCGACCGCGCCAAGATTCGCGACGCCCTCGAGCGCACCAAGAACATGCCGGTGATCCTGGGCACCGGTTCGCTGGATCTCGACCAGAACCGCAACCCCTATTACGGGGCCGCCGTGCTCAGCGTCAAGCAGGGCCAGTTGGTCCTGGCCGACTGAAGCCATGAACGCAGCGGGGGGCCGTGCGCCCATTGACATCTACTACTGGCCCACGCCCAACTGCTGGAAGGTCACGATCTTCTGCGAGGAGGCGGGCGTGGCCTACCGCATCCTGCCCACCAACATTCTCGAGCGTGAGCAGTTCTCGCCAGCGTACGAGGCGATCAACCGGTTCTGCAAGGTGCCGGCGATCGTCGATCCCGAAGGCCCCGAAGGCGAGCGCGTGGTGCTCGCCGAGTCCGCGGCGATCCTGCTGTACCTCGCTGGCAAGACCGGCCGTTTCGGTGGCCGGACACCTCGCGAAGAGCGCGACATCCTGCAGTGGCTGCTGTTCCAGGTGGGCACCATCGGGCCGATGCTGGGGCAGAACCATCACTTCCGTACCTACGCGCTGGAGAAAATTCCCTATGCGATCGATCGGTACACCCGCGAAGCGGAAAGGGTCTACGGCGTACTCGATCGCCGTCTGGCGCAGTCCGAGTTCCTTTGCGACCACTATGGCATCGCCGACATGTGCGTGTTTCCCTGGACGGTGTTCTACAAGCGCCAGGGCGTGAAGAAGGAAGACTACCCGCACTTCGCGCGCTGGTTCGACGGCATGAAAGCGAGGGCAGCCGTGCAGCGCGCAATCGACGTCGGCAAGGACCTGCGCCAAGGCGGCCTGACGCCGCAGCAGCATGCGAACGTGTTCGGGGCCGGTGGCCCCGCAAAGGTGACGGGGTGAGCGATACACCGATCATCCTGTACGACCTCGCCGGCGCCGATGACGCCGTACGCACCAGCCCGTTCTGCTGGCGCATCCGGATGGCGCTGTCGCACAAGGGGCTGCCGCACACAGCCGTTCCTTGGCGACTGGTGGAGAAAGACCGCATCGTCGGTGCGAGTTCGGTGACGGTGCCCGTCATCGTCGATGGCGAAGCTGTGGTGGCCGACTCCTGGAACATCGCCGAGTATCTCGACCGCACGTACCCCGCTCGGCCCCTTTTCGACTCGGCGCAGTCGCGTGCGTACGCGCGATGGATTCACCACTGGGCCGAGCGCGTGCTTCATCCGCTGATCGTTCCTTTGATCCTGGAAGACGTGCTCGCGGGCCTGCACCCGATGGACATCGACTACTTCGTGCGCACGCGCGAGCAGGCGTATGGTCAGCCGATCGGCGACATCTGCGATCGCACGCCCGATGCATTCGCGCGCTTCGCGGCTGCGCTGTCGTTCGCGCGCCGGGTGCTGAAGGAAAGCGATTTTGTCGCCGGAGACGCGCCCGCATACGGCGACTACATCCTGTTCGGCGCTTTCCAGTGGGCGCGCTGCTCGTCGCCCGTTGCGCTCGAACGCGAGGCTGGCGAGGCGATCGCCGCCTGGTTCGCGCGGATGCTGGACCTGTTCGACGGGCTCGGGCGGAACGCCGCACGCTTCACCCCTTCTACCGAAAGCCACGTGTCATGAACATCGCCCGCTTCCTCGACAACTCGGCACGCAGCCATGGCCATCGCCCGGCGCTTTGCCTCGGACCCCGCGTCGTGCACACCTATGCAGGCATGGCCTCTCGGGTGCGCGCCGTCGCCGGCGCGCTCACCCAAAAATACGGGCTGAAGGAGGGCGACCGCGTCGCTGTTGTCATGACGAACCACACCTCCTACCTGGAGGTGCTGTTCGCGGCGTGGTGGGCAGGCCTGATTGTTGTGCCGGTGAATGCGCGGCTGCACGTGAAGGAGACCGAGTACATCGTGCAGAAGTCGCGTGCGAAGCTGTGTTTCGTGAATGCGGAAACTGAAACGGCCGTGGCCTCGGTCGCCGGTCATTCGCCGGACCTGCGCGAGGTCATCCGGGTCGACACATCGGCTTTCGAACAGCTCGCTGCGCACGCGCCACGCATCGAGCCTGCGCAACGTGCGGCGGCGGACCCCGCGTGGCTGTTCTTCACCAGTGGCACCACAGGTCGGCCCAAGGCGGCGACGCTCACGCACCTGAACCTGCTGATGATGTCGCTGGCCTACCTGGCTGACATCCAGGCGGCCACGCCCGCCCATACCATCTTTCATGCCGCGCCGCTGTCGCACGGCACCGGGCTGCTCGCGCTGCCGCACTTTGCCAAGGCCTCGCCGAACGTGGTGATGGAGAGCAGGTCGATGAACCACGAGGAGATCCTGGGACTGCTCCGCGACTACACGGGCGTGACGATGTACCACACGCCCACCATGCTCAAACGGCTGGTGGAGCATCCCGCGCTGGATGGCGCGCACCTCGCCAACCTCGACCTCGTGTTCTATGGCGGCAGCCCCATGTACCTGGCCGACCTTCGCAGCGCCATCGCGCGGCTCGGGCCGCGACTCACCCAGATGTGGGCGCAGGCGGAAACGCCGAATACGGGCACGGCGCTCGGACGGGCCGACCATCTGGACACGGAGCATCCCCGCTATCTCGAACGCATCACTTCGGCCGGTACCATACGAACCGGGGTCGAGCTGCGCATTGCCGACTCGGACGACCGTACCGTGCCGACCGGCGAACTCGGCGAAGTGCTGGTGCGCGGCGACGTGGTGATGGCGGGCTACTGGGAAGACCCAGAGGCGAATGCGGTCACGCTGCGCGGCGGCTGGCTGCACACGGGCGATGTCGGGTCGCTCGACGCGGATGGGTACCTGACCATCCAGGACCGCGTAAAGGACATGATCATCAGCGGTGGCTTCAACATCTACCCGCGTGAAATCGAGGAAGTCCTGCTGCAGCACCCCGGGGTTGCCGAAGTCAGCGTCATCGGCCGGCCGCACGCGGACTATGTGGAGCAGGTGGTTGCCTGCGTGGTGCGCCGACCAGGCTCGCTGGTGACCGAAGCCGAGCTCGACCAGCTGTGCCTGGACAACATCGCGCGCTTCAAGCGACCGCGGGCCTACGTATTTCTCGAGGAACTTCCCAAAGGTTATTACGGCAAGGTGGAAAAGCGCCAGCTGCGCGCGCTTTTTGCGAACTCGAGTTCCGCTGCTGCGGCCTGAAGAAGCAAGGATTCCGAATGCACGATGTTTACGTGATCGGCGTCGGCATGACGCGCTTTGGACGCCACACCGAGAGTTCGGTCGCCGACCTCACTCGCGACGCGACGACACAGGCGCTCGCAGACGCGGGCGTCGGGCTGCGCGAGATCGAGGCGGCATTCTTCGCGAACGCGGGTCAGGGGGCCCTCGAAGACCAGCACATGATCGGTGGCCAGATCGCGCTGCGCAGCGCGGGCATCGAGCACATCCCCATCGTCAACGTGGAGAACGCTTGCGCAAGCGCCAGCACAGCCTTCTACCTGGCGTGCACGCACGTGCGTGCGGGAGCTGCGGACGTCGTGCTGGCCGTCGGCGCCGAAAAGATGGTGATGCCGGACAAGGCACGCAGCTTCGCCGTGTTCAACGGGGCATGGGACGTCCACGGCCTCGACGCGACTCTTGAAAATCTCAGGCGCATCGCCGGCCCACGTAGTGCCGAGGAGCCCGACACCCCCAGTGCCGCTCCGTACAGCGTCTTCATGGATGTGTACGCCTCTCTTGCCAAGCAGCACATGCGGATGTTCGGCACGACTCGGCGACAGATCGCCGCGGTGGCGAGCAAGAACCACTGGCACTCGACCTTCAACCCGTTGGCGCAGTACCGGGAACCGTTCTCGATCGACGAGGTGCTCGCGGCGCGCGAAGTGGCTTGGCCACTGACGGTGCCGATGTGCTCGCCGATCACCGACGGTGGTGCCGCGGCGATCGTCTGCAGCGGCCGCGCGCTGCGCCGGCTCGGCGCCTCGGGCGCGGTTCGTGTACGCGCCAGCGCGCTCGCAAGCGGCAGTGATCGCGGTGCGGACGACTACCGCAAGCATATCTCGCATCGTGCGGCCAACCGCGCGTACGAACTGGCTGCGCTGGGGCCAAGCGAGATGTCGCTGGCCGAGGTGCACGATGCGTCAGCGGTCGGCGAGATCATCCAGTCGGAGAACCTTGGCCTGTTCGAATTCGGCGAAGGCGGGCCGGCCGCTGAACGTGGGGACACAAAGCTGGGGGGACGCATACCGATCAACCCGTCGGGCGGTCTCGAATGCAAGGGGCATCCCATCGGCGCGACCGGGCTCGGGCAGATCCATGAACTGGTGACGCAACTGCGCCATGACGCCGGAAAGCGGCAAGTGTACGACGCGCGCTTCGCCATCGCGGAGAACGGTGGCGGCTTCCACGGCTTTGAGGAGGCCAGCGCCTGCGTCACTATCCTCAGTCGTGACTGAGCAGGAACGGGCCGTGAAAAGACGATGGCTGTGGAACTCGCGGTACACGGCATCCTGGCGGCGCGGGGGCAGGGGTTTCTCCGCATGCCGCTCGTCGTATACGACGATTTTCCGACTCCACTGTGCGCCTGCAAAGTTCGGTTTGCCCGTCCCATCGCCAGAAAGCGTCTGCCAGTGCACCGCAAAGGAGTTCCTTTGAACCTGAAAGCCCGTAACCCGGAGGCCGTCATGAGGAAATCGCAATGCGACTCTCGCTTCGACGTCTAGGACGAAAGTTGCTCCGACGTCTAGGACAAAAGCGTGCGTAGGCCCGACAACGGCATCACGCCGGGAACGCGCTTGGAGAATCTCCAGGACGAATGGATCTGCCCGGATCGCGGCGCGGGCAAGAGCAACTCCCTGCGGCTCGTGGGCTGAGGTTGCCGGAATGGACGCATCCATCCTGGAAGCGCGCGCTGAGGTGCGCAGGGCACCGGTGGCGAGGCCGCCGCCGATTCAGGCATCGAAATTCGCGTCGCCTGTGCCGCCCGCGACGCATGTGCAACGCCCCGAACTGGCTGCGCGCGTGTGCCGTTCCGCGGCGGGTCGGGTGACGTTGCTGAGAGCCCCCACCGGCTACGGCAAGACAACCCTGATGCAGGCCTGCCGCGAGGAACTTCGGCAAGCCCACGTCGCCACCGCATGGATCAACCTTGATGCGACCGATAACGACGCCACCCGCCTGCTGCAATGCCTGGCAACGGCCCTGACGCGATCGATCCCGGGGATGCGTCCCGCGGCCTGCGGGAACGCCGCCCCTGCGGCCACCGACGCAGCGGCCGACTTGTTCGATCGCGTCGCGCGGGCGGCAAGTGACTTCGTGATTTTCCTCGACGATTTCGAGGAGTTGCATGACGCTGCGGCCCTCGCCTGGATTGCCGAGCTGGTCGATCACCTGCCACCATGCGGCGGCCTGGTGATGGCTTCGCGCCGGGTGCCCGACTTGCCGCTGTCAGGACTGCGGGCGCGCGGACGCCTCATCGAGTTGGATTCGGCAGCGCTGCGTTTCACTCTGCAGGAAACCAACCAGCTATTGACCGTCCAGCGCGGGCTTGCCTTGCAGGCGGGCGAGATAGCCCAGCTGCAGACATGCACCGAGGGTTGGGCGGCCGGCCTGTGGCTGGCCTCGGTGGCACTCGAGCGCGCCGAGAATCGCACGGCCTTGATCGAAGCGTTCTCGGGCAGCTACGCGACGGTGTCGGACTACCTCGCGGAGTGTGTGCTGGCGCGCCAACCCGACGCAATGCGGCGCTTCCTCCTGCGCACCAGCGTGCTCAAGCAGTTCAACGCGCCCCTGTGCGAGGCCTTGCTGCCCGGCGTGAACGCGTGCGCGATGCTAGACAAGCTCGCGGCGGCGGATATCCCGCTCGCCCCCCTGGACGGCAGCGGGCGCTGGTTCCGCTACCACGGCATGTTCGCCGCCTTTCTGCAGTCGGTGCTGGAGCGGGAGGCCGCTGAAGAGATCCCTCAACTTCATCGACGCGCCGCCCACTGGTATGCCGCGCAGCACCGCCCGGTTCCGGCCATCACGCACGCCTTGCAAAGCGGCGACACGGCCCATGCGGTCGACTTGTTACGCGAGCATGCGCATCCCCTGATGACGCAGGGCCGCACGCGCCTGCTGGAGCGCTGGTTCTCGGCCCTGCCGGCTGCCGTCATGCAGGCGCAGCCGCGGTTGCAGGCGATGCACTTGTGGGCCACGACGTACACGCTCGGTGCCCAGACCGCCGCAGCCCTGCTGGAGCGCTATGCGATCGATGATTGCGATGATGCGGTGGTTCAATCGTGCCTCCGCCCGCTGAGACCGCTCTTGCTGGCGTTCATGGACAAGCTCGACGAAGCTGCGGCCGTGGGGCTGCGCAGCGTGGCGGAGCGCCGCGACGCGCGCGGATTTTCCGACGCCGTGCTCTCCTGCACGGTAGCGTGCTCGCTCGCCAGCCTGGGTGACTATGAGCGGGCGCGGGAGCTGCTGGAGCTGGCGCGGCGTGCCGAGGTTGGCGCCGTCTCAGGCTTCACCGTCATGCACTGCGAGATCACCGAAGCCATCATCGACTCCCAGGAAGGGCGCCTGCGCCAGGCGCTCGCGCGCCTGCGGGTGGCTGTGGAAGCCAGCCGCCATGACAAACAGGTGCGGTCCGCGGGTAATGCGTGGGCAGGCGTGTTGCACGCATGTGCTCACTATGAACTGGGCGACCTGGACACCGCCGAAAGTCTGCTGCGCGTTCACGCGCCGGCAATCCATGCGGTGGGACTCGCGGACATGATGATCCTCATCTACCGGTGCCTCGCCCGCATCTCCTTCGGTCGCGGCGAGGTGGGCGATGCGTTCCAGGCGCTCTCGGAACTGGAGTACCTGGGGCACCAGCGGCGGCTCGAGCGGGTCATCGCCTCCGCCAAGCTCGAACGCAGCCGCCTGCTTCTGCTGCAGGGGCATGCCGAACCGGCGCGCGAGGAGCTGCATCGTGCCGGCGACGATGCGTTGTGGCAGCGTGTGGCCCGTACGCGGGTGGCCGCCAACGAGGTTGACGACCTGACAATTGCAACGCTGCGCTGGGACGCGGTGGCGGGCGATGCCGCCGCCGCGGCGGCGAAAATCGAGGCTGCAATCGCGCAGGCGTTGGCCGCACGCCGGCGCAGCCGCGCCTTCAGGCTGCGGCTGCTGCGGGTCATGGCGCTGGCTCGATGTGAGCGCCTGGGCGAAGCGCAGGCGGGCATCGAGACCCTGTTGCGCGAGACCTGCGCCGAAGGCTTTGTGCAGATGTTCGCCGAAGAGGGACCGCTCGCCGCAGCACTCGTGCGGCAGTTCGCCGCTACGCCCGCCGGCCAGCGCGCCTGCGCTGAGCCGGTGTTCGGGGCCTATCTGGTGCGCATTCTCGGGGCCTTCGGTCTGGCGCACGATGCGCACGTCGAGTCAATGGTCGCCACACCGGCCGAGCCGCTGACGCGCAAGGAGCTGAAGGTGCTGCGTCTGGTGGCCGAAGGTCTCGGCGATTTGTTGATTGCCGAGAAACTATTCCTCTCGCTGAGCACCGTGCGTACGCACCTTCGCAACATCTACTCCAAGCTGAGCGTCCACAGCCGCATGCAGGCCGTGCTGACCGCGCGGCGCGCCGGCTGGCTCTAATGCGAGCGCGTGCACGCGCCACCCGGGCGCAGTCCGAAGTGCGCATTGTCCTCAGCTGATCGTCGCATCTGACGAACTATCCAGGGCGAGGCGATCGGGCAATGCCGTCACGCTGAAAATCGTCAGTTGCGACGATAGCGCGAAGGGGCGCAACCTTCAAAAATCGACTCCGTGAATCATCGATCAAACAGCGGCGCGCCGCTTCAAATTTAAGTCATGAAAGTCATCCGATTGCGAAAGCCCGGCGGCCTTGACCGCCTGGAGACGATGGACCTACCCGATCCCGGCGATCCGGGCCCGGGGCAGATCCGTGTGAGGTTGCACGGCAGTTCTCTCAACTTTCATGACCTGCTGGTAGTGCAGGGCCACATCCCGACGCCGGACGGACGCATTCCCATGGCGGACGGTGCCGGCGTGGTCGAGCGAGTGGGCGAGGGTGTCACCGAGTTCACCCCTGGCGACCACGTCGTGTCCACATTCTTCACGCGTTGGCTGGATGGGCCCGCAATCGCTCTCGGTGCGGAGTCGCCGCCTGGTGATGCCATCGACGGATATGCGCGTGAGGTTGCGGTGGTCGATGCCAGCTTATTCACGCGGGCCCCGCGCGGCTGGACACACGCCGAGGCGGCCACGCTGACCACCGCGGGCCTCACCGCCTGGCGAGCGCTGGTGGTCGATGGCGGCTTGAAGCCCGGTGCGACGGTGCTGGTCATGGGTACCGGCGGGGTCTCGATTTTCGCGCTGCAGATGGCCAAGGCCTTGGGCGCAAAAGTCATCGCGACCTCATCTTCCGACGAGAAGCTCGAGCGTGCGCGCCAACTCGGCGCCGACCACCTGATCAACTACGCACGCGAACCGGAATGGCACAAACCTGTCCTTGAAATGACCGGCGGCTTGGGTGCTGATCACGTCATTGAAGTGGGGGGGCCCGCGACGCTACCGGAATCGATCAAARCAGCGCGCGTGGGTGGGCACATCGCGCAGATCGGCATCCTCACAGGGAGGGCGGGACCGGTTTCGATCACCGAACTGATGGTGCGCCAAGTGCGGCTGCAAGGGGTGGTCGTCGGCAGCCGGCGGCACCAGCAAGAGATGGTCGAAGCCCTTGATGCTCTCGACCTGCGGCCCATCATCGATAAGTCATTCGCTCTTGATGACATTGCAGCTGCGTTCCGCGTGCAGGCGGCGGGCGGGCATTTCGGAAAGATCGTGCTGGAGTTCTGACCGACTTGAGGTCGCCCTCCAACTACTTGCCAGGAAAGTGACATGTCAGCGATCCTTGAATCTCTCCTCGACGATCAGCGCCGCGCAGAGTGCCTCGCCAACGATGGCGCGATCGCCATGGGCCGGCCCATCATCGCGTACCAACCCACCGTCCACCACGTGCAGCGCACCAACGGGCTGTATCCTTCCGGGAGCGAACGTTCCAACACTGCGCAGGTCACCAACAGCGAACTAGGGTAGCCCAAGGCGATTTTGTTCAGCTTTCCCTAGGGCAAGAGCCCATGTCGCCGCGCCGCAGCGATCGCCTCGATCCGGTTGCGCGTTTCCAGCTTGACACTGATGTTGCGCAGGTGTGTGCGCACCGTCGTTTCCGCGACAAACAGCCGCTCGGCCATTTCATCATTGGACAGGCCTTCGGCCGCAAGCCGGAGCACCTGTATCTCCTTGCGGGTCAACAGCTCGCTGGCTCGGGCTTCCTCACGCCCTGTGCCCGATGTCGCCGTCAATGCAGCTTGCCCGCTTCGCGGCAGCAATCGATCGAGGAAAGCCAGCGCGATTTTCTTGCCACCAGCCTCGCAGAGCAAGTCCGGCATCGACCGCAATTCGTGGAGCATGGTCTGCAGCAGCGCGCCTTCATCGCGGAAGGCGCTGATGTATCCCTCGACAAGGGCCTCGCGCATTGCCCGCGCAAGCAGGTGCATGGCCTTGTGGCGCTGGTTGTCCTGATACAGCGCCTGGGCCAGCACGAGTCGCAGCGTCAGTGCCCGGCGCTCACGGCGGGCACGTTCTGCCGCCTCCAGTTCGCTGCGGAGCATGGACACGACCTCGGCGGCATGGCCGCTGCGAATCGACCAGCGCGCCAGCCCGAGATCGTAGGTCTCGACCTCGTTGGCCCGCAGCAACAAGCGGCTCACGCGAGCCCAGAGCGCCTTGTCACCGCAGCGATCGAGCTCCGCGCGAGCAGGTGCAAGCCGATCCGCCATCAACAGCATGCGTACACGTTCCAGGCGCGCCCCCGCCACCACGCGCGCCAGGCCGTCGCGATGGCCGATGTGCTCCAACTCGCTGAGCATTTGCTCCGCTCGCTCCGCATCGCCACGATCGGCGGCGATGCGCGCCATCACCACGTGGCCGGTGATGAGTTCATCGGGGATACCCACCCGGCGGATCAGCGGGAGGTAGACCACCAGAAGCCGCTCGGCCTGCTCCAGCTGGCCGGCCTCGTACAGCGCGTGGGCGAGCGGAATGCCCGCCAACGCATTGCCGTTTCCCGGCCGGGTGGCGTCCATTGCGCCGGCGCTGACGGCGATGCGCAAGCCGGCGATGGCCTTGCGCAGACGCCCCTGCGTGAGATTCACTGCTGCTTCGACGGCTTCGGACAGCGCAAAATTGAACGGGCTGCTGTGGACCGATTGGCGAGAGCGCGCCGCGTCGGCAAAACGCAGCGCTTCATCGTAGCGGCCGGCGATCAGGGCCAGGTGGGCCATGCTGACCTCCATGAACCCGCTCACAAAGGCAACTTCGGTTGGCACAGTCTCCAGCGCCTGGGTGGTCAGCAGCAGCGCCTCGTCCATCCGGTCGGTCAGCCCCAGCAGCAGCGGGCGCAGGGCAGTGCTGTAAGCGCGAACCTCGGGTTCCGGATGGTTGCATTGTTCCAGTCGGCCGAGCAGGGCGGCGGCAGGTACTGGACCCCGGGCCAGGCAAACAGCCCAGGCATGGATGACCTGCAGCAAGGGGTGCCCGTCCAATGCACCCGACGCCAGCAGCGGATCCAGCCAGCGCGATAGAAGTTGCACCCTGCCTTCCTCCAGAAGAGAGGGAGCATGGCGAGTCAGCCCTGCCAGCGCGAAGTTCATATCGCCGGCAGCGAGCGCGTGGTCGATGGCCGGTATCGGGCGATCGCGTTGCTGGTACCAGTTTGCGGCCGCGCGATGCAGGCTTGGTATCTCCGCGGCGTGCTGGCGCCCGAGCTCGGCGCGCAGAAACTCGGCAAACATGCCGTGGTAGCGGTAGTGGCCCTCTTCCCCTTGCAAAGGAATCAGGAACAAGTGGGCATGCGCCAGCTGTTGAAGCATTTGGGCGCTGTCGCGACGCCCGCAGACCGCATCGCAAAGCGACGCATTCAATTCACGTAGCAGGCTGGTGCGTAGCAGGAAGCCGCGCACGTCGTCGCTCTGGTGCGCCAGAACGTCTTCGACCAGGTAGTCGACCACAGCGGTATTCGAGCCTGAGAAACCGGCGATGAAGCGGGCCGGCTCGTCGCGATGCTCCAGCGACACGGACGCCAGCCAGAGCGCCGCTGCCCAGCCTTCGGTGCAACGGTGCAGCCGGCGCACATCCTCGGCTGCCAGGTGCAGGCCGCGCCGCTGGCGCAGGTAGGCATCGGCCTCGGCTTCGGTGAAGCGCAGTTGGGTCGGGTCCACTTCGAGCAGCCGGCCGCGCGCGCGGAGGCGCCCGAGCCCGAGTTCCGGAACGCCGCGCGAACCGATGATGACTTGGGCGCCACGCGGAAGCTGTTCGATCAGCTCGGCAACGATAGCCACGGCGGCGGCGTTCTGCAGCGCTTCGAAATCATCCAGGAACAGCGCAAAAGGCGTCGGATGCGCGGCAGCGCGGTCGATCACGGCGAATGCAAGCGCGTCTGGACCGTCGTTGGCGCTGGCCGTTTGTGGAGAGGCCAAGCCGGGAATCAAAGGCGCCATCGCCGCGGTCAGCGCCGCAAGAAAGCGCACCACGTCGTTGTCGGCGCGATCCAATGTAAGCCAGGCGGTGGGCAGGCCGGTCTGGGCGAAACGCTCTCGCACCTGCAACATCGTGGTTGTTTTGCCGAAGCCGGCCGGGGCGCGCAGCAGCACCAGCTTGGCCGCACCAGCGGCGAAGATCCGCTCAGAAATTTCCGAGCGAGCGATCTCAAACGTGGTGAGTTGCGGGGGCGTGAGCTTTCCGGACAGCCGGACCAAGCGCGCTTGCACGGCCCCGGGCATGCCGACCACAGGTGCGTTCGCCGCGGATTGCTGCCGCGACGGCTCGCTCGCGGCGGCAGGTTCATCGCAATTCAGCCCATTGGGCACGGCAACCTTTCCAGCGATTGACATGGTAAGAACCCTCGCTGGTCCAAGGGGCCTTCGGGCCAGCTTGTACAGGGTGACGACGCATGCGCCGCCAAGTCCCAGATTATGCTGCAGGGCAGCTTGGCGCTCTACACTTGGCGAGCGCCAGTCTGCCCGCGCAGCTGCCAGACCGATTCGGCGCATTGCGCGGGCCCTGCGGCGGGCAGTGAATGCCCCTTCGACAGAGGCCGTCCGATGCGTTCGTTCGTTCGCGTTTTGGCGACTATTGCTGGGGATAGTCGAGGACCACTTTCCATCGGCCATTCTGCACTTGCGAGACGCGCGACACGGACGCGCCCAGGTGCTTGGTCGGCGAGAAGGTCTGCTTCGGACTGCCGAAGATATCCGGCGGGATCGTGAGCGACTCCATGGCTTTCACAAAGCTGTCCGTGGTCAGGTTGGGCCCTGCCTTCTGCAAGGCTGCGATGAATCGGTCGATCGATAGGTAGCCGATGGCGGCGTACAAGGTCGGCTCGGTGCCAAACTGGGTCCTGTACTTGTTGGCCCAGAAGCGGACTGGCTGGGACTCGGCGTCGACATAAGGAATCTCCGCGTGCATCTCAGCGTACAGCCCATCGACGGCCTTGCCCCCGAGCTTCGGAACCAGCTCGCTGTAGGCCGCGGATGCCCCAAACAAGACCGGATTGAAGTCAAGCTTGCGCATCTCGGTGACAGCGCCGACCGTTTCGCGAATCAGCGTGCCCAGGACGACAAAGTCGCAACCGGCACCTTTGAGGCGGCCGACCTGGGACGAGAAGTCCGTGGCACCTCTCTTGTAGGAGGTTCGCTCGTGCAATTCAACACCGATGCCCTTGAGTCCCGCCTCGGCGCCGCGTAGCGCCTCCAGACCGTATTCGTCGTCCTGCACCAGCGAGCATGCCTTGGTCGCCTTGGTTGCCTGATACAGCCGAGGGGTACTGTTCTTCATGTTCTCGTAAGACGGCGAACCGTAGGCGAATTTCAGTTTGTGCAGCGGCTCGTACATCTCGCGCGCCAGAGACAAGGGCATGAAGCTGATCACGTTCTTATCGACGATCAACGGCATGGCAGCGATGGCGGACGCGCTGCCCATGAGCCCGACCATCGCGAAGATCTTGTCTTGCGTGACCAGCTTCTGGGTGGCGAGAACGGTCTTCTTCGGGTCGTAGCCGTTGTCCTCGACGAGCAACTTGATCCTGCGGCCGTGAACGCCGCCCTGCTCGTTCAACTCGGTCACGCGCAGGCGCGCGCCGTTCACGTAATCCTTGCCCCAGGCCGCAATAGGGCCGGACAGGTCGGTGGCAGTGCCGATCACGACCTCATCGCGGCTGACGCCCTGCTGCTGCGCGGCCGCAGGCGCGACGGTGAGCCCCATGGTGATGATGGCGAGGAGGGCGCCGAGGTTGCTGGATCTCATCGTGTTTCCTTTCGAGTCGGTGTGGGCTGCCGTTGTGTTGTCACTGGTACATGGCTTCGATCTGCTCGGCGTACTTCTGGTGAATCAGCTTGCGCTTGAGCTTCATCGTGGGGGTGAGTTCCTCGTCCTCGGCCGAGAGCTGCGTCTCGAAGAGAAAGAATTTCTTGATCTGCTCGACCCGGGCGAACTTTGCGTTGACCTTCGCGACTTCCGCCTCGACGAGCGCTCGCACCTGCGGCGCGCGGGTGAGGCTCGAATAGTTGGAGAACGGGATGTCGTGGTCCTGCGCGAATTTCTCCACGTTCTCCTGCTCGATCATGATGATCGCGCAGAGATAGGGACGGCGGTCCCCGATCACCACTGCGTCTGTGACGTAGGGTGAGAACTTGAGCTCGTTCTCCCATTCGCTGGGCGTGATGTTCTTTCCTCCGGCGGTGATGATGATGTCCTTCATCCGGTCCGTGATGGAGAAGAAGCCATCGTTGTCTACCGTGCCGACGTCGCCGGTGTGCAGCCACCCGCTGGCGTCGATCGTCTCGGCTGTCTTTTCCGGCTGATTCAGGTAACCCATGAAGACGTTCTGACCGCGCACGAGGAGTTCGCCAGTCGCGGGATCCACCCGCACATCGTTGTAAGGCCGGGCCTGGCCAATCGAGCCGAGCCGGATGCATTGTGGCGGCATGCTGGTGGAGATGCCGCCCGTTTCCGTCTGGCCCCAGGCCTCCAGCATCGGAATACCCAGGGCCAGGTACCACCGGATCAGGTCCGGGGAGATGGGGGCGGCCCCGGTGACAAGGAAGCGGCAGCGATGGATGCCGATGAAACGGCGCACGTTGTTCAATGCGGCGATTCCCGCCAGCCAGTAACGCAAGCGCAATACGGGACCGACAGGCTCGCCCCGCAGCGCAGCGTCGACGACTTGCTGTCCAACACCGATGGCCCACGCATACAGCACCTGTTGTACAAGCCCTGCTTCCTTGACCGCGATCGTGACCGCCGAGTAGAACTTCTCCCACATGCGCGGCACTCCGCCGAAGACCGTCGGTGCGATCTCGCGCACGTTCTCCGGCACCGTCTCCGGATTCTCGACAAAATTCATGCGGGTGCCCGTGTACAGCGCCGCATAGAGCCCGGTCACTCTCTCGGCCACGTGGCACAGAGGCAGGAAGCACATGCGTTCGTCGCGCTCATCCTGCGGCAGGAACTCGTTCTGCCCGCGTATTACTGTGAGCAGCCCGGCGTGGGAGTGCATCGCGCCTTTAGGCTTTCCTGTGGTGCCCGACGTGTAGATCAGGATCGCGAGGTCTGCCGGCTGTCGCAGCCCGCACAGGCGCTCGAACTTCCCCGGGTTCGAGCGATCGTGCTCTTCGCCCAGCTTCCGCAGATCGTCGAGCGTCACAACCATCGGATCGGAAAACTGCGCGAGTCCCTTGGGATCGATCAGTATGATCTTCGCCAACTGCGGAAGGCGATCGCGGACGGCCAGCGCCTTGTCGAGTTGTTCCTCGTCTTCGACCACCAGCACCTTGGTGGCGGAGTCCTCGCACAGGTATTGGACCTGGGAGGCGGCGTCGGTGGGGTAAATGCCGCTGGAGACCGCGCCGACGCTCAGCACGGCGAGGTCACACCAGACCCATTCCACACGGGTGTTTGACAGGATGGAAACGCAGTCGCCGGGCTGCACTCCCAGGGCCGCGTAACCCATTGTCAGCTGCCGCACCGTGGTGCCGATCTCGCGCCAGGTCCACCCCCGCCAAATGCCGAATTCCTTCTGGCGCATCAGCACGCCGTCGCCTCGCTCGGCAACGCCATTCCAGAACATGGCGTGCAGGGTGTCGCCCTTCATGCCGGGACGCGTTGTCCGTCCAAGATTGTCCTGCTTCCAGAGTCGGGTGCTGCTCATTGGATCCTCATCGCCACGTTTTCTTTTTCTTCCAGCGCCGCTCACCGCGGACGCCGGCTTCCTTCATACCCAGGTAGAACTCCTTGATGTCTTCCTTCTCGCGAAGACGCGCGCAGGTGTCTTCCATCACGATGCGGCCGTTCTCGAGCACATAACCGTAGTCCGATGCGTTGAGTGCCATATTGGCGTTCTGCTCAACCAACAAGATGGTGGTGCCGCGCTCGCGATTGATCCGCACGACGATTTCGAAGATGTCCTTGGTGAGCTTGGGGGAGAGGCCCAAGCTGGGTTCGTCCAGCAAGATGAGATCGGGCGCTCCCATGATGGCACGCGAGATCGCCAGCATCTGCTGCTGGCCGCCCGAGAGAAGCCCCGCGTCCTGCGTCGAGCGGTCCCTCAGGATCGGGAAGTACCCGTACACCGCTTCGACATCGCGGGCCACGCCATCGCGATCCTTGCGGGTGTAGGCGCCCATCAGCAGGTTGTCGCGCACAGAGAGGAGCGGAAATACCTCACGGCCCTCCGGCACATGCGCCAACCCCATCTGCACGATGCGCGCAGGATCGTTGGCGGCGATGCTCGCGCCTTTGAACTCGATGCTGCCTTTGCGTGGATCGATGATGCCGGAAATCGTCTTCAGGATCGTGGTCTTGCCGGCACCGTTGGAGCCGAGTACGGTCGCGATCTCGCCTTGACGCACCTGCAGGCTGACACCGCGAATCGCCTTGATCGGGCCATAGGCCGACTCGACGTTCAACAGCCTGAGGACGGGCGTGTCGTGGACGGGCGGTGGATTGGTCGTCATGCCGCGACCCTTCTAAGCGAACTCACGTCGTCGACCGACCCCAGATAAGCTTCGATCACATCGGGGTTCGCTTGCACTTCGGCCGGCGATCCCAGCGCCAGCACCTCGCCCTGGTTCATGGCCAATACGCGATCCGAAACCTTGGATACGAGGCTCATGTCGTGTTCAACCATCAGAACCGTGACTCCGAGATCACGCTGGATGTCCTGGATCCAAAATGCCATGTCGTCGGTCTCCTCTACGTTGAGTCCCGAGGAGGGTTCATCCAGCAACAGCAGCTTGGGCTCGGCGCAGAGCGCGCGCGCCAGCTCGACGACCTTGCGCACGCCGTAGGGCAGGCCGGCAACAAGCTGGTCCCGGTAATGCTGCAGATCCAGCAGATCGATGACTTCCTCCACTTTGCGGCGGGTGCTGCGTTCCGCGGCGCGCACGGAAGGAAGAAACAGCATTTCAGCCCAGGCGCTCGTGCGCCTGTGCACGTGCCGGCCGATCAACAGGTTTTGCAGCACGGTGGCGTGTTCGAACAACTCGATGTTCTGGAAGGTGCGTGCGATTCCCATGACGGCGACTTGCGCCGGTGCCACCTCAGCCAAGTCGTGCCCCTCGAAACGCAGGATGCCGGCGGTCGGATCGTAGATGCGGCTGATCAGGTTGAACACGGTGGTCTTGCCGGCACCATTCGGGCCGATCAGCGTGAACACTTCGCCGCGACGCACGTCGAAGCTCACCTTGTTCACGGCAAGCACACCGCCGAATCGCACCGTGAGATCGCGGGCCGAGAGCATGATGCCGGACGAATGCGTCATCTGATTCATTTCACGCGGTCCGACTTCTGGAACGTCTTCTGCCGCTTGAACATGCCGCGGCGATAAAACGGATAGAGCTCCAGCCAGGCGCGAACCTTCAGCCAGCGACCGTACAGTCCCATCGGTTCGAGCATCACGAAAGCGATCAGCAGCACCCCGTAGACGACGCTTTGCAGTCCGGGGGCCTGACCAATCGCCGTTGGCAGCGCGTCCTTGCCAAGGGAGATCAGCTGCGGCATCGCGATCAGGAAAATCGCACCCAGAAACGCGCCATGGATGGAGCCGATTCCGCCCACCACCACCATCAGCAGCAGGTCGATTGACTGGACAATGCTGAACTGCTCCGGCGAGATGTATTGCATCTTCTGGGCGTAGAGCGCACCGCCCAAGCCCGCCAGCGCCGCCGAGATGGCGAACGACAGGGACTTGTACCGCGCCAAGGTGATGCCCATGCTCTGGGCCGAGATCTCCGAGTCGCGGATCGCGACGAAGGCGCGTCCCGTTGGCGCGCGCAGCAGGTTCGCGACCAGCAGCGTTGCGGCGGTGGCGCAGGCCAGGCAGAGCAGGTAGAAGCCGACGGAGTCGGCGAGCTTCCAGTCGCCGATCGCCGGTGCGACCACCGAACGTCCGGCGTTGCCGCCGGTCACCGACTCCCAACGGGCCAGGACTTCTTCCACAATGAAACCGAAGGCGAGCGTCGCGATGCCGAGGTAGAGGCCTTTCACGCGCAACGCTGGCAAGCCCACAACAACGCCGACGATGGCTGACAGCGCCACCGAAGTGGCCATGGCGACCGGAAAGGGCCAGCCGCGGGCAGCGAGGTAGGCGTCCGTGTACGCGCCCACGCCCATGAACGCGGCATGGCCGATCGAAAACTGGCCCGTGTAACCAGCCAGCAGCATCAGCCCAACGCCAACCGTTGCGTAGATGCAAATGAAGGTTAGCTGGGCCAACCAGTATTCGGGCAGCACCCATGGCGCGAGCAACAAGGCAACGAACAGGGCGCCATACCAGAGGCGCTGTCGATTGTCTTTGCCCAGGTCGAGGTCCTGGTCATAGGCGGTCTTGAAGATGAATCGCACGGTTTCAGACTTTCTTGCGCACGCGCTCGCCGAACAGGCCGGTGGGCTTGACGGCCAGCATGACCAACACCACGACGTAGGGCAAAGCGTCCTTGAAGCCCTCAGGCAGGAAGAAGCCGGATAGCGCTTCGACGATGCCGATGATCAGTCCGCCGACGATGGCACCTGGCAGGCTGCTGAAGCCGCCGATGATCGCGGCGGGAAATGCCTTCAAACCGATGAAGCCCATGTTCGCGTGCACGAAAGTGAACGGGGCCAGCAAGATGCCCGCCACAGTGGCGACCGCAGCCGCCAAGGCCCACACAAGTCCGTTGAGTCGCTGGACCGGGATGCCCATGTAATAGGCCGCCAACTGATTCTGCGAGGACGCTTGCATGGCGATGCCCACGCGCGTGAACCGGAACGCCAGCCACAGCAACATGCAGAGCACCGCCGTCGAGCCGATGATGGCGATCTGCTCGGCCACCAACACCACGCCGCCAACAGCGAACACCGCGCCCTTGTACGGGACGGCCAGCGCATGAGTTTCGGTACCTATGCCGGGCAGCATAGTGACGCCCCCGCGCGCGATATAGCCGAGTCCGAAGGTGAGCATCACGATCGAGAGGGCCGGCTGCCCCAGCACAGGACGGATCACGACGCGCTCGATGGCCAACCCGACAGCAGCCATGCCGGCCAGGGCCAGCAGCGAAGCGGCCCAGAACGGCAAGCCGAACAGCCCGATGCCGGCGAGCGCGAAGAACGCGCCCAGCATCATCAGTTCACCCTGTGCGAAATTGACGGTCTCGGTCGCTTTGTAAATGAGCACGAAACCCAGCGCGACGAGGCCGTACACACAGCCCTGTGCGATACCGGCCATGATGATCTGCAATAGCAGCAACTTGTGTCTCCTGTTTATGGAGGCCAGCTTAAAGATCGCATGCCGGGTGGCAATCGTCGGATGCGACGAACTGGCGTTTTTACTGGCCTTGGAAGGCGGGCGAGCGTTTTTGCATGAATGCCTGCACGGCTTCCTGGTGGTCCGCGGTCCCGGCGGCATGGATCTGCTGGATGGCCTCGTATTCGAGCAACTCGGCGAAGCCCTGGGTCTGCGCGGCCAGCAGGTTGCGCTTGATGCTGGCTTGCGCAAGCCACGGTCCCCGGGCGAAGCGTTCGGCCCAAGCGCGCGTGTCCGAGGCAAGGGCTGCGTCATCGACGACGCACGTGGCCAGGCCAATGCGCTCTGCCGTCGCGGCATCGACGGCGTCGCCCGTGAGGAGCAGGTCCCGCGCGCGGGACTCTCCCACCAGGCGCGGCAATTGCCAGCTGAGGCCGAAGTCTGTGCTGAGGCCGATCTTCACGAACGCAGCGCCGAACTTCGCCGAACGCGCAACGATCCGGAAGTCGCAGCACACGGCCAAGCCAAGGCCTGCACCCATGGCGGCTCCCTGGATGCAGGCAATCGTCACCTTCGGGCATTGCGCCAGGGCAAGGGGTACCCGATGGGCGGCGCGTATCCAGTCCAATCTCTGTTGGGGCGAGCGCGCATCCGAAGTCCCCATCGCCTTCACATCGCCGCCGGCGCAGAAGGCTCGCCCGGCTCCGCCGACGACGATCGCCCCGATGGACGGATCCTTGCCGAGCCGATCGATAGCCTCCCGCAAGGCGTCGATCATCGGATCGGAGAGCGCGTTCAGGCTGTCCGGCCGGTTGAGGGTGAGCGTGGCGACGCCGCCTTCACTTGATTCGATGAGATCAGGCATGTCTTTGCCTCAGGCCGCGGGTGTGAAGTACGGGCGCATGCGGCCTTCTGCGTCAGGTGCGAAGGTGACCTGCACGCGCAGTCCGACGCGGACCTCCGACGGCGCGCACCCCGTGATGTTCGTGAGCATCATCGGTCCTTCTTCCAGCCGCACGTAAGCCACCACGTAGGGCGGCTCGGCGCGGTTGGCGACGCTGAAGCTGTACACCTCGGCGCGGCCGCTCGCCTGCACCCAATCGGTTTGTTCGGCAAAGCACAGCGGGCAGTGGCTGCGTGGCGGATAGTGGCTGCGGCCGCAGGTCCCGCAGTGCTTCAGCAGCAGGCGTTCCTGTGCCGCGGCGTCCCAGTAGGCTTGCGTTTCGGGCGTGGGCATGTCAGATTCTTTCGAGGATCAGGGTGGCGGCCTCGTGCAACTGGCCGAGAGAGCCGCCGGTGCCATGGGCCAGCACCAGGCCGCAGTTCGGGACTTGCACCTTGGGATGCGCTTCGCCGCGCGCCTGGCGCACCGCTTCCATGACCTTGGTGATGCCGCCGCGGTTGCCGGGGTGATTGCTGCACAGGCCGCCGCCGTCGGTATTGAAGGGCAAGCGCCCGACGCCGGAGATCAGGCCGCCGTCGGCGACGAATTTGCCCCCTTCCCCGCGCTCGCAGAAGCCGAGATCTTCCAGTTGCATGAGCACGGTGATCGTGAAGCTGTCATAAAGCGACACATACTGGATGTCGGATGCCTTCACGGCGGCTTCGTCGAACGCGGTGGCGCCGGATACAGCCCCTGCCGAGCTGGCGAGGTCGAACCAGCCGCCGTTCATGATCTTCACGGCCTCGCCCGCTCCACGCACCCGGATCATCGGCCGCTTGAGTTCTCGCGCGATGTCGGGGTGGACCACCACGATGGCGCCGCCGCCATCGCTGATGACGCAACAGTCGAGCCGATGCAGCGGGTCGGCCACCATGGGGGAGGCCAGCACCTCTTCCACTGTCACGACCTTGGGAAGCATGGCATGCGGATTGTGCTGGGCATGGTGCGAGGCCGCCACCTTGATCCAGGCCAGCTGTTCCGACGTGGTGCCATGATCGTGCATATGGCGCCGCGCCACCATGCCATAGCTCTGTGCCAGGTGACAGCCGTAGACAACGTCGAAATCATCTTCATGCGTTTCCGGATCGACCGGCATTGCCGGGCTCACCCCCGCCGCGCGCGGCCGGCCGCAGGACGTGATGAGTGCGACCCGGCATTTGCCTTCGGCGATAGCCTGGGCAGCGTGGCCAACATGGAGGATGGGCGCTGAGCCGCCGGACTCCGTGGTATCGGTGTGGCGCAGCTTCAGGCCCATGTAGTTGGCCAGCGTCAGTGCGCCGAAGCCGGGCACGCTGCCGTCGCAGAAGAACCCGTCGACGTCCTCCTTGGCCAAGCCCGCGTCAGCCAGCGCGCCGCGCGCCACGTCGGCGTGGAGTTGAGCGAGCGTTTTATCCCGCGCCAGCCGGGTTGGGTGTTCGTAAATGCCGGCGATGAATGCCTTGCCACGGATGCTCATGGGCGACTGCTTTATTCGAAGTAAAGAAAGATGGACTCGGCGATCAGTGCCGGCTTGGACTGCCCTTCGACTTCGATGCTTGTCTCGAGCACGCACTTGAAGCCACCGTTGGCGGGTTCTACCGACTTGAACAGCACGCTGGCGCGGATGCGCGAGCCGGAGGGGACGGCGTTGAGGAAGCGCAAACGATCCGAGCCGTAGTTCAGGATGCGCGTGGCCTCGCGCACCTCGTAGAGGGCCGGCAAGAGCCGGCCCACCAGCGACAACAAGAGGAAGCCGTGCGCGATGGTTTTGCCACCGGGCATTTCCTTCGCGGCGCGCACGGTATCCACGTGGATCCATTGCCGGTCGCCAGTCAGCTCGGCGAACGCGTCGATCATGCCCTGGCCGACCGTGAGCCAATCGCCCGCGCCGACGCTGCGGCCCACCATGCCGGGGAGCAGTGAGGGTTTCTCGATAACCAACATGATGTTTCCTTCAGGCGGCCACGGGGGCGGTGATGCGGGCGAAGCGCTGTTGCTGGTGGTCCGCGTTGCCAAACAGCGTGTCCAGCATCAGCAGGCGCTTCATGTAGTGGCCGATGGCCAGCTCGTCGGTCATGCCCATGCCGCCGTGCAACTGGATGGCCTGGTGGCCGATCCAGCGCCCGGCCCGGCCGCTTTGAAACTTGGCAGCAGCGGCCGCGCGGGGCAGGGATGCCGCGTCGCGCTCCGCAGTGAGGACCGCGTGCAAGGCGAGCGAGCGGCTGCATTCGAGTTGCACCTGCATGTCGACCACGCGGTGGCGCAGAACCTGAAAGCTGGCCAGCGGCTGGCCGAACTGCTTGCGCTGATGCAGATACTCGGTGGTCAGCGCGATGGCGGTGCGCATGGCCCCCACGGCCTCGCAAGCCATGACGGCCATCGCTTGATCGACCACGCGCTCGACCGCGGGCAAGGCGGCTTCCGCGTCGCCCAGAACCGCTTGAGCCGGGGCGCCGTCGAAGCGCAAATGGGCGCCGGGTCGTTTGTCGATCATCGGAAAGCGCTGCAAGGTCACCCCGGTTGCGCCACGCTTGATCAGGAACAGGCCGAGTCCACCGGCGTCGCGCTGGCTGCCGGCGCAACGTGCCAACACGATCAGCAGGTCGGCATCTGGTGCGTCCCACACGCTGATCTTCTCGCCGGTGATGCGCCAGCCCGAGGCCGTGCGCTCGGCGCGAGTGTGCACGTCCTCCAGGGCGAAGCGCGATCCCGCCTCGGCCTGTGCGAATGCCAGCCGCAGCCGCCCCTGCGCAATGGCTGGCAAATACTCCGCCTGCTGCTGCGCACTGCCTGCCGCCTGGATCAAGCCGGCGCCCAGTACCACGGTCGACAGGAAAGGCTCGAGCACGAGGGCGCTGCCGAACGCTTCGGCCATCGCACCGGCATCCGCCGTGCCGCCGCCGAGCCCGCCATGGGCCTCCGGAAGCGCAGCCGCCAGCCACCCCATCTCGGCAAATTGCTTCCAGTACGCGGGCGAGCCGGCGCGCTCGCCGCGGGCTTGCACCCGCCAAGCCTCATGCGGATACTCTCCGGCCAGCCAGGTCTGGATGCTCTCTTGCAGCAGGTGCTGGTCTTCGTTGAATTCGAGTTTCACCCGCTGCTCCTCAAGTGCGGAAGGCCAGCTTGGCCAGGATGTTGTGCTGGGTCTCACTCGAACCGGCGAAGATCGTCGAGGCGCGACGATAGAAGTAATCCGCCACGCGGCCAAGCGCGTAATCGGGGGCGCCGACCGTCTGAGGGGTGCCATCGGCAGCGATGTCATAGGGCATCCCGGAGGGGCCCAAGGCCTCGACCGTGAGTTCGGTGAGCAACTGACCCACTTCGGAGCCGCGCAGCTTCAGCATGCTGGCGCTCGCCATCAGGTCGCCTTCGCGTTGCTCATCGAGCAGCAGGCGCAGGTTCGCCAGTTCCAGTGCGTCGAGCTCGATCTGAGCGCCCGCGATGCGCAGGGCAAAGTGCGGATCCTCGATCAGGGATTTCCCGTTCGACTGCGTCGTGGCGGCAATTTCCCGCAGCAGCGTCATGCGCCGCTTGGAGCGGCTCACCTCGGGCGTGAGCGACCGCTCGTGGCCAAGCAGGAACTTGGCGTAGGTCCACCCCTTGTTCTCCTCGCCGATGCGGTTGGCTTGCGGAACGCGCACGTCGTCGAAGAACACCTCGTTGACGGTGTGCGCATCGTCGATGGTGATGATGGGCCGCACGGTGACGCCCGGTGTCTTCATGTCGATCAGCAGAAAGGAAATGCCCTGCTGCTGGCGCGCATTGGTGTCGGTGCGAACCAGGCAGAAGATCCAGTCTGCCTTGTGGGCATCGGTCGTCCAGATCTTGCTGCCGTTCACGATGTAGTCGGCACCCTCCGGCTCGGCCCGGGTCCTCACTCCCGCGAGGTCGGAACCCGCGCCCGGCTCCGAGTAGCCCTGGCACCAGTGCTCCGTCATCGCCAGGATCCCGGGCAGAAATCGCTGCTTCTGCTCCGGGGTGCCGAATGTATAGATCACCGGGCCCACCATGCTCAGGCCAAATGGGGGCAGCAGCGGCGCGTCGACCTTCGCGCATTCGTCCTCGAAGATATAGCGCTGCATCAGGCTCCAGCCCGTGCCGCCGTACTCCTTGGGCCAGCTGGGCGCGCCCCATCCGTGCGCGTGCAGGATCGCGTGCCAGGCGATCTCGGCCTCCTTGGTCAGATGCGGGCTCCTGCGCTGCGCGCGCGCCAGCTCCGGCGTCAGGTTGACGCGCAGGAACTCTCGCACTTCCTCGCGGAAGGCGCGGTCTGCGGGCGAAAGATACGAATCGATCACGCCGTGACGCCCGGAATCTTGACGCCGACGCTCGCGAGGCGGGCCGGCCACTCGGCGAAGATGCCCGGAGGAGGCGGATTCGCGGTCGAAAGGTCGTTGATCTGTTGCACGGCGCCGGCGAACATGTCCACTGTGACCGGCTTGCGCGGGTCGAACTGGACGCCCTTCGTTTCGAAGACTTGCACCCGACCGAAGCCACCGGCGGCGGCGCTGATCGTGTGGGCGGTGAACTCGCAGCTTTCGCTGGCCATGTAGACCACCGCGGGGGAGACCTTGCTGGGGTGCATCATCTCCTCGATCTCCCCGGGGAAAGCACCCAGGCCCCCCGTCATCCGCGTGGTGGCGCTGGGGCTGACGGCGTTGACACGGATGTTGGCCTTGGCGCCTTCCACAGCCAGCACGTTCATGAGGCCCAGCACGGCCATCTTTGCCGTGCCGTAGTTGGATTGGCCGAAGTTGCCGTGGGTGCCGGCGACGGATGTCGTCATCACGATGCGGCCGTATTTCTGCTCCATCATCAGCGGCCAGGCGGCCTTGGTGCAGTAGAGGGTGCCGAGCAGGTGCACGGCCAGAACCGCCTCGAAGTCCTCGAGCGGCATCTTGAGGAAGGTCTTGTCGCGCAGGATGCCGGCGTTGTTGATCAGGGCGTCCACTCGGCCGAAATGCTCGACCGCCGTGTTGATGAGACGCTGCGCGCCTTCGCGCGAAGCGATCGAGTCGTAGTTCGCCACAGCCTGTCCGCCGGCAGCATGGATTTCAGCCACGACCTTGTCGGCTGCGGAGTTGTCGCCGCCCACGCCATTGACGCTCCCACCCGGGTCGTTGACGACAACTTTCGCGCCTTCACGCGCGAGCAGCAATGCGTGCTCGCGCCCCAACCCGCTGCCGGCGCCGGTCACGACGGCAACCCGATCCTTCATCCGCATCGCAATCTCCTTCTGTGAATGTTCGATTCGGCAGAGGATCGCGGAAGCGCTGGACGGCGACTATCGTCGCATCCGACGAACTTTTCAGGCTGGGGCCATTGGCCAATGCCGCCACGCTGAAAATCATCAGTTGTGACGATGTCGCGACGTGGCGCACCCCTTCAAGAATTGGCTCGCTGGATGTTGATCAAATACAAGGAGACTCAGCTTGCTGTCCTATCAAGTCATCGTCGCGCGGCTTGCGCGGTATTCATCACTGTCCCTGTTCGCACTGCTACTGAGCGCCGGATCGATGGCGATGGCGCAGCAACAAGGCGTCTCCAAGGGTGAACTGCTGCTCGGCACGCTTCAGGACTTGTCAGGTCCGCTGGCGGGGTTCGGCAAGGAGCAGCTCAACGGCATGAAGTTGCGTGTCTCGGAGATCAATGAGCAAGGCGGCGTGCATGGCCGCAAACTGACCTTGTTGGTCGAGGATCACGGCTACGACCCCAAGAGGGCGGTTCTCGCGGCCCAGAAACTGGTCGACCAGGACAAGATATTCATGATGGTCGGCAGCATCGGCACTTCGACCAACCTTGCTGCCATGCCGGTGCTATTCGCAAAGAACATCATCAACTTCATGCCGACCTCGAGCGCCAGGGAGATGTACGACCCGCCGACCAAGCTGAAGTGGGCGTTCGCGCCATCCTATTTCGAGGGTGCCAGGCAGACCATTCCGTTCCTGTACAGGGACAAGCGCGCGACGAAAGCCTGTACCTTGCACCAGGACGACGAGTTTGGGCAGGAGATCGTTCGCGGCGCTGAGGCCGGTTTGAAGGAAATCGGCGTCGAGATCTCGGAGAAGACGACATACAAGCGCGGCGCAACGGATTTCTCTTCGCAAGCCGCTCGCTTGAAGTCGGCGGATTGCGATTTCGTGATTCTCGGTACGGCCATCCGCGAGACCATAGGCGCGATCGCGGAGATGCGGAAGCTGAATTTCCATCCGACCACGATCGGCTCGACGGCGACGTACACGACGATCATCCCCAGGCTGGGAGGCAAGGCGATGGACGGCTTCTTTGCCGGCATGTTCGTGCAGCATCCCTACCTGGACGACACGTCCCCGGCGATTCGCTTCTGGGCGGCCAAATACCAGACCGCGTTCGGCATGGAACCCACGGTGCTGTCGGTTTACGGCTATGCCATCGTGGACCGGCTCGTCGCCGCATTGCAGAAGACGGGTGCGAACCTGACAACCGACAGCTTTGCCAGGACGATGGAGTCATTTTCAGCGCCGGAAGATATGTTCGGCACTCCGGCGATGACGTTCAGCAAGACGATGCACCTGGGAACGGAAAGGGTCCTGCTGGCGCAGCTTCAGGACGGTCGGTGGAAAACCGTTCCGCTCTCTCGAGTCAAAGCACCCTGAGCGCGGACGAAATCATGCCAAGAGCAATCTTTATCGAACACAACGGACGGCGCATCGAGGCCGAGGTCCCCGTCGGAACCAACTTGATGCGCGCTGCGGGCGACCATGGTGTCAGCGGCATCCTCGGGGATTGCGGGGGCGTGGCGGTCTGTGCCACTTGCCACGTCTTCGTCGAATCCTCGTACCTCGAGTTACTGCCTCCCGTCTCCGAGCAGGAAGAGCAGATGCTCGATTTCACTGCGGCACCGAGGGCGAACAACAGCCGGCTGAGCTGTCAGACGGTGATGACGGACCAACTTGACGGGCTCACCGTCAGGGTCGCTCATCCCCAAGCCTGATCAGCAGCGGCTGTCGCGGCCTCCGATGCCGGAGATTTGAACGCAATGAGGCGCAGGCAAGTTCTGGCCGCGTCGTGTCCCCCGCTCTGGATGCTGTCATCGTGCCCGGCAGGAGGCGCATCCGCCGAGAACGATCTGAAGCACCTGGACGGCGATCTGACGCCGATGGGTGCGCTGCGTGTGGGAAACCGTGAGGGCAGCATCCCATCGTGGGATGGCGGCCTGTCCGCACCGCCATTCGGCTTGGACGTGGCTCAGGGCCTTTCTGACCCTTTCGCCGGTGAACGACCGCTTTACGCGATTGACGGCGCCAACGTCGCAGCGTACCTCGACAAACTGCCGCAGGGGCAGCTGGAGATGCTCAAGCGATACCCCAGCCTGCGGCTTTTCGTCTATCCGAGTCACCGAACGGCCGCCTATCCGGCGCGGGCATATGCACACATTCGCGGCGAGGCACGCGATGCCGTCCTCGCCGAGGGCGGCAACGGAGTCGTCGGAATTCGCCGCTCCACGGTGCCGTTCCCGTTGCCTGCGAGCGGCTTGGAAGCCCTATGGAATCACTTGTTTCGCTGGCGCGGCGGCAGCGTGCAGCGAAGCAGCGACACTTTCCCGGTGCTGGCCAACGGCGCATTCACGCCAATCAGGGTCGAGGAATGGATCGCCTGGGCAGCGGCGATGGAACGGCCGGAGCCGAACCGGCTCGTGTACTTCCTGGGTGTAGTGAAATCCCCGCCCGCGTTGGCCGGGCTCGGCCTGCTGGCCATCGACCCGATGGACCAGACGCGCGAGGCGCGGCTTGCATGGACCTACAACCCGGGGCAGCGCCGCGTACTGCGCGCACCGTCGCTGGGCTATGACAGCCCGGCCGATGGTGCGGACGGCCTGAGCACCATCGACGATTTCGATGGATTCAATGGCGCGCCGGATCGGTATGAATGGCAGCTGCTTGGCAAGCGCGAGATGCTGATCTCCTACAACAACTACCGATTGACGAGCAAGAAGTTGCGCCATGCAGATTTGATCCGGCCGCTCCACTTGAATCCAGAATACCTTCGGTACGAGCTTCATCGCGTGTGGGTGGTCGAAGCAAAGCTCAGACCCGGTGCGAGTCATGTCTACGCGCGGCGCGTGTTCTATCTGGACGAAGACACTTGGCAGATCGCGCACGTGGACAAGTTCGACGGCCGTGGACAGCTCTGGCGCGTGCAGGAAGGCCATGCCGTGCAGTTCTATGACGCGCCCGCGCCTTGGTACGCCGCCCAGGTTTCCCATGACCTGGAGTCTCGACGATATCTGGTGAGTGGCCTCACGAATGAGGCACCGCCCATGCGCTTCGGTGTGAGCCTCGAACCCAACTTTTTCACGTCGGATTCGCTGCGCCGCCTCACGCGCTGACCGCGCAAGGATCATCAAAATCATCATTACTGACGATCGGCGCCGGCGGCCGTCATCAATAGAGTGGATGTTCGCTGCGCGTGCTGGCAATGGATAGCGCGCAGATACCGATCACAGGAGACTCAATGAAGATTCAAGCAGCCGTCGTGCGGGCACCCATGGCGCCATTTTCAATTGAGCCACTCGAGCTCGACGGGCCGCGAGCCGACGAGGTCCTCGTTCGCATCACGGGTGTCGGCTTGTGCCACACGGACCTTGTCGCTCAGGCGGGTGCGTTTCCGATGTCGCTTCCCGCGGTGTTCGGCCATGAGGGCGCGGGCATTGTTGAGCGGGTGGGCAGCGGCGTGACGAAGGTCAAGCCGGGCGACCGTGTTGCCATGACCTTCTTGTCCTGCGGGCACTGTCCCAGTTGCGACGAGCACGCGCCGGCCTATTGCCACACGATGCCGATGCTGAACTACCTTGGCGCGCGTGCCGACGGTTCGAAGACGCTAAGGGAGGCCGCCTCGAATAATGCTGTTTCCGGCACTTTCTTCGGCCAATCGTCGTTTGCGTCCTACGCGCTCGCCTATGAACGCAACCTGGTGAAGGTGCCTGAGGGCGTGCCGTTGGAGATCGCAGGCACGCTTGGCTGCGGTGTTCAGACGGGTGCGGGCGCCGTCATGCGCTCGATGGGCTGCAAGCCGGGTTCGTCAATCGTCGTGCTCGGCGGTGGCGCGGTCGGTCTGAGTGCGGTCATGGCGGCGGTGCTGCAGGGCTGCAAGCAAATCGTCGTGGTCGAACCGCACGCGGTGCGGCGCGAGCTCGCAATGAGTCTGGGTGCGACCCACACGATCGATCCCAAGGCCGCAGATGTCGCGCAGGCCGTACGCGCGATCGTGCCGGCTGGCACGGACTACGCGTTCGACACCACCGGACTGCCGGCGGTGGTGGAGTCAGTGGTGAGTTTCCTTGCGCCGCGCGGCACCTTTGGCTTTGTCGGCGTGCCGCCCTTGGCGGCAATGGACCTCAAGCTGCCCGGCACCCTCACCGGCGCCATGCAGGCGGGCTTCACCTTTCGCGGAATCATCGAAGGCGACAGCGATCCCGATGTCTTCATCCCGCAATTGATGGCGCTGTACCTGGAAGGCCGCTTCCCTTTCGACAAGCTGGTCAAGACCTATCCGCTGGCCGACATCAACCAGGCGGTGAGCGACCAGCACGAAGGCCTGTGTGTCAAACCGGTTTTGCTCCCCTGAACAAACCCGGATTTATTGGAAGCGGCAATGACGATTCTTGACTCTCAATTCACGATGACCATCGGCGGCCAAAGCGTTGCCGGGGCAAGGGTGATGCCGGTGATCGACCCGGCCACCGAGGACGTCGTCGCACAGGCGCCCGACTGTTCGGCGGTGCAATTGGACCAGGCCGTGGCCGCGGCGCGCCATGCTTTCGGTGCCTGGCGCGCGCTCTCGGTCCAGCAGCGGCGCGAACATCTGGCGACGCTGCCCGTCGTGTTGCAGCAGCACATTGAACCTTTGGCGCAGCTGCTGAGCCGCGAACAGGGCAAGCCGCTTGTCGATGCGCGATACGAGCTCGGCGCCTGCGTGCATTGGCTGCAAGCGCAAGCCGGTCTGGATCTGCCGGTGGTGGTGACCGAGAACAGCGCCGAGCGTCGCAGCGAGACGCGGCGCGTTCCGTTGGGCGTGGTGGCCGCGCTGTCGCCGTGGAACTTCCCGGTGCTGCTCGCCTATTGGAAAGTGTTGCCCGCGCTGCTGGCGGGCAACACTGTGCTGCTGAAGCCCTCGCCGTACACGCCACTCACGGTGCTGAAGATTGGCGAGCTGGCGCGTGAGTTGCTGCCGCCGGGTGTGCTGAACGTCATTTCGGGTGGCGACGCGCTCGGCCCCCTGGTGACCGCGCATCCGGACATCGACAAGGTTTCGTTTACCGGTTCCACCGAGACCGGCCGCCGCGTGATGGAAAGCGCGTCCGCCACGCTCAAGCGGGTGACGCTCGAACTCGGCGGCAACGATCCGGCGATCGTGCTGCCCGACGTCGATGTCAAGACCGTTGCGCAGCAGCTGTTCTGGTCGTCCTTCATCAACAACGGGCAGACGTGCATCGCGATCAAACGAATCTACGTACACCGCGATATCTATGCCGCCATGGCAAATGCCATGGTTGACATCGCACGTTCGGTGAAGGTCGGCAACGGATTGGAGGAGGGCACCCAGCTCGGGCCGGTTCAAAACCGCAAGCAGTTCGAGCGGCTGCTCAGCCTGCTTGATGACGCGCGAGCGCAGGGCCTGCGTTTCCTGACCGGCGGGGAGGCGCCCAAGGGCAAAGGCTATTTCGTGCCGCCGACCCTCGTGGACAACCCCCCGGACGATGCCCGCATCGTTCGCGAAGAAGTGTTCGGGCCGGTGCGCTCTCTGCTCAAGTTCAACGATCTCGACGAAGCCGTTACGAGGGCGAACAACTCTCCCTATGCATTGGGCGCATCGGTCTGGTCGGCGGATGTGGCCAAGGCCCAGGCGGTGGCCGAGCGGCTGGAGGCCGGCACGGTGTGGATCAACGAAGCGGGTTACCTGAGTCCGGCCACGGCCTTCGCCGGTCACAAGCAGTCCGGCATCGGCACGGAGAACGGCGTCGAGGGCCTGCTCGAATATACCGCTGCGCAAACAATGGTGGTCCGCAAGTCCACCGGTACCGGGGCCTGAGGTCCTGTCATTAGCAACACAGGAGACAACAACGATGTCGAACACATTGCCCGCATCGATGACGGAGACTGACCTACCCCCGTATATCGCACAAACCCTGGTGGACCCGAAGGCGCATGCCGACCCGGAGAGGATCCATGCGGTCTATACATGGGCGCGTGGCATCAATCCGCTCGGGATTGCACGCATCGAGGGATTCGATCCGTTTTGGGTCGTTACCAAGCACGCTGACATCACTCACGTCGGCCGCGACAACCAGACGTTTCGCAACAGCGATCGATCGGCCCTCGTCTTCCCGAAAGCCACGGTCGACCAGTTCATCGCGATGACGGGAAAGCCCAATCCCACCGACACGCTCGTCAATCTGGACGAGCCCCAGCATCGTAAGCTACGGGGCATCACCCAGGAGTGGTTCACGCCGAACAGCATCTTGAAGCTGGAAAGCCGTATCCGTGAAATCGCCAAGGCTTCCGTCGACAAGATGCACGCCAAGGGAGGTGAATGCGACTTCGTTGCCGACGTCGCGCTCCACTACCCGCTCCATGTGGTGATGGACATCCTCGGTGTGCCGCCGGAGGACGAGCCGCTGATGCTCAAGCTGACGCAGGAAATCTTTTCCCCACAGGACCCGGAGTTGAGCCGCGACCAGGCCGCCGCGATCGATCCGGTCGCTCGAGCGAACCAGTTGGGCGCGGTGATTGCCGACTTCGAACGGTACTTTGCCGCCATCACGGCGGACCGCTTGAAGAACCCGCGCAATGATATTGCGACCTTGCTGGCTAACGCCGAGATCGATGGCGCACCGCTTTCCGATGGGGTGCGTTCGAGCTACTACCTGATCATCGCGACGGCAGGCCACGACACCACCTCGTCCTCCACGGCCACCGCGATGTGGGCCCTGGCGCAGTACCCCGAACTGCTACCGCGGCTCAAGGCCGAGCCGGCATTGATCCCCGGATTGGTAGAGGAAGCCATCCGCTGGGGAACGCCCGTGCGCCACTTCATGCGCACGGCGACGGCGGATACCGAACTGAGAGGCCGCAAGATCGCCAAGGGTGACTGGCTGATGCTGTGCTATGCCTCCGGCAACCGCGACGAGGACGTATTCGATCGGCCTTTCGATTTCCTGATCGATCGAAAACCCAATCGTCATATCGCGTTCGGCTACGGTGCCCACGTCTGCCTGGGCCAACATTTGGCCCGGATGGAAATGCGGCGCCTGTTCGAGGAACTGATTCCAAGACTGGAATCGGTGGAGCTCACTAGCCCGATCGTGCTGACCGCGTCCAACTTCGTCAACGGGCCGAAGCGGTTGCCGATTCGCTTTCGCATGTCCTGACGCAAGACACGGGCAAATCGTCATTTGTGGCGAGTGTCCTGTGTCCTCTGTCCAAACAGAATCCCGGCGTACTGGGCGCGCCTGCAGGCGCTGCCCTTCCGACTGGCCTTCACATCAACAAGTCTAGGAACGCAACGATGAACAACAGGAGACTCTGGCGAGCGAGCCTGATAGCTGCGGCCGCAAGCCTCTGCTGCGGCGCGCAGGCGGGGAACTTTCAGACGGAGGATGGGACGGACGTGCGCTGGTCGCTGGGCGCATCGCTCGGTACCAGTTGGCGCGCGAGAGCGGCCGACCCAAGCCTGATTGCGCTCGGCAACGGGGGCCTGTCGGGAATTCAGAATGACAACGGCAACCTCAACTTTGGAAAGAACAAGCCCTTTTCGACGGTCGCCAACGTTCTCGGCGAGGTCGATGTCAGCAAGAACAAGCTGGGGTTCTTCGCCCGCGCCAAAGGTTGGTACGACTACACGCTTTCGAATAAGGGTGTACCCCATGGCAGCTATGCGAACGGCTACGTGCCCGGTGCCCGGCTCGAAGACCGCGACTTTGATTCCCTCTCGAAGTTTTCTGGTGTGGCCCTGCTTGATGCCTACGCATACAACACGTTCGAGCTGCCGGGCCAGCGGACATTGACGGTTCGCCTCGGAAACCAGGTGGTGAACTGGGGCGAGAGCTTGTTCGTTCCCGGGATCAACCAGTTCGGGGCTTTCGACATCACGGCGGCCCATCGACCTGGCGCGCAGGTCAAGGAGATCTTGCTGCCCGTGCCGCAGGCCTTCGCCAGCCTGTCCCTGACGGACAGCTTGAGCGTTGAGGGCTTCTACCAATTCCGCTGGCGCAAGGACGTGCTGGACGGGTGCGGTACCTATTGGTCGGCTGCCAACATTGTCAATTGCTCGAACAGCGGCACCCTGGTCGGCGCCGGGCCGTTTTCCGATCAACAGATGTTCAATGGCATCGCGGCGCTAGGCGGGGCCAATATGCAGATGTCGCTGCAACCGGATCGCAAGCCGGGCAACAGCGGTCAGTTCGGCTTGGCGGGGCGGTACCGCGCGGCAGCGATCGACACCGACTTCGGTCTCTACCACGCGCAATACAACGCGCGTCTTCCCAATCTCAGTGCAGTGCTGGTGCCGACGACCATCCCCGGCTCGATCTGGTCGCAGACGATCCCTGGGGCATCGCGCGCAATGCAGTCGCAGCTCGATTACAGCGCCGAGAAAATCAAGGTGCTCGGCCTCAGTGCCTCGACCCTGCTGGGCGGCTGGTCGGTGTTCGGTGAGGTCAGCCGCACCCGCGACTTGCCGGTACAAATCAATGGCACGGACTTGCTGAACGGCGTGGTGGCTGGCATCGGTCCGGTTGGCCACCTTGCGGCCGCACCGCAGGGTCAGTACCTTGCGGGCTTCGACCGCAAGTCCAAGACCCAGGCCCAGATCTCCGCATTGCAGCTGTTCCCGCGCGTCTTGGGTGCCGAGAATCTGACCTTCATCGGCGAAGCCGCGGTCCAGAAGTGGTCAGGTATCGGCGACCCAGCCACCAGTACCCGCTACGGCCGCGCATTTGTGTACGGCTCAGGCCCGGTGGCCGGCATTCCTTGCGCCGCACTGAATCCCAACGCCAGCTATTGCGAGAACCGGGGCTACGCGACATCTACTGCATGGGGCTTGCGCGCTCTCATGGAGTTGAGCTATCCGAATGTCGTCGCGGGCATCAACATCAAGCCTCGCCTGTTCTTGTCGTATGACGTCAAGGGCTGGTCTGCCGACGGACTATTCTCCGAAGGCCGCGTCACAGTGGCGCCAGGTGTTCGCTTCGAATATCGCAACCAGTATTACCTTGACTTCAGCTATGCGCGCTATGCCAGGGCCAAATACGACGAATTTCACGACCGGGATTTCTTCTCCCTCGTGGCTGGCATCAATTTCTAGAAGTTCAGGAGACAAGACATGGCAAGCAAGGGCAGCAGGAGCGCGATCGGCCGACAACTGGCAGTACTCGTCGTGACGACACTGGTCGCGGCGGGCGCGCGCGCGGAACTCACTCCCCAGGAATTGCAGAGACTGGGTCGTGAGTTGACACCCGTGGGAGCGCAGAAGGAGGCCAATGCAGACGGTTCCATTCCCGCATGGGATGGCGGCTTGACGAAACCGCCGGCCGGCTTTGACCGCAACAAGGGCTACGTCAACCCATATGCCGGCGACAAGCCGCTGTACATCATCACGGCAGCCAATGCCGCGCAATACGAGGCGCTGCTGGCACCAGGCCAGATGGAGCTGCTGAAGCGCTATCCGGAATACAAGATGAAGGTCTACCCGAGCCGGCGTAGCGCGGGATATCCATCTTCGTACTATGAGGCCATTCAGCGCGACGCAGCGAAGGCCAAGCTCATTGACGGCGGTCTCGGTGTACAGGACGTCAATGCAATGCCGACCGTGCCGTTTCCGATTCCGAAAAACGGCACCGAGGTGATCCAGAACCACGTCATGCGCTACATCGCGGATGCGATACAGACGAACATGTCGGTCGGGGCGGTTCAGACCAACGGCTCGTTCACGCCCGTCCGCTGGCTCTACGAAATCAACTACACGGCCAAGATGCCCGATGCCGAGCCCAACAACGGCTACTACTTCAAGCAGCAAACGCTCAGTCCGTCCAATTCAGCGGGCGAAGCGACGATCGTCATCGGCGCGATCGATCACACCAAGTTCACTCAACAGGCCTGGACTTACAACCCGGGTCAACGTCGCGTGCTGCGGGCGCCTGACGTTGGCTACGATACGCCGTTCTTCAATGTGGACGGGCTGGCGACGATCGACGACTCCGCGATGTTCAACGGTGCCATGGACCGCTATGAGTGGAAGCTCCTCGGCAAGAAGGAGATGTTGATTTCGTACAACAACTACGACTTGGCAAGCAAGGCGCTGAAGTACACCGATGTCATCAAAGCCGGTGTCCCGAATCAGGAACTGCCTCGCTATGAGAAGCATCGTGTCTGGGTTGTGGAAGCCACGCTCAAGCCAGGCGCCCGCCATATCTATGCAAAGCGCGTGTTCTATGTCGACGAAGACAGTTGGCAGATTGCGCACGCAGACAAATACGACGCTCGCGGCGGACTGTGGCGAGTGCACGAAGGCCACGCGATGCAGTTTTATGACGTGCCGACCACCTGGTACGCGCTGGCCGTCCAGCATGACCTCCAGGCACGGCGCTATTTCTTCGAGTTTCTGCAAAATGAAGACAAGCCGCCGGTCTTCGGCAACTTCAAGCCGCGCTCGTACTTCACCGCGGACAGTCTGCGGCGCAGCAATTGAGGCTGGGCGGCAATGGAATACGGACGACTCCCGTGCTGGCTGCTCGTCGCGGGCGTTCTGCTGGCAGCGGCTGGCACCAGCGCCCTCACAGGTCAGAGGCACCCCGATCTGCTGGAACTGCCGGCCCGCGTGTCTCCTCATGCCGCCCGTATCCTGCAGATCGCGGTGACCACGGCGGGCCGCAGGCTGGTGTCGGTCGGTGAACGTGGCGTCGCGTTGTACTCGGACGACGGCGGCAAGAGCTGGACGCAGGCGAGGGTGCCGGTGTCGGTGACCTTGACTGCGGTGCAGTTTGTGAATCAACACAGTGGCTGGGCGGTTGGCCACGATGGGGTGGTGCTGCGCAGCAGCGATGGCGGGCAGAGCTGGGAGCGCGTGTTCGACGGGGGCCAGGCCAATGCGATGGTCAGCAAGGCTGCCGGTCAGCGCGTCGACGCCGCACGCGCGGCGTTGAACGCAGCCCTCGGCGCATCAGCCAGGGAAGGCGCGCAAAAGGCGTTGGACCAGGCCGAGTTCGCGCTGGACGATGCCAAGGCCGGCAACAGCTTCGGGCCTTCCAGGCCCCTGCTTGGCTTGTGGTTTTCCAGTGAAACCGAGGGCTATGTGGTCGGCTCGTATGGCCAGATATTCCGCACCACGGATGGCGGGCGGGAATGGCAATTTCTGGGAGCCCGGCTTCCCAATTCCGAAGGGCTGCACCTCAATGCCATCCAGGGCAGCGGCGCCGCAACGTTGTTGGTGGCGGCCGAGTCCGGCAAGCTGTTTCGCTCGGACGATCGTGGCGAATCGTGGCGCGTGCAGGACACCGGCTACAACGGTCCGCTGTATGGCGTGCTGGATCTTGGAGAGCCCCAGGCTACGACGCTGCTCGTCTTCGGGTTTGCCGGCCGCATTTTCCGATCGGATAACGGTGGCGCGAATTGGACTGCGGTTAGCGCCGGCGACAAGCGCGCGACCTTGGTGGCCGGGCAGCGCTTGTCTTCGACCGCGCTGTTGCTGCTTGGCCAGGACGGCACCCTTTGGCGAAGCGTCGACGGGGGCCGCTCGGTACAGGCGGCGGGTCAAGCCCCGGCACCACGCGTGGCAGGTCTTGCCGCCTGGGCTGACGGTTCTGGTGCAGCAGTGGCCGGGCTGGGGGGCGTCACGATCGTGCCGCTTGCCGCCAAGCCTTGAATAGCGAATTCGAAAGCAGTTCTGCCAACGTCGATGGCCCATTCATTCAATACTTCTACCTCTGGGGCAGCTGACGGCCCCAGCTCCACCCGACAACATGGAAAGGGGCTGGCGGCGCTGGCGCGCTGGCTGGAACCCATCCTGTTCAATCACCGGCGGTGGGCGATGCTGGTGTTCGCGCTGATATCGGCGCTCTTCGCCTATTCGGCGGCGAACCTGCGTGTGGACGCGAGCTTCGAGAAGATGGTGCCCAAACACCATCCTTCGATCGCCAACTACCTGAACTATGAGAACGAGCTGCGTCCGTTAGGCAACGTCGTTCGCATTGCGGTGGCCACCAAGACCGGCGACATCTACAGCAAGGCGTATCTGGACACGCTGAAGAAGATCACGGACGAGGTGTTCTTCATCCCCGGAGTGGACCGTGCCAATCTGAAATCGCTGTGGACACCCAATGTACTGTGGCACGAGGTGACCGAGGAGGGCTTCGCGGCCGGCCAGGTGTTGCCCCAGGGTTTCGGCGGTTCGCCCAAGGAGTTGGACGCGGTGCGTCTGAATGTGCGCCGTTCCGGCAGCATCGGCAGCCTGGTCGCCGCGGACCACCAATCGAGCATCGTGCTGGTGCCCTTGCTCGAAAATGACCCGCAGACCGGACGCAAGCTGGACTACGGCCAGTTCTCCGAGCAGCTCGAGCGCACGGTGCGTGACAAGTACCAGCACGGCGATATCACGATTCATATCACCGGCTTTGCGAAAATCATCGGCGATTTGATCGAAGGGGGCCGCGACATCAWCGGGTTCTTCGGTCTCACGGTGCTGCTGACCTCGCTGCTGCTATGGGCCTATTCGCGGTGCTGGAAGAGTACAGCGGTGACTGTCTTCTGCTGCCTGCTGGCGGTGCTATGGCAGTTGGGAACCGTGCGGCTGTTCGGCTTCGGACTCGACCCATATTCGATGCTGGTGCCATTTCTCACTTTCGCCATCGGCGTCAGCCATGCGGTCCAGAACATCAACACGGTAGCCGCCGACCAGGCGGCGGGTATAGACCGCATGGAGGCCGCCAGGCGGACCTTTCGAATGCTCTTCGTACCCGGCACGATTGCATTGCTGTGCGACGCTGTCGGCTTCTCGGCCATGCTGGTGTTGGACATCCAGGTCATTCGGGAACTGGCGATCAGTGCCAGCGTTGGCGTCGGAGTGATCATCTTCACAAAGATGTTTCTTCTGCCGGTACTGATGTCCTTTGTCCGCGTGACACCGGCCTGCCTGCGCCACCAGCAGAAGAAGGCGACGAGCGCACACCGCGTGGCCGGACTGATGTCGATGCTGGCCAGCCCTAAACCGGCCGCGCTGTCCCTGGTCATTACTGCACTGGTGCTCGGCGGTGCGTTCTATCTGAAGCGCGACCTGCAGATAGGCGACCTCGACCGCGGTGCACCCGAGCTGCGCAAGGACTCGCGCTACAACATCGACAACGACTTCATCGCGGCCCACTATTCCGCAAGCCCGGACGTCTTCGTGGTGATCGTGAAGACTCCGCCGGGCGAGTGCGGCGCCTACGCAACCGGCGCGGCCGTCGAGCGCTTGAAATGGGCGTTGCAGGACACGGCCGGTGTCGAGTCGACGTTTTCGCTATTCGATGAGATGAAGAACTACATCGTGGGCTCGAACGGCGGCGACCTGAAGTGGTACGGACTCTCGCGCAATCGCTTTGTCGCGAATTCGGCATTCAAGACGATCTCGAGCGAGTTCTACAACAGCAACTGTTCGATGCTGCCGCTGGTCGTGTTTTTGTCCGACCACAAGGCGCAAACGCTCAAGGGCGTGACACAGACGGTCATGCAGTTCGCGCAAGCGAACGACGACGACAAGGTGCAATTTCTGCTGGCGGCGGGAAATGCGGGCATCGAGGCAGCGACCAACGACGTGATCGAGCGAACCGAGTGGCTGATGGTCGTTCTGGTCTATGCCATCGTGGGGTTGCTCATGTGGTGGGAGTTTGCGTCCTGGCGCGTGGCGCTGGCGATCATGATCCCCTTGTATGTGACCTCGGCACTGTGCGAGGCGATCATGGCGCAGCTCGGGCTGGGCGTGAAGGTCGCCACGCTGCCGGTGATCGCGCTGGGCGTGGGCATCGGCGTCGACTACGGCATCTACATCTACAACCGCATCGAGGCCTTCCTGCGCAAAGGACTGACTTTCAAGCAGGCCTACTTCGAGACGCTGAAGACCACCGGCGCCGCCGTCGCGCTGACTGGCATCACGCTTGCACTGGGTGTGCTGACCTGGGTGTTCTCGGCGATCAAGTTCCAGGCAGACATGGGGCTGCTGCTGGTGTTCATGTTCATCTGGAACATGGTCGGCGCGATCGCCTTGATGCCCGCCCTGGCCAGCTTGCTGATGCGGGAGCGGCCAAGCGGCGAGAGCCGGTTAACAAAGATTGGAGAGATGGCATGAACACGCCAGGACCTGAAGTGCTGCACCTGAGCATCCATGCGCAGGAACGCCCGCAGCACCCCGCCATCGTCATGGGCGCTACGGGTGCCGTCACCACGTATGCGATGCTGGACGACCGTTCGTACAAGCTGGCGCACCACTTGCGCAGCAATGGCCTCGAGCGCGGCGATCACCTCGCGATCCTGATGAGGAACGGACCCGATTACCTGGTGGTTTGCTGGGCGGCCCAGCGCGCCGGGCTGACTTACACGCCGGTGAACTGGCATCTGTCTCCGGACGAAGTCACGTACATTGTCGATGACTGTGGCGCCAAGGCGCTGATCATCTCGTCCGCCGAAGCCGAACTGGGCGAAGCGGTGGTCGCCAAGATCGACCGGCTGCGGGTACGCCTGGTCGATGGTCCGGCTTGCGGCGCATTTGCGTCGCTCGAGGGCGTGTTCAGCGCTGACATCGCGGGCGCGCCGCTGGACGAGTGCGAAGGCCAGGTCATGTCCTACTCCTCCGGCACCACAGGGCGGCCGAAGGGCATCAAGCGCCCGGCACTTTGCCAGCCGTGGGGAACGCCAACCGTCGCCGATGGCATGCTACGCGTGTTTCACGGCGTCGGTTCGGACGCCGTGTTGTTGTCTGTCTCGCCGCTGTACCACGCGGCTCCACTCGGCTGGTCGATGGGAACGCTGCGGCAAGGCGGCACCGTCGTTCTGACGGAGTCGTTCGACGCTCTGCAGACCCTGCAGCTGATTGACCGGTACAAAGCGACGCACGCCCACTTTGTGCCGACCATGTTCGTGCGCATGCTCAATTTGCCGCAGGAACAGCGGCAGGGCCACGACCTTTCCAGCCTGCGCCGTGCCGTGCATGCGGCTGCGCCTTGCTCGGTGGATATCAAGCGGCGCATGATCGATTGGTTCGGCCCCATCGTGTACGAGTACTACGCAGGCAGCGAAAACAATGGCATGTGCGCCGTCGATTCGCAGGATTGGCTCGCGCATCCGGGTACCGTGGGGCGCGCGGTGTTCGGCAAGGTGCATATCCTTGGCGAAGATGGCGAGGAACTGCCGACCGGCGAGATCGGCATGATCTACTTCAGCGGTACGCCGTCCTTCGAGTACCACAACGATCCCGAAAAGTCGCGCAGCGCCTTCAGCAAGCAGGGCTACAGCACGCTGGGAGACTTCGGCTATGTCGACCAGGACGGCTTCGTCTATATCGCCGACAGGCGCACGGACCTGATCCTGTCGGGCGGGGTCAACATTTATCCGCGCGAAACTGAAGAGGCGCTCTTGATGCACCCGGACGTGCTCGACGTCGCCGTTATCGGCGTGCCGAGCGCCGAGTTCGGTCAGGACGTCCTGGCGGTGGTCGAATTGAAAGCCGGCATGAAACCCAGCCCGGCTCTGGCCGCCGAACTGATTGAATTCAGCCGCAACAAGATAGCCCACTTCAAATGCCCGCGGCGGGTGGAGTTCGCTGCCTTGCCACGCACGGCGACCGGCAAGCTGCTGCGCCGAAAGTTGAGAGAACAATATTTCGCCATCGTGTCGGCGACTTGACAGCCAACTTACTCTGCCGCGACAGCGGTCACAGCAATCAACATGACTCCAAGTGCCTTTATTTTCGACCACGTGCGCACACCGCGCGGCAAGGGACGCAGCGACGGCGCCCTGCACGAGATCACGCCGGTACAACTGGCAGCGCAGATGCTGGCCGCGATCCGCGACCGAAGCGCGGTAGCGACCGAATTGATAGAGGACGTGATCCTCGGCTGTACGACTCCGTTCAGCGAACAGGGCGCTGATATCGCCCGCACCGCCGCGCTCGTGGCCGGATATGGCCAGCATGTGCCTGGTATCCAGATCGACCGCTACTGCGCCTCGGGCCTGGAGGCGATCAACCTGGCTGCCGCACAAGTGACGAGCGGGCAGGTGCAGGCCATCGTGGCCGGCGGCGTGGAGTCGATGTCCCGCGTCGCGCCGCTGGGCGGCGGAGGCGCCTGGTGCAACGATCCGCAGGTCATCTGGACGACCTACTTCTCACCCACCGGCGTGTCGGCCGACCTGCTGGCCACGCTCGACGGCTACAGCCGCGAGGCGCTCGACGCCTTCGGTCTGCAAAGCCAGCAGCGTTGCGCGCAGGCGATTGCGGAAGGCCGCTTCAGCGGGGCGATCGTGCCCGTCAAGGACATCCTCGGCGAAGTCGTATTGGCGCGCGACGAGTACCCGCGTCCTGGCACGACGATGGAAAGCCTGGCCAGCCTGAAGCCCGCATTCGACATGGTCGGCGAGCAGGGCGGCTTCGACGCAGTTGCGCTGCAGCGCTATCCGCATCTGGAAAGAGTTCAGCACCTGCACACCGCCGGGACGTCCAGCGGGATCGTCGATGGCGCGTCGGCCGTCCTCGTCGGCTCGGCCGGGTTCGGCCATGCCGCCCAACTCAAGCCCAGGGCACGCATCCGCAGCTATGCGGTGGTGGGCAGCGAGCCCTTCGTCATGCTGACCGGTCCGGCGGCAGCGAGCGAGAAGGCCCTGCGCCTGGCCGGCATGAGCGTGCGCGACATCGATCTGTTCGAAATCAACGAAGCCTTCGCTTCCGTGGTGTTGCGCTTCATGCGCGCGCTGGAGCTCGACCCCGACCGTGTCAACGTCAACGGCGGCGCCATCGCAATGGGCCATCCGCTGGGCGCGACCGGTGCGATGCTGGTCGGCACCGTGCTCGATGAACTCGAGCGGCGCAACCTCAACACGGCGCTCATCACCTTGTGCGCTGCCGCTGGCCAAGCCACGGCGACCATCATCGAGCGTGTCTGACGCGCCAGAACACCATTGGAACCTCCTATGCAGACCTTGACACTGACGACGGGCAGCGACGGCATTGCCACGATCGCCATCGACCTTCCTGGCCGTTCGATGAACGTCCTCACGCCGCAACTGACGGTGGATCTGGCCGCCGCCATTGAACAGGTAGCCGACACGAGTGCGATCCGCGGCGCGATCCTCACCTCCGGCAAGGCCGATGGCTTCGTGGCTGGCGGGGACATCAACGGCATGCTCGATCTATTCGAACGCGGCATCGATGCCGTGGCCGCAGCCAGATTGGGCGACCAGATGGGCCAGACGCTGCGCCGTCTGGAGACCTGCGGCAAGCCGTTCGCGGCGGCCATCAAAGGCGTGGCACTCGGCGGTGGCCTGGAACTGGCGCTGGCCTGTCACTACCGGGTGCTGGCCGACAGCCACAAGGCGGTGGTCGGCTTGCCGGAGGTCGGCCTCGGGCTGTTGCCGGCCGGCGGTGGCACGCAGCGGCTGCCGCGGCTGATCGGCATCGAGAAGGCCCTGGGGCCGCTGCTTGGCGGGCAGCATCTGCGTCCTGCCGAGGCATTGCAACTGGGCATCGTGCACGCCGTCGTGGCACCTGAGAAGCTGATTGAGGCCGCGCGCGCGTGGCTGCTCGGCAGCCCATCGGCAGTCCAGCCCTGGGATGCCAAAGGTTTCCGTATCCCCGGAGGGGCGGGCCCGGCAGCTGGCCATGCGGGCCGCACCTTCACCGCCGGCACCACCTTGCTGGCACAGAAGACCCAGCGCAACATGCCCGCGCCGTTGGCCATTCTGTCGGCTGTCTACGAGGGCACCCAGGTGCCGATCGACCTGGGTCTGCGCATCGAGCGCAAGTACTTCGGACAGTTGCTGTCCGGCCCGGTGGCGCGCAACCTGATGCGCACCATGTTCGTGAACAAGGGGCGGGCCGACAAGCTCGCCAACCGTCCGGCCGGTGTGCCGAAGGCACGCGTGCGCAAGCTCGGCGTGCTGGGCGCCGGCATGATGGGAGCGGGTGTCGCCTACTCTGCGGCTGCCGTGGGTATCGAGGTGGTGCTGCTCGATGCCACGCAGGAGCAGGCCGAACGCGGCAAACAGTATTCGCGCAATTTGCTCGACAAGGCCATCGCGCGCGGCAAGTCCACCGTGGAAAAAGCGGACGCGCTGCTGGCCCGGATCAAGCCCACGGTCGAGTACGCCGACCTCTCCGATTGCCAGTTCGTGATCGAGGCGGTGTTCGAGAATCGCGACGTCAAGGCTGACGTGACACGCAAGGCGGCCGCGGCCCTGCCCAAAGACGCGGTGTTCGGCAGCAATACCTCGACCTTGCCGATCACCGGCCTGGCCGAAGCCTTCGATCGCCCACAGGACTTCATCGGCGTGCACTTCTTTTCGCCGGTCGAGCGCATGCCGCTATTGGAGATCATCGTCGGCGCCAAGACCAGCCAGGCAACGCTGGCCCGTGCGCTGGATCTGGCCGAGCAGCTGCGCAAGACGCCCATCGTGGTCAATGACAGCCGCGGCTTTTTTACCAGCCGGACGTTCGGCACCTTCGTCAAGGAGGGCATGGCGATGCTGCAAGAGGGCGTGCAGCCGGCGTTGATCGAGAACGCGGCGCGCCAGGCGGGTTTCCCGGTCGGTCCGTTGGCCGTGATCGACGAAGTGTCGCTGGAGATTGGGCTGAAGGTGTACGACCAGTGGCTCGCCGACGGCATCAAGCCTGTGCACGAGCCGGCGTTGTCGATCGAATTGACGCGCAAGATGGTCAACGATCTGGGTCGAAAGGGCAAGGCGGCGGGTGCGGGCTTCTACGAATACCCAAAGGACGGCAAGAAGTTTCTGTGGCCAGGACTAGCCGAAGTCTGCCCACCGGCCAGCGTGCAGCCCGAGGTGGAGGAGCTCAAGCGCCGTTTCCTGACGATTCAGGCCCTGGAGGCCGCACGTTGCATGGAAGAGGGCGTCATCACCGACCCGGGCGATGCGGACGTCGGCTCGATCTTCGGCATAGGCTACCCGGCATGGACGGGGGGCGTGCTGTCCTATATCGAAACGGTGGGCTTGCAGCACTTCGTCGACGAGGCGCAACAGATGGCCGAGCAGTACGGCGTGCGGTATGCGCCGTCTGGCTGGCTCAAGCAGCGAGCCCTCGACAACAGCCGCTTTCACGCGCCGCTGACACCTCAAAGGCTCTCGGCTCCCGCGTAGTTCAAATGCGAGCACGGCGTATCGGCAACCGATCGAGATCCTCATGCAACCAGGACGCTGGCTTTTCGCCCGTTCTGCTTTCACACGGTGGCGGTACCGAGGCGGATTCCGGCGTCCTGGCCGGCGTGAAGAAGCACCCCGAAACGCACACCAGGCGCGCGGCGCGCCACGGACTGCTTGATTGGGCCGACCGCCTCGGCTGTGCGGCACTGCTGGCAGCGGCCCTGGGCCGGCGCCGTCCTCCTAGGCTGGTACGTGTGGCACATGCCGCCCCTGCGTTGATTCGCTGGTGCGCTCGACGTGGCGCCCGGGACGCTGCCCCATCTGCCGGGAGAACTCATGCCGTTGTGGGGATTGCCGGCGGACCGCATCCAGTGATGTGGCCGGCCCACGCGCTGGCGGGCATCGCGCTGGTCGTCACCGCGTGCGCGTGCTTCTCCGCGCTCGACACGACGATCAAGTACGTCAACATCAGCGCCACCGTGCCGCTGCTGATGGCGCTGTGGTTCCGCTACGCTTTCCAAGCCTTCGCGACGGCAGCCACCGTGCTGCCGCGGCGCGGCCTGGCCGTGCTGCGCACCATGCATCCGGGCTTCCAGGTCTTGCGCGGCCTGCTGCAGCTCGCGAGCACCCTGATCGCATTCTCGAGCCTGAAGTACATGCCGGTCGGCGAGTACACGGCCATCGTGATGATCACGCCGCTGGCCGTCACGGTGCTCGCCGCGACGGTGTTGAAGGAACATGTCTCGCCGCTGAGCTGGGTGCTGGTCACCGGCGGCTTCGTCGGATCGCTCGTTATCATCCGCCCCGGCGCCGAAGCGTTCCAATGGGCGAGCCTGATGCCGCTCGGCATTGTGGTCACGAACGCGTGGTTCCAAGTGCTCACGAGCCGCCTGGCGCGCACCGAAGACCCGGTGACGATGCAGCTATGGAGCGGCTGGGTCGGCACGATCGGCGCGAGCTTCGCGCTGCCCTTCGTGTGGACCTGGATCGCCAATCCGTGGACCTGGCTGCTGCTGGGCTTCATGGGCTTCGCCGCGACAATCGGCCACTTCATGCTGATCCTCGCCTACCAGCGCGCGCCGGCGGCCACGCTCACGCCTTATCTCTACTCGCAGATCGCCTTCGCGATGCTCGCGGGCGTCGTCGTGTTCTCGCACGTGCCGGACCAGTGGACTCTGGCTGGCATCGTGTTGATCGCGCTCTGCGGCGCGGCGGGCGGCTGGCTCACGGTGCGCGAGACGCGCATGAAGATGGAACCCGTGGAAGCCTGATCGTGGCGCAGCTCTTCGAGCAAGCCGGCGGCAGGGTCAGTCCCGCTGGAACAGGGTCACGACGCAGGCGCCGCCTAGTCCCAGATTGTGCTGCAGCGCGAGCCGCGCACCTTCCACCTGGCGCGCACCCGCTTGCCCGCGCAATTGCCACACCAGTTCCGCGCACTGGGCCAAGCCGGTGGCACCCAGAGGATGACCCTTGGACAGCAGACCCCCGGAGGGGTTGGTTACCACCTTGCCACCGTACGTGTTGTCGCCCTCGAGAATGAATTTCTCTGCGCATCCTTCGGGCGCGAGCCCGAGTGCCTCGTAGGTGATCAGCTCGTTGGCCGTGAAGCAGTCGTGCAGTTCCACCACGGGGATGTCTTCGGGGCCGATGCCGCTGGCGTCATAAACCTGTGCCGCCGCGCGCCGGGTCATGTCGTAGCCAACCAGCTTGCGCATGTCCTTCTCGTCGAAGCTGCTGTTGCCGTCGGTGGTCATGGCTTGCGCGGCGATCCGCACGACCGCGTCCAACCTGTACGTGCGGGCAAAGTCGGCGGAGCACAGCACGGCCGCGGCGCTGCCGCACGTGGGCGGGCAGCATTGCAGCCGGGTCAGCGGGTCGAACACGGCCGGCGACCCCATCACTTCGTCCAGTGTCAGCGGCTCACGAAAGAGCGCGAGGGGGTTGCCGGCGGCGTGGCGTCGCGCCTTGACCGAGATGCGGCCTAAGGTGTCCGCGCGGGTGCCGTACAGCTGCATGTGCATGCGGGCGGCGCCGCCGAAGAACTGCGCAGCGACCGGCGCGTCCGTGGACGGGCCCTGGATGGCTTCCATGGCATCGAGCAGGCGCTGCGACGGGTCCGGGCGGTCCTGCCAGTGCGTGGCAATGGCGCCGCGCTGCATCTGCTCAAAGCCCAGCGCAAGCACGCATTCGGCGGCGCCGCTGGCAATCGCTTGGCGCGCCAGGAACAGGGCGGTGGACCCAGTGGCGCAATTGTTGTTGACGTTGACCACGGGCACGCCGGTCAAGCCCAGGTGATAAGTGGCGGCCTGGCCGCTGCACGAATCGCCGTACACGTAGCCCGCGTACACCTGCTCGACGCGCTGGTAGTCCACGCGGGCGTCGTCGAGGGCGGCGCGTGCCGCGCGCGCACCCATGGCATGGTAGGACTCGCTCGCGCCGGGCTTGGTGAACGGCATCATGCCGACGCCCGCGACGTGGACCGGTCTTGTCATGGCATTCGCATCTGTTTCTGGATCAGGCCGCTCACGAGGATTGCGTCCTTGCCTGCCAGGTGATCGTGGGATGTGATCACCCAACGGCTGTCGAAGGCTTTGAAGTAGCCGACCAGGTGCTCGCGCAGCGCTTCCCGGTAGTTGACGTCGCCGAAGGCGCCCTCGATGTCGCGCTTGTCCCAGCAGCGGGTGAGGCGTTCCGTCACGTCGAGCAGATGTTCCGTCGGGGCCATGGCTTGCGTCCCTTTGCGTCGTTAAGGGGCAGCTTAAGCGCGTACCGCTACAGGCCAATCGTCGCATCCGACGATTGGGGCCTTCGTTTGGCGGCGCCGTGCGGTGCGGAACGCAAATTCGTCGGTTGCGACGATATGGCGGCCGCCCAGCCTCAAGGCACAGTAGCGTCATGACCGAAAGCACGAACACCGCGGCCAGGAGTCCCCCCCTGAATGAGGCGTGGCGACCATCGCCTTTGCCTCGCCTCATCCCAAGATCGCTTTCCGCGAGGAGCAAATGTCTCAGGAACTGATAGTAGAAAACATTGGGCGCGTGCGTCGCATCACGCTCAACGCGCCGGAGCGGCGCAATCCCCTCAGCTTCGTGCAGGCCCGCAACCTGCTGACGGCCCTCCAGGAAGCCGCGGCCGCCACGGAGGTTTCAGCCGTCATCCTCACGGGCAACGGCAAGTCGTTCTGCGTCGGCGGTGACCAGAAGGACTTCCAGGCCGGGTTCAGCAAACGGCCTCCTGAGGTTCTGTCCGACTATCCGCCGTTGGAGATCTTCCGGTTGGCACGCAGCTACCGCAAGCCGCTGATCGCGGCGGTGAACGGTGCTGCGCTGGGCGGCGGCCTGGGGATCACCTGCCTCGCCCACCTGGCAGTTGCGTCGGACGTGGCGACCTTCGGAATTCCGGAGATCAAGCTGGGAATCTTCCCGCTCACGGTTGTGCCCGTGGTTCGCCCGATACTCGGCGATCGCCTCACGTTCGAACTGGCACTCACCGGCCGGATTCTCGATGCGCAAGAGGCCCTCGAGCACAACATCGTGAACCGGGTGGTGCCCGCGGCAGACCTCCAGCAGACGGCACTGGACCTGGCGACCACCGTCGGTGAGTTCAGCCCCCTCGCCCTGCGCCTTGGGATCGAAGCGATGCAGGAGTCGGCGGACATGGATTTCGATGCGGCCGTGTCCTATCTGAACGCAATGCGGACGATCTTCTTCGGGAGCGAAGACCTGCTGGAAGGCGCCACGGCCTTTCTTGAAAAGCGCAAACCGGTGTGGCGCGGACGTTGATAGAGGAGCGAGGGCATGAAAGAAATTGAGACAACACTGAAAAGCTTCGTTTCCGAGCAGGTGAACGACTACGACGTCGTCGTCATCGGCGCCGGGATTGCAGGGATCTATCAGGCTTACCGGCTCCGCCAGATGGGGTTGCGCTTCCGCGTAGTGGAGGCCGGCACCGGCGTCGGCGGAACCTGGTACTGGAATCGGTATCCGGGCGCGAGGTTCGACTCGGAGAGTTATTCCTACGCGTATTCGTTCTCGCAAGAACTGCTGGCGGAGTGGGACTGGTCGGAGCACTTCGCCCCGCAACCCGAGACGCTCAGCTATCTGAATTACGTGACCGACAAGTTCGATCTGCGGCGAGACATGCAGTTCAACAGCCGCGTGAAGTCGGCGAAATACAGCGCGTCAGAACGGCGTTGGTCTGTAACGCTGGAAAGCGGTTCCACCTGCACGTGCCGCTTCCTCGTCACAGCCCTTGGACCGCTTTCGGCGCCCACCCTGCCGAACTACGAGGGCATCGATGACTTCGCCGGCGAGTCGTACCAGGCTTCGCTCTGGCCCAAGACGGAGGTCAGCTTTGCCGGCAAACGCGTCGCCGTGATCGGGACCGGCTCGAGCGGCGTGCAACTGATTCAGGAAATCTCCAAGACAGCCAAGCACCTGACCGTGTTCCAGCGGACTCCGAACTGGTGCGTTCCCCTCGGCAACCGCCCGATCGCCAAGGACGAAATGGAAAGGCTGCGCGCCGACTTCCCCGAGATCTTTCGCCGATGCCAGGAGAGTCCGGGCTGTTTCATCCATGTTCCCGACCCTCGCCTCACGATGGAAGTGCCCCCCGAGGAGCGGGAGGCTTTCTGGCAAGAGAAGTATGACACTCCCGGCTTCGGGCTGTGGATGGGGAACTTCCGCGATGCGTTCATTAATCCCGAAGCGAATGCCGCCCTCTCGGATTTCGTGGCCAGGAAGATCCGCGAGCGGGTCAAGGACCCTGCCACGGCGGAAAAATTGATCCCCAAGAACCATGGATTCGGCACGCGGAGGGTGCCTCTCGAGACCAACTACTACGAGGTCTACAACCAGCCCAACGTGCGGCTGGTGGACGTCAACGAGTCGCCGATACAGCGCATGACCGCCAGGGGAATCGTGAGCGGGGACGAAGAGCTCGAGTTCGACATGATCGTGTATGCGACCGGATTCGACGCGTTGACCGGGAGCTTCGATCGCATCGACATCCGCGGAGAGGACGGTGTCTCGCTGAAAGAGACGTGGAAGAACGGGCCGGAAACCTTCCTCGGAATCCTTGTCGCCGGCTTCCCGAACTTCCTGATGCTCGCCGGCCCGCACATGGCGCTGGGGAATGCGCCCCGTGGCATCGAGTACGGCGCGGAGTGGATTTCCGAGCTGCTTCGATTCGCGACGCGCAAGGGAATCACGCGCATTGCAGCACCCGTCGAGGTGATGAAAGCGTGGACGGAACACGTACGGGGACTCGGCACCGAGTTGCTCGCCAGCAAGATCGATTCGTGGATGACGGGTGTGAACAAGAACGTCGCCGGCAAGACCCAGCGGTCCGTGATTCGGTACAACGGGCCTGCCACCGAGTACCGCAAGAAGTGCGACGAGGTTGCGAATTCCGGCTACCAGCAATTGGACATTTCGTAAATCCACATTCCAACTCAATCACGTACGAGAACCATGACATCTCCAGATCCAAAAGTTTGCCTGATCACGGGCGGCGCTTCCGGCCTCGGTCGCGCGGCCTCGATGCGTTTCGCGCGCGACGGCTATGACGTCGTCATCGGCGACCGCGACGCCGCGGGCGGTGAAGAAACCGCGGCACAGATCCGGGCGGCCGGAGGCAGGGCCACGTTTGTGCGCACGGACGTCGCGGTGCCCGCCGATGTCCAGGCGCTCGTCGACCTCGCAATCCGCACGCACGGCCGTCTCGACTGCGCGGTGAACAATGCCGGCGTCGAAGGAACGCGCGGGTTTCTCGTCGACTACTCCGAGGACGAAGCCAGGCGGCTGTACGACATCAACTTCATGGGCGTGTTCACCGCCATGAAGCATGAAATCAAGGCGATGCTGGAGACGGGCGGCGGCGCAATCGTCAACGTCGGTTCGAGTGCCGGGCTTCGGGGCACGCCCCGCATGGCGGCCTACTGCGCGACGAAACACGCGCTGGTGGGCCTGACCAAATCGGCCGCACTCGAGTACGGCGAGAAGGGCATCCGCGTGAACATCATTGCTCCGGGCTCGTTCCGCACCCCCATGAGCGAGCGGCTGTACGGGAAAGACATCGACACCGCCATTTCGTCAGTCACTCCCCTCAAACGCGTCGGCTCTGTGGAGGAGGTGGCCGAGGCCATCTACTGGCTCGCTTCGCCCGCGTCCTCTTTTGTGACCGGCGCATCGCTCAACGTCGACGGCGGGAAGCTGGCAGGCCCGGTGATGGGTGTCACCGCGCTGTGGAAAGCCGACTAATTAGGAGCAGACAAGATGAATTTCGAAGTCGTAACGGATGCGGTGGGGTTTTGCGAGGGACCGGTGCAATGCCGCGATGGCAGCATTGTCGTCGTGTCGCTCAGCGACGGCTGCCTCTACAAGATCTCGGATGGCAACCTGAGCATGTTGGCCATGTTGGGCGGCGGCCCGAATGGCGCCGTCGAAGCCAAGAATGGCGATCTGTTCGTGGCGCAGAGCGGCGGGGGGACCAGCGGGGTGTTTCTCACCAAGCCGAATGTGCCTCCGGCGAAGGGTGACGTCGTGCACGTGCGCCGCGACGGGAGCTTCCAGGCGCTGAGTAGCGGGCCGACGGCTCCTAACGACCTGGCCTTCGGGCCGGACGGGCTGCTCTACGTCACCGACCCCACACGTGGCCCGGCGCGTAACGACGGCCGACTCTGGCGGTTCGACACGGCGTCGGGCGAGGGCGAGCGACTCACGACCATGGACTGGTATTGCAACGGCATCGGGTTCACGACCGAGACCGACTGCTTCTATGTCGCCGATACACGGTCCGGCCGCATCCTCCGGTTTCGTCTCGATGATCCCCGCACGGAGAAAGCGGAGGTGGTGATCCAGATGAGCCGCAACGTGCCGGACGGTTTTGCGATCGATACAGCCGGCAACTTCGTCGTCGCCACTGTGGGGCTGAGCGACAAGGAAATGGGTTGCCTGCAGGTGTTCTCACCCCAAGGCAAATTGCTGGAGATCGTCGAACTCGGCGCCGGTCAGTACTGCACCAACGTCGCCATCGATGCCGACTGCAACATCGTCGTCACCGATTCGTCGAACGGCCGCGTCTTGCGGGGAAAGTGGCCGCACCCCGGGCTGGCGTTGCACCCGTTTCGCTGAGGTCGCCCTTCGATGGCCGATCCGATCATCAAGGTCCAGGACGTTCGTGTCGCGTTCGGGGGAATCCTCGCCCTCGATGCCGTCTCGTTCGAGGTACCCCAAGGGGTCATCGCCGGCTTGATCGGCCCGAATGGTGCGGGGAAGACCACCCTGTTCAATTGCCTCAGCAGGATCTACACGCCCAACTCGGGCTCCATCCTGTTCGAAGGCAACGAACTGCTGCGCGTGGCGCCCCACAAGACAGCGCCCCTGGGAATCGGCCGGACTTTTCAGAACCTGGCCTTGTTCAATGACCTGAGCGTGCGCGACAACGTCAGGATCGGGTCGCACTCTGTATTTCCGAACAATCTGGTCAGTGACATGTTCAGGCTGGGTCGCGCGCGTCAAAACGAGCGGGACATCGAGCGCCGAACCGACGAGATGATCGACTACATGGGTTTGGACCGGATGCAGGATGTGACGGTTTCCGACCTGCCTTTCGGTACCCAGAAGCGCGTCGAAATGGCCCGCGCACTGGCGATGGAACCCAAGCTGCTGCTGCTCGACGAGCCAGCGTGCGGACTGAACCACGAAGAGGTGGAGGATCTCGGACGCCTCATCCGGCGAGTGCGCGCCGAGCGAAGGATTTCCATCCTGCTCGTCGAGCACCACATGCAACTGGTGATGTCCATTTGCGACAGCATCGTTGCACTGAACTTCGGCCGCTGCATCGCCGCCGGTACGCCCGACCAGGTGCGAAGCAATCCCGCCGTGATCGCCGCCTATCTCGGGGCCGGAAAAGCATCATGACAAACATTCTCCAGGTCCGCGGCGTCGGCGCGGGATACGGCAAGACCAACGTACTGCACGACCTGAGCTTCGACGTTGCCGAAGGAAAGGTGACGACCCTGCTGGGGGCGAACGGAGCCGGCAAGACCACGACGCTGCGCGCGATCAGCGGGATGATCCCGCGTACGGGTGACATTCGCTTGGCCGGAGAGTCGATCATCGGAATGAGCACGGAGGAGATCGTCCGCAAGGGTGTGGCCCACGTGCCGGATGGGCGCGGAACCTTCAAACGCCAGACCGTGGAGGAAAATCTGCGGCTCGGGGCCATCACGCGGCGGCCTTCGGCAGAGGTCCGGCAGGACCACGAGATGGTGTTCGACTACTTCCCGATCCTGAAGACCCGCAGGACACAGCAGGCCGGCCTCTTGTCCGGCGGCGAACAGCAGATGCTGGCCGTGGGAAGGGCCCTGATGCTGCGCCCGAAGCTGTTGCTGCTGGATGAGCCTTCGTTCGGCCTCGCACCGTTGATCGTCGAGGAAATCTTCAAGATATTCGCCCGGTTGAATCGCGAGCAGCGCACGAGCATGCTGCTCGTGGAGCAGAACGCCTCGATTGCACTTGATTTTGCCGACCAGGCTTACGTCCTCGAAACGGGTCGCGTCGTTCTCGGCGGCGCCGCCGCTGACGTCAAGAAGGACGAGAACGTCGCCCGTGCGTATCTGGGCTACTGAGACCAAGCCATGGAACACCTGATCCAGCAGATTGCCTCCGGATTGTCGACTGGCGCCATCTACGCCTGCGTGGCACTGTCGGCAGTGATGATCTACCAGGCCATTCACCACATCAATTTCGCTCAAGGCGAAATGGCGATGTTTTCCACTTTCGTCGCATGGCAGCTGATCCAGTGGGGCGCCCCCTACTGGGTGGCCTTCGTCCTCACCATCGCCGTTTCGTTCGCGGGAGGCGTGGTGGTGGAGCGCGTGACGATCCGCCCGCTGCTGCGGGCATCGGCCTTTCTCCAGGTCGTCATGTTCATCGCGCTGATGAGCCTTTTCAACAGTGGCGCCGGTGCCATCTGGTCGCACACGGTTCGCACGTTCCCGTCTCCCTTCGGATTCAAGCCTTTCCTGGGCAGCAGTCTGATCAGCAACCATCAGCTGGGCATGCTCGCGATCTGCCTGGTCATCCTGCTGTCGCTGTTCCTGTTTTTCCGGTTCTCACGCGTGGGACTGGCCATGACGGCGGCGGCTGCCGATCCGGTTTCCGCCCGGCTGGTCGGCGTGCGGGTCGGGTGGATGACAGCGCTCGGCTGGGGGCTTGCATCTGCAATAGGCGCCGTCGCCGGAATGCTGATCGCGCCCGTCGTTTACCTGGAGCCGAACATGATGATGGGCATTCTCGTCTACGGCTTCGCGGGTGCAGTACTGGGCGGGTTGACGAGCCCGCTGGGGGCGGTGGTCGGCGGTATCCTGGTCGGCGTCATCGAGAACCTCGCCGGAACCTACATACCGGTGATCGGCACGGAGCTGCGGCTGACCATTGCCCTTGTGCTGATCATTTCCATGCTCCTGGTGCGCCCCCGGGGGCTGTTCGGCAGAGCGATCGTGGAGCGAGTGTAATGACGTCCTTATCGAGACAAGACAATCCCTTGGCAGTCCGGTCCGTGGCTGCGCACAAGAAGCAGCCGGCCGGCCATCCATGGGTGGTTTCGGGATTGATTGTCCTGGCCGCGGCAGCTCCGTTTCTTCTGCCTGGCTTCATCACGTTCCAGTTGACCCAGGTGCTGGTGTACAGCGTCGCCATCATGGGCCTGATCCTGCTGACGGGCTTCAACGGCCAGTTCTCGCTTGGCCATGGGGCGTTCTTCGCCGCGGGTGCGTTTACGGCGGCAATTCTGCTCGATCGGAATCTTGTGTCCTACCCAGTCACGTTGCTGGTCGCAGGCGCGATCTGTTTCGTCTTCGGATTTCTGTTTGGGTTTCCCGCCCTCCGACTTGAGGGTATCTATCTGGCGCTGGCAACGTTTGCGTTGGCCGTGGCAACCCCGCAGGTGCTGAAACTCACTCCTCTCATCCCGTTTACCGGTGGTGTCAACGGAATCTCTCTTGCGAAGCCGGAGCCTCCGTTCGGCCTCGCGATGAGCCCTGATGCGTGGCTTTACTTGTGCGTTCTGTTCGTGACGTTGCTGATGCTCGCCGGGGCCGTCAGCTTGATGACCACGCGCAGCGGGCGCGCGCTGGTCGCAATTCGCGACAACCCGATCGCGGCCCGATCGATGGGAGTGAACATCTCCCTCTACAAAACGCTGGCATTCGGCATCAGCGCGTTGTACGCAGGAGTAGCCGGCGCGATGAGTGCGATCACGGTGCAATACGTCTCCCCGGACAGCTTCACGATGGGCGTGTCCATCGCGTTCTTCGTCGGAATGGTTCTCGGCGGCATCCGCTGGTTGCCGGGAGCATTCTTCGGCGGGATCTTCATTGTGTTCGTTCCCCAGCTGTCCGAGCGCTTCCAAAAAGGCTCGGAGGGCATCGTGTACGCCGTCCTGCTGATTCTGCTGGTGTTCCTCATGCCCGCAGGTTTGGCCGGGGTGGTGGCAGCGTGCCGCAACCGCTTGCGTCGTCGCGGCGCAGCGGACCAAAGAGCGTGACTGCGCCATCCCGGGGCAGTGCGCGTTGACAGTGATAGGACAAGACATGTTGCTGAAAGACAAGGTGGCGCTGGTGACCGGTGCCAGTTCCGGCATCGGCCGCTGTGTTGCGCTGCAGTACGCAAGGGAGGGTGCCCGCGTGCTCGTGTGCGATGTGAATGGCGAAGGGGGGCAGGAAACGGTCGCGCTGATCGAGGGCGCAGGCGGCAAGGCCGCATTCCACTTGTTGGATGTCACGCAACCTGACCAGCACTTCAAGGCCGTTGAACACGTAGTGGAGCGATGGGGGGCGCTGCATGTCGCTTGCAACAATGCCGCCACCGTTCGCGGACAGCAAAGTGGAAATCTGCTTCTGGCCGATGTGGCGCCGGAGCACTGGGCGCAGGTCCTTGCAGTCAATCTCTCCGGCGTGTTCTTCGGCTTGCGTGCGCAGATTCCGGCACTGATTCACGCCGGCGGGGGCTCCATCGTCAACATCGCCTCCATAGTGGCGCAGGTCGCGCACGCGCCGGGCTTTGCGGCCTACATCGCGTCAAAGCACGGCGTGCTTGGCCTGACACGCAGCGCCGCGGTCGACTACGGGGGCCAGGGTGTTCGTGTGAATGCCGTGGCCCCGGGTTTCACCAAGACCCCGATGACGGCATGGCGCGGTGAAGACAACCTGCGCAGTGTGGCGGACCAGCAGCTGTTCAAGCGGCTCGGCAACCCCGAGGAAGTTGCTGAACTCGTCGTGTGGCTGTCGAGCGATCGCGCCAGCATTGTTACCGGCGGCTTCTACCCTTCCGATGGCGGGTATCTCGCCTTTTGAGGCTCTGTCGAATACGCGCACCTTCGAATCGTTGTCTCATGCCGTACGCTCCGGATGGCGCAAGGGACGGAAGAACGCGCGGATTTCGCTCGCCAGGGCCTCGGGCTGCTCCAGCGCTGCGAAGTGCCCGCCGCGCGGCATCTCGGTCCAGCGCCGGATGTCGGTGAAGGTGCGCTGCGCCAGCGAGCGTGGCGGCTTCAGGATCTCCGCAGGAAACTCCGCGTAGCCGAGCGGGACGCCCACCGTCGCGTCCTCCGGCACTGGCCAGGGGCCATGCGCCCGAGCGTAGTAGGGCCAGAAGGAGGAACCGATCGCGCCGGTGAACCAGTACAGCGACACGTTGGCCAGCAGCGTGTCACGGTCGATCGCGCTCTCGACGTCGCCGCCGCAGTCCGACCATGCCCGCATCTTTTCGAGAATCCACGCGGCCAGGCCGGCGGGCGAGTCGGACAGGCCATAGGCCAGGGTCTGCGGCCGGGTACCCTGGATGGCGGCATAGGCGGCGTCTTCCTTCAGCCAATTCCGTAGCTGCGCCAGGTAGCGCGCCTGCGCCGGCTCTTCCGTGCGGATGCGAGCCGGATCACGGGGCAGCGGCAGGAGATTGAGGTGGATGCCGTACACCCGCTGCGGGTGGGCCAAACCGATGCGCGCCGCGATCGAAGCGCCCCAGTCGCCGCCCTGGGCCGCGAAGCGCTCGTACCCCAGCACTCCCGACATCAACTCCACCAGCGCGTCGGCCATGGCTTCGGCCGAGAAGCGCGGCTGGCCCGGCTCGAAGGACAGGCCGAAGCCGGGGAGGCTGGGCGCGACCACGGTGAACGCGTCCTCGGCGGGTGCGCCGAAGCGCTGCGGCTGCGTCAGCCTGGGGATCAGCTCCAGAAACTCGAAGACGGAGCCGGGCCGGGGCCCCTCCCCCGGCACGTGCAGGAAGTGCAGGTCGATTCCGCCCACCTTCGCCTTGAACTGCGCGAAGGCGTTCAGGCGGCGCTCCTGCGCGCGCCAGTCGAAGCCCGTGCGCCAATATGCCAGGATCGATTGGAACCAGCCCAGCTCGGTGCCGCACTCCCAACTACAGCCAGGCGCCTGGTCTGGCAAGCGCGTGCGCTCGAGGCGCTGGCGCAGGTCCTCGAGCGCTGCATCCTCGACCTGCAGCTCGAAGGGTACGGTTCGCGCGGGCGGGCTCATGCTGAAACCGCACCGGCGTAGGGGACCTCGCGCCCGCCGCAGCGGCGCACGCGGATGTTGGCCTGTTCGCCGTGCCCGGCCATCCCCTTGAGCGCGCACAGCCGGGAGCCGTAGAAGCCGATCAGGACGGAGGCTTCGCAGGTCAGCACCCGCTGGAACCATGGCGACTCGTTTCCCAGAGGCGCCCCGAACAGCTTGTCTTGCACGTCTTGCTTCCTGTTCATCGGCTCCGACGCGGCGCGCTGCCCCGTCGCAGCACTCATCAGCCTATGGTCGCTGCGTGCCCGCGGCTCCGACCGCGGCTTCAGACCTTGGGCGGCTCTCCTGCAATCTGGTACACCTGATTGTCGAGAACCGTGATCTTGGTCATTTCCATGTCGAGGAAGAGATGTTCGTCAGGGATCATCACGGCGCGGTGGACGGGCTCGGCGCGCATCTTCTTGTGATCCTCGACGCTGTCGAACCAGACCTCGGAGAAGCCATCGTACTCGAGCGGCTTCAGGCCCGGGAAGATCTCGTTCGGTACCAAATGGTGCTGGACGTACCGGCGGATGTACTTTGCGATCTCCGGTGTGTTGCGGACGAGTGGGCCATGAACCTCGCGCCAGTGCCTTGAGAATTGCTCGTACGTCAAGCCCGGCTTGCGCTTATAAAAACCCAGAACGATGATCATGTCCGTCTCCAGTTTGTGTGACAGTCCCGCTGCGCCCGTGGTGCGCGACGCTGAACCGATCTGGCGAGAGAATGCGGCCTCCACTCGGCAGCTCCTTTGCCGAGATCGACGGCAGCCATCATCGCAATGGTTCGAAGACATGCTTCCACTCTTCCGTCTGGCGGAAAAGACGACGGCAGGTTCAGGACCTGAGCGCACGAGTGGAGCATGCGCGTGAGAAGCACTCTCGCCGGGTGACCTGCTTGAACAGGCCAGCTCCACCGCCGAAGCCACGACACGCGATCTCCTCGCTCTCTCGTTCAAGCGGGTTGGTGGAGTGGATCCGCACCCAGTGCGCCCGGGGGAAGGTCATGAAGGCGAGCTCGGCGTTCTCTGCCTCGTCCTACGCGCCTTGCCGCACAGCGGAAGGACTCACACCACTTCCGGGCACATCAACTTTCCTTTCCGTCAGACGGAAAAGCGGAAGCCTGCCTTTGAACCATTGCGATGATGGCTGCGTCGATCTCGGCAAAAGGAGTTGCCGAGCGGAGGCGCCGCACTCTCTCGCCAGATCGATTTCAAACGTTGCGTACGACGAGCGCGGCGGGACTGTCACGCAAACTGGAGACGGACATGATCATCGTTATGGGTTTTTATAAGCGCAAGCCGGGCTTGACGTACGAGCAATTCTCACGGCACTGGCGAGACGTTCATGGCTCTCTAGTCCGCAACATACCGGAGATCGGAAAGTACATGCGCCGGTACGTCCAGCACCATCTGGTGCCGAACGAGATCTTCCCGGGCCTGAAGCCGCTCGAGTACGATGGCTTCTCCGAGGCCTGGTACGACAGCGTGGAGGATTTCAAGAAGATGCGCGCCGAGCCCGTCCACCGCGCCGTGATGATCCCTGACGAACATCTCTTCCTCGACATGGAAATGACCAAGATCACGGTTCTCGACAATCAGGTGTACCAGATTGCAGGGGCGCCGCCCACGGTCTGAAGCCGCGGGCCTTCCTGCAACGTGCGGATCCAGGCAAGCGCGTAAGGACTTCCGGCGCTGCGGCGCCGTCAAGGGCGCAGCCCGGCGCAGCGAACCCCTGCCAGTGACGACCATTTACGGCATTCATGGCAGCACAAATCCACTTCCAGATACAACGGAACAAAACAATGCGCTTCTGGCATCAATCCATGGCCGACCTCTCGGTTCAACCGACCTACGCAGAAAGCCTCCAAGGTCACGTTCGCGCGGTGTGTGGGCAAGAAACCGAAGTAGTGGTCCACGGACTGCCTGAGGGAACGTATGCCGGACTCACCACAACCGATGTTCTGCGGGCACCGTACCTGTACCACCGGGTCTACCGCCAGATCATCGAATATGGAAGGCAGGCAGAGGACCAGGGATACGACGCGTTTGTAATCGCATCCTTTAGTGAGCCGTTCGTGCGTGAGCTTCGCTCTATCGTCGATATTCCAGTGGTCTCGATCGGCGAAGCCTGCATGTTGGTGGCGTGCAGTCTGGGCAAGAAGCAGGCCCTGATTTCGAGCGTTCCAGCGGTTCAGCGAATCGTCGAAGACCATGTCCGTGTGTACGGTCTTGAGAGTCGCGTCTCGGCCGTGCGGTCGGTGGGCCCGATGATGGATGAACTGCAGTTCAATAAGGGTTGGTCCGATCCATCGATGATCATCGAAGAGTTCCTGCGGTTAAGCAGACAAGAAATAGCAAACGGGGCGGACGTCATCATCCCGGCTGAAGCAGTTCTCAGTGCATTGTTACGCAGCAACAATGTTATCTCTGTCGATTCCGTACCGATCCTCGACACGGTGGGCATCGCCTGGAACTATGCGGAAATGCTGGTGAACCTCTGGCGTAAGACCGGGCTGCGTGTCGGCCGGGCTTGGGAGTACGCGCGACCGTCCGAATCCGTTCTGGATCGAATCCTGCCGGCGGCTGCAGTTTCTGCACGATAGGTGCCTGGCACTCGAGGCAAGCAAAAAACCCGATGAGCGCACATCCTGGTACTGACGAACTCGACGCGTTCAACCTGCGCGATCGCGTGGTATTGATCACGGGAGCTTCCAGTGGCCTTGGCCTTCACCTCGCGGGGGTGTTTGCGCGCGCCGGCGCCGCGGTGGCCTTGGCGGCGCGGCGCCGCGATCGGCTCGAGAGCGCCGTGGCCGAGTTGCGCGCGGGAGGTCACCGCGCCACCAGCGTCACCCTCGACGTCGTGCGGACCGATACGTTCGATGCGGCGTTCGAAGGCATCGCGCACGAGCTCGGCAGACCTCCCGATGTCCTGTTGAACTGCGCGGGTGTTCTCGTGACCAAGCCGTTCCTCGAGCAGACGGGCGCGGACTACGACATGGTCATGGACACGAACCTGCGCGGCGCGTTCTTCGTCTCGCAACGTGCCGCTGCCGCGATGGTCCCGCTCGGCCGCGGATCCATCATCAACGTCGCCTCCACCGCCGGCCTGCGGCCCGGCGGGCATCTGTCGAGCTACTGCGCATCGAAGGCGGGTCTCATCCATCTTACGAAAGTCATGGCGCTCGAGCTCGCGCAACATGGCATTCGCGTCAACGCATTGTGCCCGGGTAATTTCGAGACCGACATGCACCACGATTTCGTCGATCGCGGCTTCGCGAACGCGCTGGTCAAACGCATACCGCAACGCCGCTTCGGCCAGGCCGACGAGCTTTCCGGCGCTGCCCTGTTGCTAGCCTCGGATGCTGGTCGCTACATCACCGGCTCAGTGCTGGCGGTCGATGGCGGACAACTCGTGAGCTCGTTGTAGTGCATTGAGCGCGCCGCAAGGCCGGCGCGACCGCCTGATGGGCGCTATGCCGTCGAGCCCCCGTCGGCGTTGTAGACCGCACCGGTGACGATGCTCGCCTGCGGCGACAGCAGCCAGAACACGAGATTGGCTACTTCCTCCGCCGTGCACGCCCGTTTCAGCGGCTGGTTCATGAAGTGCTGCTTGACCGCGGCCTCCACCTGCTCCTCGGTGCGGCCGTCCACGCGGAACGTGCTGCGCAGGAGCGGTGTGTCGATGGGCCCCGGGCAGACCACGTTGATGCGGATGCCGTGCGGCGCGAACTCGTGCGCGGCCTGCTGCGTCATGCGGATCACGGCCGCCTTGGAGGCGCCGTATATGCCTAGCCCGGCTTCCGGCGACCTGCTGCGCTGGCCGGCTATCGACGCGGTGTTCACGATGGCCCCGCCGCCCTGTGCCCGCATCACCTTGCCCACGGCCTGCATGCCCAGCAGCATGCCGCGCACGTTCACGGCAAAGACGCGGTCGAAGTCCTCCATGCGGAAATCGAGCAGCGAGGATTGCGGCCCCACGATCCCCGCGTTGTTGTGGAACAGATCGATGCGGCCGAAGCGCTGCACCGCAGTGTCGGCGTAACGCTGCACGTCGGACGCGACGGCCACGTCGGCCTGCACGACGATCGCGCGCTTCGCGTCCATGCCAGACAGCGCCCGGTCGAGCGCGGCAGCATCGCGGTCCACGACCAGCACATTGGCGCCGACCCCCAGCAGCTGGTGCGCAAGCGCCAGGCCGATGCCGCTCGCGCCGCCGGTGATCACGGCCGTCCGGCCGTCGAAGGGATGAGTGTTCATTGCAGCTCCAAGGGAAGCGCCTCGGGGGCGCGGAAAACGAAGGTGTGCATGGGCTTTGCAAAGCGCTGCTCGCGCCAGGCACGCGCCGCGCGCTGCCGGCTCTCCACTGCGAAGTGGCCGGCCATCACCCCGACTTCGTGCGGCGCACCGCTGGCGCGGCCCTTGCCGCGCGGCGTACGCACGGCATCCAAAATGAACGCTTCTGTCATGGGAAGTCCCGTTTGTCGGAAGTCGCCGCCGGCCTGCAGGATTTCCTCGGAGAGGCTGTCAGACCACGTTTTCGGCGCGCAGTGCCGCGAGCGTTTCCCTGTCGTATCCGAAGTACTCTGCGTAGACTTCATCATTGTGCGCGCCCAGCGTGGGCCCCGGCCTGCTGATTGCGTGCTGGTAGCCGGGGAACTTCGGAACCACACCGGACATGCGTATCTCGCCAAGGTCCGGATCCTGAACCTTGATTACGTCTTCCCTCGCGGCGTACTGTTCGTCCGCGAAAATGTCTGCCGTGGTGTACACGCGCTCATGAATCGCGTCGGCATCTATCAGGCGCCTCTCGACCTCGGCCCAGGTTCGCTGCCGCGCCCATTCCGCCAGGTGCCGGTCGCAGGCAGCGATGAACGCCCGGATCTCTTCGTTGGATCGCCCCATCACCCCGCCGTCCAGCGTTTCCACCAGCTGGGGGGGCGTCTCGGCGCTGAGGAGGAGCCGCCGGATCGTTGGGGGGCCTACCGTGCTGACAACGAAGTGGACTTCGTCCTTCGTGGTGTACAGGTTACGCACCAGCCCTAGCGCTTCGAGCGAATTGCCGGGTCTCTTCAGATCGCTACCCAGCTGGTCATACGTCATGACCTGCACGGGGCTCAACCGGAACAAGCCTTCGAACAGGGCCACGTCGACGACGTCGACGCCCTTCTTGCCGGTGCGCAAGCGATGATTCATAGAGGCCATTAACCCGAAAGCGCCGAATGTGGCCGCCACTCCGTCCGCCAGCGCGATCGACGGAAAGACCGGCGGGCCGTCCGGAAACCCGTTCAGGTGGGCGAACCCGCTGAATGCCTCCGCGGTGGTGCCAAACCCGGGCCGGAGCTTCTTTGGGCCAGTCTGGCCATAGCCGCTGATGCGCAACAGCGAGAGATTAGCCCCAGCGGCCTCGAGTTCCGCCGGCCCGATCTTCCAGCGTTCCAGCGTCCCGGGCCGGAAATTTTCGACCATCAGGTCGAACTTCGGCGCCAGTTGCAGGAACAGATCCTGCCCCTTGGGCGTGCCGAGGTTCAACGTGATGCAGCGCTTGCCACGCGCCATGTTCTTCCACCACAGCGCTTGCCCCCCGCTCTTCGGCGTTGTCTGGCGTATAGGGCTGCCGGTGGGATGTTCGATGCAGAGAACGTCAGCGCCCAGGTCCGCCAGCAAGGCCCCTGACAACGCCGCCGAGTAGGCATGCGCCACGTCCAGCACCTTGATGCCACTCAGAATCCCCTTGCTTCGGTTCGCGTTCACGTTGTCTCCATTGGTTGCGCGGACAGGCGCGTTCGTCGTGCGGGCGCGGTGCGGCCGCGTCACCGGACTGCCACGATCGCAAAAATGAATTCGGCTGGCGCTCGTTTTCGAATGTCGCAACGGTATCCAGAGGCGTTCCGCTGGAGGACTTTTTCCGTCAGGCGGAAAGCATCCACGGGCGCGACCTTCGCATCCACAGTGGTGGCGCGCTTACCTCGTCGACGTGCCGGCAACGCTGGCCCAATTCAGGAGACACCAATGAGAAGACGTCAAGTGCTCGTGGCCGGCGCCGGAACCGCCGCCATGTTGCTCCCCCCTTTCGTGCGCGCTCAATCCGCATTTCCCCCCGGCGTGACCGCAACCGAGATTCGCCTCGGGCAGACCAATCCTTACAGCGGTCCGCTGTCCCAGTATTCCGCTTTTTTCGGCAAGACGCAGCTCGCGTACTGCAACTACGTGAACGACCAAGGGGGGATCAACGGGCGAAAGATCAAGCTGATCAGCTACGACGACGGATACCAGCCGGCGCGGACGGTGGAGCAAGTACGCAAGCTGGTGGAGAGCGATGGCGTAGCGGCCATGCTGCAAATCGCCGGAACTTCGCTGAACCGTGCGGTCGTACGCTACCTGAATACAAAAAAAATCCCGCAGATCTTCTGTGGCACCAGCGGTGATGGATTCGCGGAACCGCAGACGCAGCCGTACACCATGCCCCTCCAACCAACTGCGCGAATGGAAGCCAAGGTCTTTGCCAAGTACATGCTGCAGAGCCACAAGGGCAAGAAAATCGGCGTCCTGTACCAGCAGGACGAAATCGGTGCCAGTGTTCGACAGGGTTTGCGTGAGGGGCTGGGCGCGGGCAACGAGCAACTGATCGTGAGTGAGCAGTCCTACCAAACTTCCGATACCACCGTCGACTCCCAGGTGTTGAACCTGAAGGCGTCGGGCGCAGAGATCTTCTACAACTCCGCGACGCTCAAACACTGCGCCATGGCAGTCAAGAAGGCCCAGGAAGTCGGCTGGGAACCCCCCATGTTTCTCCTGAACACTTCAGCGGCTGTCAACAAGGTCCTGAAGGAATCGGGCGGCAGCCTCCCGGAAGGGTCTATCACCAGCCATTGGCACAAGAGTCCGGTCGACCCGGCATGGGCAAGCGACCCGGCGATGGTCGAGTGGAAGGGCTTCATGAAGAAATACTATCCGGAGGGCGACGCGGACGAGCCCAACTGCGTGCTCGGCACCTGCTTTGCACAAGCGATGTTTCATGTCCTGAAAGCCTGCGGCAATGACTTAAGCGGCGAGAACATCCTGAACGTGGCGCGCAATCTGAAAGGCGTGCAACTGCCACTGGTGCTTCCCGGCATCACGCTGAACACGTCACCCACGGACTACTACCCCATCGAGCAGCTGCAGCTCGCGCGAAGCGAAAAGGGAAGTTGGAGGGCGTTTGGCCAAGTGATCAGTGTGTGAACGCACAAGGGGGAGTGGTCGACTTTGTCTGCCACTCGCCCGCGACTGAATGCTTCCCGTATTCCATATTCGAGAGCGGCTTTCCGTCAGCTGTCGGAGACGCGAACACGTACGTTGCATCCGAGCCCTGCCACTGCCTCACCAAGCCCATCTCGCGCCGCTTTCCGGATCGCGCGGTGAAGCGGAAGATGAAGGTGCGTGGAATCGCGGCGCTCCCGCAACAGGAGACCGCCGCCGTCGCCGTCCTCAGTCCCAACATAGGAGCAAACGATGATCGGTTTATTCAAACGTGTATTGGGGGCGGCTGTAAGCGCCTTGGCCTTAACCGTTGTGCCTGCGCTAGCGCAGACGGCGCAATATCCAAGCCGGCCCATCACGCTGGTCGTTCCGTTTCCAGTCGGGACCATCCCCGACATCGACGCGCGTCTTCTGGCACAGACCCTGACGGCGAAACTTGGCCAATCCGTCGTAGTCGAGAACAAGCCTGGCGCTGCTGGCATCATAGGCACGCAGTACGTCGCCAATGCGAAGCCCGATGGCTACACGCTTCTGTGGGGGACGTCTGGCCCGCTGGCGTCGCACCCATCTCTGTACAAGAAGCTTCCTTATTCGCTCCAATCGTTCACCCCAGTAAATGGGCTGAATGCAGTCCCGCTCATTCTCGTCGTCAATTCATCGAAGAATATCAAGACGCTGGAGGAATTCGTGGACTACCTGAAGAGCAATCCCGGAAAAGGCACCTTCGGGTCCCTGGGAGTAGGCAGCGGAGCTCATCTGACGGGCGAGTTGTTCCAAGCGGCTACTGGAACAAAAATGATTCACTCACCCTACAAGGAAGGCGGCGCCTTGTATGCGGATTTGCTCGCCGGGCGAATCGATGCGGTCTTCGATTTTATTCCGACCATGCGGGAGTACATGAAGGCGGGCAGCGTAGTCGCTGTCGCAGCAACTGACCGCTTGAAAGGATACCCTGGCATACCGGCTTTCCACGAAAAGGGTTTCGATGTTCAACTTACTACATGGCAGTCGATTGTGGCCCCAGCTGGAACGCCTGCTGAAATCGTGCGGAAGTTGTCAGCAGCAATCCAGTCAGCTGGCGCCGAGCCGGAGATCATCAAGTTCGATAGTGGGAACGAGCAGGCATCCCTTTACGCCTTGGGACCAGACAAGCTGCGTGATTTCATTGTCAAGGAGACAGATGTGTATCGCGCGATCATAAAAAAGGCACGGGTAAGTGTGGACTGATCTCGTCAGTCAACAAGGATCGACATGAACCGCCCGCAGAATGCCGCAAGCAGTGCGACGAAGCTGCGAACTTCGGCTGCCAGCGACTCGAGCTTTCGGAAGGTCACACCTCAACCCAACCCGGACGATCGATGACCTCTGCAGGACCAAAAGTTTGCCTGATCACGGGCGGCGCATCCGGCCTTGGCCGTGCGACCTCGCTGCGTTTCGCCAGCGCGGGCTATGACGTCGTCATCGGCGACCGCGACACCGCGGGCGGCGAGGAAACCGTGGCGCAGATCCGCACAGACGGAGGAAGCGCAACGTTCTTGCGTACGGACGTCGCGCTTCCCGCAGATGTCCAGGCGCTGGTCGACCAGGCCATCCGCGCGCATGGCCGCCTCGACTGTGCCGTCAACAATGCCGCCATCGAGGGAAGACGCAGTTTCCTCGCTGATTATCCCGAGGAGGAAGCCAGGCGCCTGTACGACGTCAATTTCATGGGTGTGTTCACTGCCATGAAGCACGAGATCAAGGCGATGCTCAAGACCGGCGGTGGCACCATCGTCAACGTGGGTTCGACCTCGGGTCATCGGGGCACCCCCCGAATGGCTGCGTACTGCGCGACGAAACACGCCCTGGTCGGGTTGACCAAATCTGCCGCGCTCGAATACGGAGAGCAGGGCATTCGCGTCAACATCATTGCTCCGGGGTCGTTTCGCACCCCCATGAGCGAGCGGCTTTACGGCAAGGACATCGATACCGCCATGTCATCGGTGACACCGCTTCGACGCGTCGGCTCGGCGGCAGAGGTGGCCGAGGCCATCTATTGGCTCGCTTCGCCCGCGGCCTCGTTCGTGACGGGAGCGTCGCTCAATGTCGACGGCGGAATACTTGCAGGGCCAGTGATGGGCGTCAGCGCGCTTTGGAAGGTGGAATAGTCACAGGAACCTGGCGTCTGATGAGTCGGCTTATGTGACTGGTTCGGAACTCATTGTTGACGGCGGAGCCCTTGCGGTCTGACGCCTTATCGACGCCAATGCTTTATTGGATAGCGTGTTGCTTAATACAAGGACGACGGATGACTGCTTATATAATTTTCACGCGTGAACGCTCCCGAGACGAGGGCGAGATGGCCGAATATCGTAGGATAGCGCGTAACTCGTTTGGCGGCCATGAAAGCAAGATGCTCGCCGCATATGGGAGATGCGAAACCCTTGAAGGACCGGAAGCCGGTGGCGCGGTGATCCTGGAATTTCCCACCTTCCAAGCGGCGAAGGCATGGTATGACAGCCCTCAGTATGTCGAGGCGCGTCGGCATCGACAATTGGGCGCCGATTACCGCGTGCTCATCGTCGAAGGTAAGTGAGAGAAGTGGCGCCGAAAATCTGAGCAGCGTCCCAGATCACCGAGTGGCGCAGGCAGTTGCTTGAGAACGCTGCCGGTGCGTTGGGTGGCAGCACGGGGCGGTTGAGCCAGTGGACCTCGCGCCGCTGCACGCCAAGATCGGCCAGCTTACGCTGGAGAACGATTTCTTAGAACGCGCGCTCACCAAAGCGGGATTGCTGAGCGCAAGCGATGATCGAGCGCGTGTAGCTCAAGGCCTACGACAGTGCCAGCGCCGCGCGCGGCGACATCGCTGAATACCTAGCTTGGTACAACGCCCAGCGCTCGAAGCCAGGCGAGAGGCGGGGTGGCATGCGGGTCGTGAGGCGGCGCGCCTCCTCACGAGTGTGACCCGAGCGCGGGAGGGTTCAGTTCACGCGGCGCGTGTGGCCCTTCCAGTACGGCTCGCGCAGTACGCGCTTGAGGATCTTGCCCGACGGGTTGCGCGGCAGCGCCTCGATGAAGTCGATGCTCTTGGGGCATTTGTAGCCGGCCAGGCTCTTGCGCGCGAAGGCAAGCAGATCGGAAGCGGTGACCTGCGTGCCGGGCCGCAGCACGACCACCGCCTTGACGGCCTCTCCCCAGCGCTCGTCAGGCACGCCGATGACGCCGACGTCGGCGACCGCCGGATGCTCGGCCAGCACCCGCTCCACCTCGGCGGGGTACACGTTCTCGCCGCCGCTGATGATCATGTCCTTCAGCCGGTCGTGGATCGAGAGGTAGCCTTCGGCGTCGAGGCTGCCGATATCGCCGGTGTGGTACCAGCCGTCGGTCAGCACGGCGGCGTTGGCTTCGGGGCGGTGCCAATAGCCCTTCATCACCGAGCCGCAGCGGATCCAGATCTCGCCCGCTTCGCCGGTGTCGGCGGTGGTGCCGTCGAGCCGCACGATGCGCAGCTCGACGCCCGGCAGCACCCGGCCGCACGAGGCCAGCACCTGCGGCCGGTCGGGGTCGTGGTCCTCGTGCGGAAGCACGGTGGCGATGCAGTCGGTCTCGGTCATGCCGAACATTTGCAGGAACACCGGGCCGACGGCGGCGAGCGCGCGCCGCAGCAACGCCGGCGTGATCGGCGCACCGCCGTAGCAGATGGTGTCGACGCTTGCGAAGTGCCTCGCATCGAAGGTCGGGTGGTCGAGCACGAACTGCAGCACCGCCGGCACCATCGACGTCTTGGTGACGCGGTGGCGTGCCATCGTCTGCATGATCAGCTCGGGCTGCGGCTCTCTCACCAGCACCAGCGTGGCGCCCATGTAGACCGCGTTCATGCTGTAGCAGGCGCCGCCGGCATGGAACTGCGGCAGCACCGTCATGCAGACGTCGGTGTTCTTCCACGGGCCGAGCTGACCGGTAGCGGCGCGCGAGTTTGCCGATAGGACCTGGCGGTGCGTCAGCTCGGCGCCCTTCGGCAGGCCGGTGGTGCCGGAGGTGTAGAGCTGGATCACTACCTCGTCGGGGTCGGCGGGCAGGTCGGGGTCGACGTCCGACTGGGCCGCGATCCAGTCCTCGTAGGCGCGTGCGCCCTCGTGCGGCCCGTCGACCGAGATCGCCAGCTTCAGCCGTGGCGCCGCGGCGCGCAACGCCGGCAACAGCGGCAGATAGTCGACCCCGACGAAGAGCACCTCCGCCTCGGCGTCGTCGAGGATGAAGCTCATCTCGGCGACGGTGAGGCGCCAGTTCACCGGCACCAGCACGTGGCGTGATTTGGCCACCGCGAGCTGCACTTCGGTAAAGCAGTTGCTGTTCTTGCCCAGATACGCCACGCGCGCTTGCGGCGCGAGACCGGTGGCCAGCAGCGCCTGCGCGACGCGGTTGGTGCGACGGTCGAGCTCGGACCAAGTCGACGAGCGCTCTTCGAACACGAGCGCCGTGCGGTCGGGATGATCGGCCGCGTGCACGCGCGGCAGGTCGGCTGTCGTGTGCAGGCGAGTCATGGACACAACCCGTAGACCGACCGCGCCGTTCCAGAGAAGAGATCGCGCTTCTCATCTTCGCTGTAGCCCGAACAAATCAACTTGAAACCATTCCAAACAGCGCCGTAGGAATAGAGCGCTCCATCGACGGGGAAATTACTTTCGAACATGCATCTTTTTGTGCCGAACGTTTCGATGCAGAAGCTGATTCTCGACCCCCACCGCTTAGCCAAGGCCACGGAGGTGGGCTGATCGTCGCTACGCGCGACACCGGTTGCTGGCCATCCGACCGCGCCGAGCTTTAGGTAGACATTGGGCCGTTCAGCGAGAGAAGCCAAGCTTGATCGCCACTGTCTGTCCGAGTCATTCGAGTGTCGCTCGTACATGCCCACCATCAGCGGGCCGCCAAAGTGGTCAACGACAATGCGGACGTCCGGAAAGTCATCTGCCAAAGCGACAACTTCATGCAGCTGCGGATGGTAGACCCACGCGTCGAAGGCGAGGTTCGCCTTCGCGAACTGAGCGAATCCATCGCGCCAGTTGGGTGTCGACATGATTCCCGGTTGGCGGGCGGATCTGTGGGCGGGCACCGCGGGATCGTTGTCATACGCCGTCGAATGGCGGATACCAACGAGCCGACCGCCCGCGATGTTGATCATGTCCTCGAGATCACGGCTTACCGCTCGCCCCGCAGTCAAGTCGAGATGCCCGACGATGCCCATGATCTGCGGCTTCAGCTCAGACGAAGACGTGATGGATGCGACGACCCTTGACACTTCGTCCGCTGGAGCTTTCAGAGTTCCCGTGTTGGACCCCCAGCCGCACTCCACGAAGACGCTTCCAACAACATTGTGGCCAGAGGCTGCAACATCCGCGCAAAAATCTTCAAGCAGGTAGGCAGGACCTTCGCGGTTGTCCCACAGATGATGATGCGGGTCGATGATCTCGAGTTGCGGCTCCAGCGGCGCCTCCTCGGCGCGGAATGCGGTCACAGTTTGTCTCCTTGAATGTGGGCGAAGGGCCGAGCTCATGCCCGTGGGCGGACTGATGACGTGCACGACAGCCATGCCCACGGCCTGCAAAGCTGGTCCTTGCCTTGCCATGCACGGATGCTTTCGGCCTCGCGCAGCGTCAGTTGGATCTCGTCAAGACCCAGCAGCAGCGCTTTCCGCTGCTGGACGTCAATCACGAACGGGGTCACCTCACCGTCGGGCGACGCAACCGTGCACTGCTCAAGATCCACAGTGAAGTGCCCCCCCGCAGCGGCGGCCCTCGCAACGGCCTGGATGCGTGCGAGCGGCAGCCGAATCGGGAGCAAGCCGTTCTGGATGCAGTTGTTGAAGAAGATGTCGCCAAAGCTGGGCGCGATCACGCAGCGGACGCCGCGCTCCATGAGCGCCCACACCGCGGCTTCACGGGATGAGCCGCAGCCGAAATTGGCGCCGGCCAACAGGATGGGGGCGGTCCGGAATGCGTGCTCGTTGAGGACGAACGCGGGGTCTTCGGAACCGTCCGACCTGAACCGAAGCGCTTCCAGTGCGTAGGGACCCAACTGGTCACGGTCGAGAGCTGCCAGCCGTTCGATCCGGATGATCACGTCCGTGTCGATGTTGTCGCGCAGAAGAGGTGCAGCCGGACCGGTAACCTGTGCGAATGGAATCATGGGCATGACAAGCTCCTTGGATCGGCGATGCAACCGGCGATCGCGGAGGCCGCAGCGGTCGCCGGGCTGGCGAGGTGCGTGCGCGCACCGGCCCCCTGGCGGCCGACGAAGTTCCGGTTCGAAGTGGAAACGCAGCGCTTGCCGGGCGGCACCTGCTCGCCATTGACCGCGACGCACATGCTGCAGCCCGGCTCCCGCCACTGGAAACCCGCATCGACAAAAACCTCGCGCAGACCTTCCGCCTCGGCAGCGCGCTTCACAGACTCGGAGCCCGGCACCACCCATGCAGTCACGCCCGGTGCCACATGCCGGCCGCGCACAACGAGCGCAGCGGCACGCAGGTCCGAGAGGCGCGAGTTCGCGCAGGACCCGATGAACACCCAGTCCACCGGAGTCCCGGCAATCGGGGTGCCAGCGCGCAGACCCATGTATTCGAGCGCTGCCAATGCGTCCGCCGATCGTGTGGCAGTAGCCGGAATGACGTCCGTGATGGAAGCCGCGTCCTGCGGACTCGTCCCCCAGGTCACCATTGGCACCACGTCGGCAGCATCGAACACCTCTTCGCGTGCGAAGGCCGCGTCCGGGTCGGTGTGCAACCCGCGCCAGTAACTCGCTGCCGCTTTGAAGGACTCACCCTTCGGCGCTTTCGGTCGCCCCTCGACCCAGGCCAGCGTGCGCTCGTCCGGCGCGATCAGGCCGAAGCGCGCGCCCAGTTCCACTGCGAGATTACAGAGCGTCAGGCGCTCCTCGACCTCGAGTGCTTCGACGGCTGTCCCCGCAAACTCGATCGCGTAGCCGGTGCCTGCGGCAGCGCCGAGTCGACCGATAAGGTAGAGAGCGAGGTCCTTGGCAGTCACCTCTGGGGCGAGCCGACCTTCGCAGCGAATGCGCATCTGCGCGGGCTTCTTCTGGCGAACGGTCTGTGTCGCCAGCACATGCACGCTCTCGGACGTGCCGATCCCGAACGCCAGCGCGCCAATGCCACCGTTGGTGCACGTGTGGCTGTCGGTGCAGACGACCGAGAGACCCGGAAGCACGATGCCCTGCTCCGGCGCCATGACGTGCACGATGCCATGAGCTGGATCGCCGATGTCGAAGAATTGCACTCCGGCGGCTTGCGCACCGCCACGCAACGCGTCGTGCAGGCGCCCGCCGAGCGGGAAGGTGGTGCTCACGCGGCCCGGCGCGCTGGCCATGGAGTGGTCGGGCGTCGCAAACGTGAGCTCGGGATTGTGCAGTTCCAGCCCCCGCCGCGCCAGTTCAGCGAACGCCGGCCCGCCGCCGAGATCATGCATCAGGTGGCGGTCGACGTGCAGCAGTGCCCAGTCGTCGCCCAGATCGCGCACCACGTGCGCGGCCCAGAGCTTGTCGAACAGCGTTTCGCCAGCCATTTCAGCCGCGCGCGCCCGCATTGAAGCGCTCGCGCAAGTCGTTCCACTCGTCGGAACCGAAGCGGCGGAACAGGTCGCCGACGGTCATGCCCGCGTCCGGCGGCTGCCCGGTCGAGCGCAAATGCGCGAGCGCGTTCTCCCCGGCCTGGACGGCGGCCATCAGCAGGAGTCCGGGCACGATCGCCAGCTTGTAACCCATTCCTTCCGCCTGCTCCATGCTAACCGGGGGCGTCTTGCCACCCTGGACGGCGTTCAGCAGGCACGGTCCCCGGACCCGGCGGGGGATGGCGGAAAGCTCGTCGACGGACTCCGCGGCTTCCACGAATGCCATGTCCGCGCCCGCGTCCAGCGCGTCGTTCGCGCGCGAGATCGCCTCGTCCAGGCCAAGCGTGGCCCGGGAATCGGTGCGGGCGATGATGACGAAGTCCGGCGAGCGCCGGGCCTGCGTGGCCGCGCGGATCTTCGAAATGAACTCCTTACGAGGGGTCACGAGTTTGCCGTCGAGGTGACCGCAGCGCTTGGGCGACTCCTGGTCCTCGATGTGGATCGCCGCCACGCCACGCGCTTCGTACGCCCGCACGGTGCGCGTGACGTTCAGCTCGTTGCCGTAGCCGGTGTCCGCATCGGCAATCAGCGGCAACTGCACTGCGGCGGCCATTCGCGCGGCGTTTTCCACCATTTCACTCATGGAGAGCAGGCCAAAGTCCGGGAAGCCGCAAGCGGCCGAGGTTCCCGCGCCGGTCATGTAAACGGCGCCGAAGCCGGCTTGCGCGATCAAGCGGGCACCTATGGCGTCATAGGCACCGGGAGCGACGAGCATCCGGTCGGAAGCAAGCTGCTGTCGCAGCAGGGCAGAAGGACTCACGTGGATCCTTGTTCGGTTGAAGTTGTAGCATTGTTATAGTATTATTAACTCTATCCCCGGTCAACCCCGGAGCTAAACCCCCATGAAGCCAAACGGACTTTCCCGCGAGACCAGCGTCGCGCGTTCCACCGGAACGGCGCTGCACCGCCAATTGTTCGTGGTGCTGCGCGACGAGATCGCGCGTGGCATGTATGCGGGTACGGGAGCGCTGCCCAGCGAAGAAGGTCTCTGTGACCGCTTCGGTGTTTCGCGCATCACGATCCGGCGGGCGCTCGCGGACTTGGCGGCGCTCGGAGTGGTTGAGCGCCGCGCCGGCCGAGGCACCTTTGTCACAGGTGGGCCGCAGCAGGCGCGCTCGATGCCCAATCTGGGCGTCATGGACTCGCTGCGCCAAGTCGCCGCCGAAACCGAGGTTCGCGTGCTGGGCGCCGAGCGTGTGGCGCCCTATCCCGACATCGCAGCGCTGCTGCACCTAGAGGATGGCGAGCCCGCGTTGCATGTTTTCCGGGTGCGAAGCTCCTGCGGGGCGCCGATCATGTTCACCGAGGCGTGGGTGCCCGGGAGCGTGGGCAAACGGATCACGATGGCTGCCATGCGCAGGAGGGCGTTGTACGAGATCATGCAGGACCTTGGTGTGCATTTCGGCCGCGTGATCCAGGAGATCAGCGCGCAGACGGCGAGCCCTGAAGTGGCCGCGCATTTGCAGGTGGATATCGGTTCGCCGCTGATCAAGCTTGTGCGCCTGATGCACGATCAGGACGCGCGCCCTGTCCAGCATCTGACCACCCTCCTGCCCCCCGACCGCAGCCGGATCCTGATGGACATTCCGGGCGACAAGATCGATACGCTGGACGCGGGCCGCATCGTGCATGACATCTCGGCGGCGCCCGGCCGAATTTCCAGATCACGAAAGAAATAATGCCCTTGAAGACGATTGCCGCCGAATTTGCGGCGCACGCAGAACCGCTGCTGATCAAGAGCCTGCTGCGCACGCCGCTGCTGGTTGCCGGCGACCAGGAGATTGTCTACCGGGACCGGGTCCGCTACACGTACCGTGATCTCAAGACTCGCATCGCCAAGCTTGCCAATGCCCTGACCGGCATCGACGTGGGCCATGGCACCACTGTGTCCATCCTCGACTGGGACAGCCACCGGTACCTGGAGTGCTATTTTTCGGTACCGATGCTCGGGGCGGTCCTGCACACGGTGAACATCAGGCTGGCGCCGGAGCAGATCGAGTACACGATCGGGCATGCGAATGCCGAGGTCGTGATCGTCAACCGGGAGTTCCTGCCGGTGCTCGAGCCGATGCTGGGGAGGTTGAGCGCCGTTCGCGCCGTGCTCGTGATCGACGAGGATGCGCGCCCCGGCACCAGCCCGGAGCGGTTCCACGGGGAATACGAAGCGCTCCTGTCGCAAGCGAGCGGCACGTTCGAGTTCGAGGACTTCGATGAAAACGCGGTCGCGACGACCTTCTACACTACCGGGACCACGGGCATGCCGAAAGGCGTGTGTTTCACGCATCGACAGCTGGTCGTCCATACGCTTGCGACACTGGGCGCCCTCGCGAGCGCGCCGGATGGGCAAAGCCTTCGTCAGGGCGACGTGTACATGCCGATCACCCCGATGTTCCACGTTCACGCCTGGGGCATCCCGTATGTCGCCACCGTCCTCGGCGTGAAACAGGTCTACCCGGGGCGCTACGAGCCTCGTGCGCTGATCGAGCTGCGACGGCGCGAGGGCGTCACCTACTCGCATTGCGTGCCGACCATCCTGCAGATGGTGCTGGACTCGGCAGCGGAGTGCGGCGCCGACCTTTCCGGGTGGAAGATGATCATCGGCGGTGCTGCCCTGGCGCGAGGACTGCTCGAGCGGGCATTGGGGCAAGGCATGGAAGTGTTCGCGGGCTACGGAATGTCCGAAACCTGCCCTTTCCTCACCTTGACACGCGTCACGCAAGGGCTGCAGGGTGAAGACGCACTGGCGGCGCGGGGCAAGACGGGCCTGCCCCTGCCCTTAGTGGAACTGCGTGTGGTGGACGAGCAGATGCGGGACGTGCCCCGCGACGGCAGCACACCCGGCGAGATCGTGGTGCGCGCACCTTGGCTTACACAGTCGTATGCCGGGGACGCCGAGGCGACCCGGTCCTTGTGGCGCGGTGGGTATCTGCACACGCAGGACATCGGGTGCATGGATGCACAGGGATGTGTCCAGATCACGGACCGCCTGAAGGACGTCATCAAGACTGGTGGTGAATGGGTCTCATCGCTGTCAATCGAGGACATCATTTCACGTCATTCCGGCGTCGCCGAAGTGGCGGTGGTCGGCGCCGCGAGCGAGAAGTGGGGCGAACGGCCAGTCGCGTTCGTGGTCGCACGTGCCACGGCCGACGCGAGCGGAATGCCTGAGGCCATCCGCCGACACGTTGCGTCCTACGCTGCCAAGGGCTTGGTTTCGAAATTTGCGGTTCCGCAGCAGGTGATGCTCGTGGAGGCGCTGGACCGCACCAGCGTCGGCAAGATCGACAAGAAGGCCATGCGCAGCAGGTGCGCCGTGCTGCCCTGAAGGTGCAGCTTTCAGCGTGCGCCCCCACTGGCCATGCATCCTCGACTCATATCCCGTAATCACGCAGCACAACCCATGCCCGCACTCATCACTGAACGCGAACTCGACTTCCTGCTGTACGAGTTTCTCGACACCGCAGATCTCGCCGCGCGAGCGCGCTATGCAGATCATTCTCGCGAGGTGTTCCAGCAGACGCTGCAGGCAGCCCGGCGGATCGCCACAGAGCTGTTCGCGCCCCACTACGCCAAGGGCGACCAGCACGAACCCGTCTTCCGCGAGGGCGGCGCCGTCGTTATCCGGGGAGCGCATGAAGCCTGGCAGGGCTTCGCGCAAGCCGGTTTCCTCAGCGCGCACTGGGACGAAGACGAGGGCGGCCTGCAACTGCCGGAGGTAATCCTGCGCGCTGCGATGTCCTTGTTCTTCTGCGCCAACGTGTCTACCGCGGGATATCCATTCCTCTCGATCGGCGCGGCCAACCTGCTGCGCTCGTTCGGCAGCGATGAACTGAAGCGACGGTACCTTGCTGCCATGGGCACTGGCGACGCCGCCGGTACCATGTGCCTCACGGAACCGGGGCAGGGTTCCGCGCTCGGCGACATCAAGACCTACGCGGTGCCGCAGCCGGACGGGACTTACCGGATCTTCGGGCAGAAGATGTTCATCTCCGGCGGGGACCAGGACATCACCGGCAACATCGTGCACATGGTGCTCGCCCGGATCCAGGGCGCACCGCCGGGCGCGCGGGGCATCTCGCTGTTCCTGGTCCCCAAGTGGCTGGCCGATGGCGCGGGTCGCCCGGCCGAGCGCAACGACGTGGCCCTGGCCGGATTGCTGCACAAGATGGGGTGGCACAACCTGACGTCCACCGTCCTCTCGTTTGGCGAAACACGAGGCGCAGTCGGGTTCCTGCTGGGCCAGGCGAACCGCGGGCTCGCCCACATGTTCCAGATGATGAACGAAGCGCGCATCGGGGTCGGCCTGATGGGCGCCTGCCTCGCGTACAGCGGCTTCGCCGAATCGCTGGGCTACGCGCGCGAGCGGCCGCAGGGGCGCTTGCCCTCGGCCAAGGACCCGCTGTCGCCGCAGGTGCGACTGATCGAGCACGCCGATGTGCGCCGCATGCTGATCGCGCAGAAGGTCTACGCGGAGGGCTCCCTGGCCTTGTGCATGTATGCCACTTCGCTGTTCGAGGACCAGCACACGCACCCCGACCCGCAGCAGCGCGCTTCGGCGCAGCTGTTGCTGGACCTGCTGACCCCGGTGGTCAAGTCCTGGCCCGCCAGGTATGGCTGCGCCTCGAACGACTTGGCCATGCAGGTGCTGGGCGGAGCGGGTTATACGCGCGACTATCCCCTGGAGCAACTCTACCGGGATCAGCGCCTGAACCCGATCCACGAAGGCACGGAGGCGATCCACGCCCTGGACCTGCTGGCTCGGAAGATCGTCATGCAGGAGGGCGCTGCGTTCGAACTGCTGCGCTCGACCATCGTGTCGGAGGCGCAGCGTGCGCACGAACACGGACAGTTGCGCGACCACAGCCGAAGCCTTCAGGAAGCACTGGAGGAACTCGCGCGCACGACCGCCCTGATCCGGGAAAGACAGGCGGCAGACATGGACCTGGCCCTGGCCAATGCAACGGTGTACCTCGACGCGTTCGGCCGGGTCGTCATGGCCTGGATCTGGCTGAAGCAAGCCTCGGTCGCCATGCGCGGCCTTGCCGCGGTCGCCACCGCCGCTGATACCGACTACCTGCGCGGGAAGCTTCAGGCCGCGGAGTTCTATTTCCGTTGGGAACTGCCTGTCACGGGCGCGCAATTTGCGCTCCTGAATCGCTTCGACAGAACGCCCCTCGACATGAAGGATGAATGGTTTCTATGAATGAAGTCCTCCAAATGGAACAGCACGGAGCCGTAGCCGTGGTGTCAATCGTCAACCCGCCCGTCAATGCGCTTTCCAGGGAAGTTCGTACGCGCTTGTGGGGAATGCTGACGGCCCTGGAAGAAGATGCGTCCGTACGCGCAGTGGTGCTGCGCGGCGGGGGCCGGATGTTCAGCGCTGGCGCGGACATCGGCGAGTTCCAGCAGGGCGGTGCCGCCATGTTTGCCGGTCGCGACCCGCTCGAGATCACGAGCGGCATCGACAGCATGACGAAGCCGGTGATCGCCGCGATCCACGGCTCCGCGCTCGGCGGAGGGCTGGAACTGGCATTGGGCTGCCACTATCGGGTTGCCACTGCGGACGCGCGCATGGGTCTGACGGAAATCCTCCTGGGCGTACTCCCGGGCGCGGGTGGGACGCAGCGGCTGCCCCGCCTGGTCGGTTGCAAGAACGCGGCGGATCTGATGCTCACCGGACGCACGGCGGACGGTAGCGAGGCGCTTCGGATCGGCCTGGTCGACACGCTGGTGGAAGGCGACCTTAGCACCGAAGCAGTCGCCTTCGCGAACCAGGTCCTGGAGGGCGCCACCGGCGTGCGCCGCGTGCGCGACCTCCCGCCTGCAACTTCCATCGAGGCCGCCGACCTGGCGCTGATCGTCGACGCTGCCTCGAAAAAGCGCGGTCAGCGCCAGGCAGCACTCAATATTGCGGAATGCGTGGAGGCTTCGACGCGACTCGGATTCGACGAGGGCGTCCTTCTCGAGCGTGAGCGCTTCGTTGCCTGCAACTCGTCCGAGGCAGCGGCCGCTCTGCAGCACGGCTTCTTCGCCCGACGCGAAGCCCAGAAGTCCCCCGACGTCCCGGCGGGCACCGAGCCGCGGCGGATCGACAAAGTCGGGATCCTCGGCGGCGGCACCATGGGGCGCGGCATCGCGATGGCTTTCGCCAACGCGGGGATTCCGATCGAGCTGGTGGAGGTCGACCAGGCACGTGCTGCGCTGGCGCGCGAAGCAGTCGACGACGAGTATCGCCGCCTCGCAACCGCGGGCAAGCTGACGGAATCCGAGGCCGCCCTGCGGGCCGGATGCATCCAGCTGCGCACCGGCTACGACGAGCTTGCGTCTTGCGATCTCGTGATCGAAGCCGTGTTCGAGGACCTGCAGGTCAAACTCCAGGTCGCGCGGGAACTCGGGGCCCGGTGCCGGCCCGGTGCCATCATCGCAAGCAACACGTCCACCCTGGACATTGACCTGCTCGCCGCGGCGAGCGGGTGCGCGCCCGACTTCGTCGGCATGCACTTCTTCAGCCCCGCCAACGTCATGCGCCTGCTGGAGATCGTGCGCGGCAAGGAAACGTCGCCCGATGTACTCGCCACCGTCCTCGGTCTGGCCCGACGGCTCGGGAAGGATCCTGTGGTGAGTGGCGTGTGCTGGGGTTTCATCGGAAATCGCATGCTGGAGCCGTACCTGCGCGAAACCGAAGCGCTGCTCCTCGAGGGAGCATCACCCCGGCAGATCGATGACGCGCTGGAGCAATTCGGCATGGCGATGGGGCCTTGCCGGATGATGGATCTCGCCGGGGTCGACGTCGTTGCGAAGGTGGTTGACGAACGTGCAAAGCAGGGTGCGCTCCCCGACGATCCTATGTATCGCATCGTGTGTCGCGAGATGCACGCGCAAGGGCGGCTCGGCCAGAAGACCGGCCAGGGCTTCTACCGCTACGAGGGCCGGCGAACGATAGAAGATCCGGAGAGTGTGACCGCCATTCGCCAGTTGGCGCAGCGCGTTGGACATCCGGGCCGCGAATCTGCGATCGAGGCTGGCGAAATCGTCGAGCGCTGCCTCTTGCCGTTGATCAACGAAGGGCAGCGGATCATCGCGGAAGGCATTGCATACCGCAGTTCCGACATCGACGTCGTGTGGCTGTCGGGTTATGGATTTCCGCCGGAACGTGGCGGCCCCATGTTCTACGGGCAGCGCCTGGGCAGCCGGCACCTGCTCGATCGCTTGGCGCATTACGCGATGCAGCAAGGCGACAGGTACGGGTACTGGGCTCCTGCGGAAGGACTGAAGCGACCTAAATGACCTTGTCCGCGCGAAGTGCTGCGGAATGGATGGCGGCCTGTATGTGCGCAACCGTCGCTGCCAATTGGCTTCCTACCCGTTGGATCTGTTCCTCGGGCGATACGGCCCCGTAAGCCATGCCCAGGCTCACAGCCAGCCGGTGCCCATTGAAACCGGCCAGCGGCATCGCCACTCCTGTCCATCCCGGGACAAGTCGGCTGGTCGCGTGGCACATGCCGTAGCGTTCGTATTGTTCTACAGCCATCCGGGCGCATTCCCGAAGCGAGTCGGCCCGGTCCGGTTCGGCAACGCACATCTGGTGAAGCAGCGCCTCCCGCGCCGCTGCCTTGCTGCTCGCAAAGAGGACGCAACCAGCCGAGCTTTCGAGCAGGTGACGCTGGGTGCCTATGTCAGGCAACTGCTCCCCATTGCTTCCCCTCCATACCTCGACATACACAGACTGCAGGCGGTCCGCCACAGCGACGCACACGGAGCCGCCGGTTTCGGCCGTCAGCCTGTGGATGTGGGGCCGCAGCAGTGCGCGCTCCGGCAGCGCGGCAAGAAGCGGGTATGCGATCGCCAGTACCTTGGGCGTGATGGCGTATGTTCGTCGCAACGGCACGCTGCGGAGATAGCCCAGCTCGGTGAGGGTGTGCGTCAAGCGGGCGACCGTAGCAGGCGGCAACCCGGACCTGCGGGCGATTTGACCATTCCCGAGTTCTTCCTCGGCAGCCGTGAAGCAAGTCAGGATCCGCATGCCCCTCGCGAGGGAGTTGACAAAATCGGCGTCCTTCTCCATCAATTGTCTCCGGGGCCCGCAGCTAAACGACACGCTAAGAGTTGCCGGCGCACACTACAAGGCGCTCGACCCGGAAGTCTTACCCGAATCGACACCTGGTCAAGAAGCAAACCTGCAAGCGCCTTCTTCCGCCTGACGGAAAACTGGCGTCTGGGGCAACACGATGGCCATCATAGCTGCCGTCAGTCTTAGAAAAGCAAAGCTGCTGCGTGGTCGCTTCGGCCTCCGCGCCGGCCTTTTGCATTCTATCGCAATACGCCTTCTGGCGCCCAATTCCGGCACCAGGTAAGTGAAGAGAAGCATGCGATCGTCCTACGCCTGTGCCGACGCAGAATCAATTTCAAATGGGGACTTAAAGTGGATCAGCTAGGTTTTCGGCTCAAGCTCGGTGTGGTGACTCCGTCTGTTAACACAGTCGTTCAACCCGAATACGACGGCATGAGGCCGCGCGGAGTCACTAATCACATTGCAAGAATGCATATACGTGATGACATTGAGATTCACGATACGGCGTCGTGGGCGCAAGTTGTGCGCAACATCGACGAGTCGCTGGATGCTGCTGTAGAGCGGGTGCTGACCTGCGAACCCGATGCCGTCGTGATGGGTGTTTCCATCGAGGCCGTGTACGGAGACCCCCGGGCAGGAGCGGCCATTGAAGCGCGACTGCGCGCCAAGTTTGGAGCGAACCTCAAACTGGTGCACGCAGGTAGCGCGATACCCGCGGCGCTGCGCGCCTACGGCATAACGGGGGGCCGGGTCAGCGTAGTCACACCGTATCAGCCTGCTGCGGAAGAGCATATTTCCGACTTCTTGGGTGCGGCCGGTTATGAATTGGCTGACTCGCGCCATCTGGCCTGCCGCACTACGGTAGGAATCGCTCATGTTACCGGCGAGACGCTGCGAGAAAAATTGCGGGAGCTGGCGGCTGGCCAACCCAGTGCGATCATTCAATTCGGCGCGAACATGTGCATGGCCCGTATTGCCGATGAGGCCGAGCGATGGCTGAACCTGCCAGTGATTGCGGTGAACGCCGCAACCTACTGGCACGCCCTTCGCACCAACGGCATCCCGGATCAGATCGATGGCTATGGGCGGCTCATGGCTGAGCACTGACTGCGCCCAATCATCTTGCGCCGAATCGGCGAGAACGTGACGCAGAGCCTCGATGACGTTCCCGGGCGGCAGCGAATCTGCGGGCGATGACCTCATGCCATTCCCGCGATTCCATCTCCTGCTGAAACAAGGAACAAGGACATGACCTCCAAGCGATCGCTGCGCATCGGCGGCGCCTGCGCCTTCTGGGGCGACAGCAACAAAGCGGTGGAGCAACTGGTGCGGCACGGCAACACGGACGTGCTCGTGTTCGACTATCTGGCGGAACTGACTCTGTCGATCATGGCGAACGCCCGCACCAAGAATCCGGAACACGGCTACGCAACCGATTTCGTCGTCGCTGTGGCCCCCATGCTGAAGGAGATCGCGGTGCGCAAGACGATCCTCCTCAGCAACGCGGGCGGAATGAATCCGCAGGCCTGCGCGCGCGCGTTGCGCACGGCGGCGGAGGTGGCCGGCGTGTCGTTGCGCATTGCCGTCGTCGAGGGTGACGACCTTTTGCCGCAGCAGGCGGCCGTGCAGGCTGAAGGCGTGACGGAAGCCTTCTCTGGCGCGCCATTGCCGTCCTCCCTCACCAGCATGAACGCCTATCTCGGCGCGTTGCCGATCGTGGCCGCGCTGCGCCGCGGCGCCGACGTGGTCATTACCGGGCGCGTCGTGGACAGTTCGTTGGCGCTGGCCGCACTGATCCATCACTTCGGCTGGAGCACCGACGACTACGATCGCCTCGCGGCAGGAAGCCTCGTCGGGCACATCCTGGAATGCACGACGCAGACGACAGGCGGCTTGTTCACGGACTGGTGGAAGGTCCCGGGCTGGGACAACATGGGTTATCCCATCGCCGAGTGCTATGCCGACGGCAGTTTCGTCCTGTCGAAGCCGGAAGGCACCGGTGGCCTGATTCAGCCCCTTGTTGTCGCGGAGCAGATGCTCTACGAGATTACGGATCCGGCCAACTATCTGCTGCCGGATGTGCGTTGCGATTTCACCGGCGTCACCATCAGCGCAGCGGGCGATAACAAGGTTCACGTCTCCGGTGCCCGGGGTGGGGCTCCGACATCAACGTACAAGGTCAGTGCCACGTGGCTCGATGGATACCGGCTCTCGACGACGCTGACCTTCGTGGGCGCCGATGCCGTTGCCATGGGCCGGCGGGCCGCTGAGGCCATTTTCAAACGCAGCCGGCGGCTGATGGCCGAGGCCGGGCACGAAGACTTCACCGAGACCAACCTCGAAGTGCTCGGAGGCGAAACAGCTTCGTTCGGCCAACATGCGCGACCCGATGCGCGCGAGGTGGTCGTGCGGCTCTCCGCCCGCCATCGCAACGAGAAAGCCCTGCGCATCCTCGCCACCGAGGTCGCGCCAATGGGCATCATGGGCGCACCGGGCACCACCGGTTTCAGCGGCCGACCCAAGATCTCGCCGGTCTTCCGCCTGTTCTCCTTCCTCTGGGACAAGCAACGCGTGCCCATCACGGTGGACGTGGATGGCGAGCGGGAAGCGCTTCCGCAGATCGCCGTGAGGGGATGCGCGGAACCATTCCCGGGCATCCGCTACGGGACGGCCGACACTCCCAAAGGCGAGCGCAAGACCGTTCCGCTTTCAGCGATCGCCGTTGCGCGCAGCGGCGACAAAGGCGACACCGCGCACCTTGCAGTCATCGCCCGCAAACCCCAATTCGCCCACCTGATCGGGGAGCAACTCGGCTCAGAAGCCGTGGCACGGTGGTTCGCCCACCTCGCACGCGGTCCGGTGACGCGCTACGAGGTGCCGGGCGTGAACGCCTACAACTTCGTTCTGCAGCAAGCCCTTGGCGGAGGAGGCGCGGCGTCGCTGCGCAATGACCCGCTGGGCAAGACGCTGTCGCAGGTCGTGTTGTGCCATCCGATTCGCGTCCCGACGGCGTGGCTCGCCGATACGGAGCCAGGTTATTCCGGGGCCGCAGCCGACTGAGGCGAGGCGCGCCCATCTCGATGCATGAAGGACAACGAGGAGCCCTGATTTGAACGAAACCCCGACGATGGTCACTGCCGCCGGTGACGACCTGCTGGTCCGGCGTGATGGGCCGGTGCTGCGACTGACGCTCAACCGGCCGCAGCGTCGCAATGCCGTGACGGATGCCCTGCTCCTGGCCTTGCGCGACGCCGTGAAGGCCGCGTCCGATGATTCCTCCGTGCGCGTGATCGTGCTGACCGGCGAGGGCGACAAGGCCTTCTGTGCGGGGGCCGACCTGACGCCGGGCGACACACCCTTCAAGCCCGATTTCGCCCGCCTGCAGTCGCCGCTGGGCGAGCTGTCACGCGCCGTTCATGCGTGCCGCACACCAATCGTGGGCCGCATCAACGGCGTGTGCGTGGCCGGCGGCATGGGCCTGTTCGGCCTGTGCGACATGGCGATCGCCTGCGACACCGCCAGGTTCGGTCTGCCGGAAGTGAAGGTCGGCATCTTCCCGATGCAGATCCTGACCACCTTGCGCGACCTGATCCCGCGGCGGATTCTCAACGAGATGTGCATGACGGGCCGGCCGATCGACGCTGCCACAGCGTTCGGGCTCGGTTTGCTGAACAAGGTGGTGCCGTTCGCGGAGCTCGACCAGGCTGTCGACGCGCTGGTCGCCGACCTCCTGGCGGTTTCCCCGCTTGCCCTGCGGCGCGGCAAGTACGCCATGCGCGCCGTAGAGGCTATGGATTTCCACCAGATGATGGCGTTCACGGAGACGGCGATTCCGTCCATGATCCAGACGGAAGACGCGCGCGAGGGTTTGGCTGCGTTCAACGAACGCCGGGCGCCGCAGTGGCGCGGCCGCTGAGCGTCGGCTCTGGCGCCTTCGCATGAGGAGCTTCCAGCACATCGCACCGCTCGGCAGCTTGAAATTCCCGTCATTCCCAACATCACACCCGGGCTAGATTGGCCGCGAGCGACTCCAATGCCTTCCTTCCAAGATTTCCACCAGCGTTCGTTGCAGCACCCGGACATGTTCTGGGCCGAACAGGCACGCCTGATCGATTGGCACGTGCAGCCCAGGCAAGTTTGCGACGCCAGCAGACCGCCGTTCGTGCGCTGGTTCGTCGGCGGCCAGACCAACCTGTGCCACAACGCGGTGGACCGGCACCTGGAAGCCGAGGCCGATCGGCCGGCGCTGATCTGCGTTTCGAGCGAGACCGACCAGGAACGTGTTTACACCTTTCGCGAGTTGCACCGCAAAGTGCAGACGATGGCGGCGACGATGCAGGCGCTTGGGGCGGGCAAGGGCAGCCGCGTGCTGATCTACATGCCGATGGTCGCGGAAGCAGCCTTTGCCATGCTGGCGTGCGCGCGCATCGGCGCCATCCACTGCGTCGTTTTCGGCGGCTTCGCCTCGGTTTCGTTGGCCTCACGCATCGACGACTTCTCACCCAACATCATCGTCAGTGCCGACGCGGGCTCGCGCGCAGGCAAGGTGCTGGCGTACAAGCCCTTGCTCGATGAGGCCATTCGCCTGTCGCAGCACAAGCCCGACGCGGTGCTTTTGGTCGATCGTGGTTTGGCCCCGATGGAGAAAGTGCCCGGGCGCGACCACGACTGGGCCACGTTGGCCGAACAGCACGCACGCACGGAAGTCCCCTGCACCTGGCTCGAAGCCACCGACACCAGCTACACGATCTACACCAGCGGCACCACGGGCCGGCCGAAAGGCGTGCAGCGGGACGTGGGCGGCTACGCGGTGGCGCTCGCCGCCAGCATGAAGCACATCTTCCTGGGTGAGCCCGGGGAGACCTTCTTCTCCACCAGCGACATCGGCTGGGTGGTGGGCCACAGCTACATCGTGTATGGGCCGCTGATCGCCGGCATGGCGACCATCATGTATGAGGGCTTGCCGGTCCGCCCCGACGCCGGCATCTGGTGGAGCCTGGTGGAGAAGCACAAGGTGACGGGCATGTTCAGCGCGCCGACGGCCGTGCGTGTGCTGAAGAAGCATGACTCGGCCTTCCTGAAGAAATACGACCTCTCCACGCTCAAGGCGCTGTTCCTGGCCGGCGAGCCGCTCGACGAGCCCACCGGGCGCTGGATCCATGAAGGCCTGGGCGTTCCCATCATCGACAACTATTGGCAGACCGAAAGCGGCTGGCCGATCCTGACCATCGCCAATGGCGTGGAGAAGAAGGCCAGCAGGTTCGGCAGCCCCGGCGTGCCGATGTACGGCTTCGACGTGCGCATCGTGCACGAGGCCACCGGTGAGGAGCTGACCGGGCCGAAACAGAAGGGGGTGGTGGTGGTCAAGGGCCCAACGCCGCCAGGGTTCATGCAGACCGTCTGGGGCGACGACGAGCGTTACGTGGAGACTTATTGGTCCAGTATTCCGGGGCAGCAGGTCTACAGCACCTTCGACTGGGGCATCCGCGACGAGGACGGCTACTTCTACATCCTGGGCCGCACCGACGACGTGATCAACGTGGCCGGGCATCGACTGGGCACGCGCGAGATCGAGGAGAGCATTTCCAGCCACCCGAACGTCGCTGAAGTCGCTGTGGTCGGCGTCGCCGATCCGCTCAAGGGGCAGGTCGCGATGGCGTTCGCGGTGGTCAAGGACGCCTCGGCGCTGCCCGACGACCACGCGAAGCTGAAGCTCGAAGGCGAGATCATGAAGCTGGTCGACGAGCAGATCGGTGCGGTCGCCCGCCCGGCGCGGGTGCACTTCGTCACCATGCTGCCCAAGACCCGCAGCGGCAAGCTGCTGCGCCGCGCGATCCAGGCTGTTTGCGAAGGACGGGACCCGGGTGACCTCACGACCATTGAGGATCCTGGCGCACTGCAGCAGATCCGTGACGTCCAGTGAGGAGCGACGTGCTAGTCTTGGCGGCGAGGTCTCTGAGAATCCCGGTCGCGCGTGTGCGGCGCGGCAATGGGTTTGGGCGAGGAGGCCCACACGCGCGGCGTTTCGGCCGACGCCTGCCTCAGGATGGCAGCACGAACGCTTTGTACGTGTGCCATTGCTGCCAAGTCGGCGCCGTCCTCGTCACCTGCCAGCACTTCGCGAGCAATCACCTGGTAATCTTGCAACCGAATCTGCTGCAAATCGGGCAAGGTGTACTGCGCATAGACGATGGGCATTTGGATGCTCGCGAACAGGCGCCGCAGTTCGCGGTTGTTTGCGAGCGAGAGCAGGGCGCGATAGTACGCGCGCCTCGCCTTTGCAAAAGCCGCCGAGTCGCCAGCGTCGGCGCCGGCGACCAGCGCGCCGACTGCGGCCGCCAACGACTCCCCGTCAGCGCCTTGGCCCACCGCGCGAGCCGCTGCCTTGGCCAGCAGTCCGCTGATGCGCTCCGCTACATCGAGCACGTCCAGCGTCTCCTGCAAGGAGAGCAGCCGGATGGCGGCTCCCTTGTGTCGCGACAGTTCGACGACCCCCTCCGCTGCAAGCCGCTGCAACGCTTCGCGCACTGAATTGCGACTGACTTCGAACGATGCCGCCAGGTCCACTTCCACCAGGCGCTGACCGGGAACCAATTGGCGCGCTTCCAACGCGTAAAGAATGCCGGTCAAGACAACGTCGGCTGCGCTGCGGTCCTCCTGCTCGCTGACGTTGTCCGAGGCGATGATCATCCGCTGTATCGTAACGCGCACTGCCAGCCGAGTTCCGCCAGCGGTTCCGCCTTGCGCCCCGTCTCCAGTGCATCGGCCGCTGCGGCGGTGCCGTCCGCGGCGCGCTGCGCGATTCCATGCAGGATCGCCGCCATGCGGAACAGGTTGAACGCGAGATAGAAGTCCCAGTGCCGCGCGGGATCGAGGCCGGTCGCATCCACGTACAGCCGCATGTACTCGGCCTCGGTCGGTATCCCCAACTGCTGTAGATCCAATCCGGCGATGCCGCGCCACAGTTGCGGCGCGATGTGCCAGCTCATGCAGTGTGCGGAGAAGTCCGCCAGCGGGTGGCCCAGCGTCGACAGCTCCCAATCGAGCACTCCGATGATGCGCGGCTCGGTCGGATGGAACACCACGTTGTCGAGGCGATAGTCGCCGTGGACGACAGCCGTGGTGTCGTCCGCGGGGATATGCTGCGGCAACCAGTCCATCAGGCGACGCATCGCGGCGGGCAAAGGAATGGAGGAGGCCTCGCACTGGCGCGACCAGCGGCCGATCTGGCGCGCGAAGTAATTACCGGGCTTTCCGAAGTCGCCCAAACCCAGCTCGCGGTAATCGGCCCTGTGCAGTGCCGCGATGACGCGGTTCATATCGCGGTACATGGCGCTGCGCGCCGCCGGGGTTACGCCCGGCAACGACTGGTCCATGAAAACGCGACCTTCGAGGAACTCCATGACGAAGAACTCGGTGCCCAGAACACCGGCGTCCGCGCAATAAGCGAGCATCCGCGGCACCGGCACCTCAGTGTCCTGCAAGGCTTTCATCACGCGGTACTCGCGATCGATCGCATGCGCGGAGGCCAGGAGCAGCCCCCGCGGCTTCGTGCGCAGCACGACGTGGCGATCGCCCGTGTCCGCGAGGAAGGTTGGATTCGACTGACCGCCGGCCAGCGATTTCAGTGCGACGTCATCGCCGGTGGCGATCGACTGCGTGCGTAGCCACTCCGCCAGCGCCCTCGTGTCCGGTCTGTTCATAAGGAGCTCACGAGGTGTCCGCCATCGACGGCCAGGGTGGCTCCGGTCATCGCCGCGCCAGCGTCCGAGGCCAGCAGCAGCATCGGCCCGTCGAGGTCGCGCAGTTCACTGAAGCGGCGGGTCGGGATGCGACTTTGGAGCTTGCGGCCGGCTTCGGATGCGAGAAAGTCGCGATTGAAGCCGGTGACGACGTAGCCGGGTAGCAGGGCGTTGACACGGATGCTGTAGCGCGCGAGTTCGAGCGCCATCGCCTTGGTCGCCTGCACCAGTCCAGCCTTGGAAATTGCATAGGGAGCGACGCCGCCGGCCACCCGCTCCCCCAGGATGGAGGCGACGTTGACGATGCACCCGCCGTGACCGGCAGCGCGCATGCGGCGTGCCGCCTCGGTGGCGATCAACCAGGCGCCCTTCAGGTTGGCATCGAGCACCGCGTCGTAGTCGGCCTCGCTTTGCTCGAGCAGCGGCTTGGTGACCGTGACGCCCGCGTTGTTGACCACAATGTCAGGCGCACCCCAGGTGGCCAGTTCATCCAGGCAGCGTTTCACGCTCGCCGAATCGGTGACGTCGAGGGCAACGGCGCGTGCTTCTCCACCGTCCTGCACGATGATTTCCACCTGCGCGTGCAGCTTGTCCGTGCGTCGCGCGCCCAGCGCGACACGTGCGCCCGCGGAGGCGAGCAGCTTCGCAAAGTGCGGGCCCAGCCCGCTGGAACCTCCGGTGATCAGGGCGAAGCGGCCATCCAGCCGGAAGCGATCCAGCGCGTTCATCAGCGCTGCTCTTTCTGCTCGACGATCTTTCGCGCCATGCTCCAGCGGTGCACCTCGCTCGGGCCGTCGTAGATGCGAAAGGCGCGCATGTCGGTGAAGATGCGCATGGCGGCGGATTCACGGGTCACGCCCCGGCCGCCAAGCACCTGCACGCTGCGGTCCACGACGCGCCATTGCGCCTCCGAGCAGACGACCTTTGCTCGGCTGGACTCGAAGTTGCACTTCTTCCCCTGGTCCAGCAGCCACGCGGTGTGCCAGATGTGCAGGCGCGCGGTGTGCATATCCATGTCGTTGTCGGCCAGCATGAATCCGACGCCTTCGTGTTCGGCCAAGGGCTTGCCGAACGCGTGCCGATTGCGTGCGTACGCCACTGCTTCGTCATGGGCGCGGCGCGCCTGGCCGAGCCAGCGCATGCAATGCGTGAGACGCGCGGGCGCGAGGCGCACCTGCGCGTAACGGAATCCCTTCCCGAGTTCGCCGAGCACGTCTTCCGCGGGTACCCGCAGGTTCTCGAATCTCAGCACGCCGTGTCCGCCGGGAAAGCAGCGGTCCATGGCGTCGAGGTTTCGCTCGAGCCGGATGCCTGGCCGGTTCATGTCGCTCAGGAACATGGTGGCCGACCCGTCTTCCATGCGGGCCATGATGATGGCGTAGTTGGCGCCTTCGGCACCGGTGATCATCCACTTGGTTCCGCAGATGACGTAGTCGTCGCCATCGCGCACTGCCCTGGTCTGCAGCATGCCAGGGTCCGAGCCGGCGCCTGGGTCGGGCTCGGTCATCGCGAAGCAGGAGCGTGTGCGGCCCTCCACCTGCGGACGCAGCCAGCGCTCCTTCTGCGCGGCCGTGGCGACTTCGTCCATCAGGTGAATGTTGCCTTCGTCGGGGGCGTTGATGTTGAGCGCTACCGGCCCCAGGAAGGAGTAACCGGCTTCCTCGAACACCACCGCCTTGGCAAGGTGCGTCAAAGCCATGCCGCCCATCTCCCTGGAAGCGTGCGGCGTGAGAAGGCCGGCACGCCGCGCCCGCGCCACGAGTTCTGTACGCAGCGCGTCGCTCGGGCCGTGCGCGTGCGGGTCTTGCTCGTTTTCGAGCGGAATGATCTGGCTGGCTATGAAGGTCCGGGTGCGCTCCTGCAGGTCGAGAAGGTCGGGTGAAAGAGTGAAGTCCATGGAGCTCGGCGGCAGGCAATTAATGGCAAATTGTAGAACAAAATCATCCTACAATATCGTTTTCCAATCACCGGGCGGCTGCCGCCCGCCTCGACAACCCGACCCATGACAACTCAACGCGAAATCTTCTTCGTCGGTGCCGCTCGCGCGCCGATCGGCACGTTCGGCGGCGCTCTGAAGGATGTGCCGCTCACGCAGCTCGCCACTGCAACCGTCAAATCCGCTCTCGAACGCAGCGGTGCCGATCCGGCCACGGTTGGGCATCTGGTCATGGGCAACGTGATCCCCACTGATGTGCGTGACGCGTACCTGTCGCGCGTTGCTGCCATCGAAGCCGGACTGCCGGAACAAACCCCGGCCCTTAACGTGAACCGCTTGTGTGGCTCGGGCCTGCAGGCGATCGTGTCGGCCGCACAGATGGTGATGCTCGGCGACGCGGAGGTCGCTATAGGCGCCGGCGCCGAATCCATGAGCCGGGCCCCATACCTCATGCCGACGGCACGCTGGGGCGGACGCATGGGCGACATGACGGCGATCGACTACATGCACGGGGTGCTGCACGATCCATTTCACCGCATCCACATGGGGATCACAGCGGAAAACGTGGCGGCGCGCGATGGCATCACGCGCGAAATGCAGGACCAGCTGGCACTGGAAAGCCAGCAGCGCGCCGCGCGCGCCATCGCGGAAGGTCGTTTCAAGTCGCAGATCGTGCCTGTGGAGATCACCTCCAGGAAAGGCACCATCTTGTTTGATACCGACGAACATGTTCGCGCCGACGTCACGGCTGACCAGTTGGCGAAGATGAAGCCTGCGTTCAGGAGCGACGGCACCGGGACAGTCACCGCTGGCAATGCATCCGGGATCAATGATGGAGCCGCCGCCGTGGTGCTCGCCAATGGAGCCGCCGTGAAGGGAGGCAGCCTGAAACCGCTGGCGCGCTTGGTGAGTTATGCGCACGCCGCGCTCGACCCGCAGATCATGGGGCTCGGCCCAGTGCCGGCCAGCCGTCTTGCGCTCAAGCGGGCGGGGCTGTCGGTGCAGCAACTCGATGTTGTTGAATCCAACGAGGCGTTCGCGGCCCAGGCGTGCGCGGTGACGCGCTCGCTGGATCTGGATCCGGCCAAGGTGAACCCCAACGGCTCCGGCATCTCCCTCGGCCATCCGGTCGGGGCCACTGGTGTGATCATTACGATCAAGGCGATCCATGAACTGCAGCGGATCGGCGGGCGCTATGCGCTGGTCACCATGTGCATCGGAGGCGGCCAGGGCATCGCCGCCGTCCTGGAGCGCGTGTGACATGGCCAAAACCTTCAGGCGGTTGAACGTGATGTAGTCCGAGATCACTCTCCACCGACCGTCCTGCAGTTGCGACAGGCGGGCATGGGGATCCCCCAATTGCTTCGCTGGGCTGAAGATCGCCTCCGAAATGCCGAACATGTCGCGCGGGATCACTATGCTGTCGAGCACACGCAGGAATGATACTGTTGTGAGTTCCGGCCCTGCCTTTTGAGCGACGCGAATGAACGCGTCCATCAGGTGATATCCGTACACCGCGTATTCGCTCGGCTCCTCGTTGTACTTGGTGCGATACTTCGATGCCCAGAAGCGCACCTGGGCGATCGACTCATCGGGGTAGGGGAGTTGCGCGGTCATGGTCGCCAGCAAGCCGCCCATGGCCTTGCCTCCCAATCGCTGCACGCTGTCTGTGTAGCCGCCCATCGTAGCCGAGAAGACGGGATTGAACCCCGTCTTGCGCGCTTCGAGAATCGTGCCCAACAGCGCACGTCGCGGGCCTGGGCTGTTAAAGGTCTGCTTTCGGCCAATTCTGTTGAAAAACCCGTCTCGAACGCTGGGCTTCCCACGATACGCGGCCCTAGTTTTTTGGGTTCGAGTTCGTCACCAGGATCGAATCTGTCGCGAAGCTCGTGCAGGCGTTCTCACGCCTGCTTGAAGTGCATTACCTGAATGCTTGGCATCAATCGCTTTGCCAACGACAACTAGCCCCGCGTGGCGCCGACCGCTTCGGCTCGAGGCCTGGATGTACTCGGCGGTCTCCTCGGGCACGCCGTCCATGGTCATCAGGTTGACGCGCTCCAGGTCGACACCATGGCTAATCATGTTCGTCGCAACGAGTGCGTCCAGGAACCCTGTGTCCTCCCATTTCGGCGGACTTTCTACCCGGTGTACAAGGTCGGCCACCTCGGCGCTAGAAGAACGGCTGGAGTGAAATTCCACCTTCAGGTCCCGAGCAGCGCTCTGCCGCAGCTTCGATGCCACGTCGTCGAGGACCTGCTTCACCCGGGAGCCCTTTTGAAGGCTGCCTACGTAGTTCAGGGTGGTGGTGTAGTACGTAAGCAGCTCATGGACATCCGCGTCGGTCACCAACTGGCTGCGAGAAGGAGACGAAGAGGTTGTCGCTCCGCGACACTTCGAGGAATTCGAGATTCTGGCGGCGGAATCGGGGGCGTTTTCTACGCCGGAACGACTGAGAGCTACGTTCAACGCGGTCCAGCGGGAGCGCGGGACGAACCGAGCGGCCGGCCGGACTCTGAAGAACTTTCTGCGGGCTGTCGTATCCGGAGACGGCTACGACGAAGCGCTGAGTAGTGCGCGAAAGCTAGACGCTGCACTGGGCGATGTGCTTCACGCGGTGGAAGTGCTGTAAGTCGTGGGCACCGCCCGCGTCGTAAAGGGCGAGCTGCATCCCATCGAGATTCTTCCGGTCCCTCAGGATTACCAATATGACCGTCGTGTGTGGGCCGTGGGGCACAACACGAGCGTCGTGGCAAGCGAGAACGACTCGGAGATTCGCACTGCTGCTCTGGCCATGTATGAGCAGCCCCGCATCATGACGAGGGATGCGGTGAAGGCACGGTTCGCGGAACTCGCGAAGGACCACTTCCAAACGCTCAATGCCATCTACGAGGAGATGGTGGCGTACGCGAATCACTGGAAGTTGAATGTCCTTGCGGGTAACAGCCTCAAGCTCGACCCGCTTGCGTTCGAGCAGTGCACGACGGACTTCGCCGGCTTCGAAGACAAAATCAAGCGTTTCGCATGTGGCGTAGCTGCGCTCCGCGCCGACGAGCGCCTGCTGACCGCCTTCAAGGCGATGAACCGCGTCATGGGGAAGCTCGCGCGCGGGTACGACGCGTGGCGACTGTTTCAGCTGGTGTTCATCGTCAGCGTCGCTTCTTGCACCGGAGGGGCAACGACAACGCGCAGTGCGGTGCAGTCACGCGCTGACCTGAGCAGGTCCGGCAGCTGCTCGAGTGTTCGGGGGTGGGAGGCGTCAATCACGACCGCGCCAAAGCGCCTGCCGGCGGCGCTCTTTGCCATCCAGCCGGGGTTTGCGACGAGGAGCCGCGGTTTGTCCGCTTTCTGCGCGCCGGAGTAGCGCGATGCGAGAACAAGTCCCAGCAATCCTTCAGCTTCTGGTATGAGCCGATAGGGAGCTCGTCCAGCACGCTCTTAGTTTTCGAAACAGCCTGGCTGACAAGCAGCACGCCGCCGCGCAGCAGCCTCCGAGCCTCCTTAGGCGGCAATTTGCCCGCACCGTGCGCATGCGCGTGGTCACCGACCAGGAGCGCTGCCGTGACCTGGCGGCCAACATGAGCGGTTGCTTCAGGAACGGCAAAAACAAGGGATTGCTCGGCGGCTCTGGCCAGCAGCGCCGCTCTCACGCACAGGGCACCGCTGATTCGCTCGAAAGGCTTGGCTCCCGCGGGCAGCACAGGCTTTCGCAGCAGCGCATCCGTCACGCGCTGTGTCGAAACGCGGAAAGCCGTGTTCCACATCAGGCAATCTGCCGGGTCGCCTTTGGGCGCTCCAGCTGCTCCAAGTAGGTCTGTCGCAAGGCACTCGAGTCGCCCGCTGCTACGCAGGCCGCCAGGGCAAGCCCAATTGCGGCCAGGTTTTTCTCTTCTGGAGAGCGAGCCGCAAATTCGAGGCGTACCTCCGGTGAGTGCAGCTCCGCGATTGCGCACTCGATGACGAGGTCGTGCAGCATCGCCTGCACGTTTCGCTTGCAATGGTCGCTGTCGTTTTCGGCCTTGACTACCGCCAGCGCACGCACATGAAACCCTGCTTGCGCAATCGCACCGGCGAGAGCCTTCCACGCCACCAGCCTTTTGTTGTGGAACGTGAGAACCAGGGCACCGTCTCGCGCGAGTGTTCGGCGGCTTTCGCGCAGACACGCTGCAATGGTTTGCTGGTAGTCGTCCGCCGAGGTGCCGCGGACCGAGTTCGGCACCGCCTCCTGTGATTCATCGACGGCCACGGCGAGGTCGTACGTCCGCAGCCAAGCCTGAAAGAGCCGCGCGAGCTCGCCGTACTGCACGTCATCGAAGTACGGGCGGTCGGTCAAAACGACATTCACCGACCGGTCCGGGAGCAACTGCTTGCTGCTGCTCCCGGTTGTGACAAGCACATCCCAGTCCGAATGCATCCGTCCACGACGTGACGTGGTTGAAGAGACCACCTTGGGGAGCGAAGCGCGGTCCTGAAACAACCATTCGTGACCGAGAGCTACCTTTTCAAGCCTTTTGACGAGGGTGCCTCGCCCGACTGGCGAAAGCAGGTTCGCCTCCACGCACAGAGGAGTCGGGGTGTAGCGGTGGTTTGCCATGCCCTCGAACGGCTTCAGATGGAAGCGGTCCCAGCGGCTAAGCAGAGCGGGCATCTTGCGGCTCCGAGCGCAGCGAAGGCGGGTCGGTCCCGAACTGCCTGCGAGGCATTCAGGGTTTGTACTGCTTGGAGCGCGCGATTCAGAACGGTGATTTGCCGGCCCGAGTAGAGGTCGGCCCAGACTCGAAAGCCATTCGCCAGGAGCCGCTTGGTTTCGAGCCCATTCGGGATTGCTTCGGACAGCGCATTCGGAACTTCACTCACGTCATCCAGTGCGACAGGGTCATCAGCAGCAACAAGTCTCAGGCGCGCCCGCGGCTGTTCGCCGAGCCAGTAGAGCTCTTGGACCAGCACTGAGTGCCAAGTGGCGAAGAGGAGCTGCTCGTGTTTGCAGTGCGCGCACCCTGACGCTGCGCGACTTGTCGACCACCGGTGTCCGCACGAAGGACACCCAAAGCTCGCCACGTCGCGTCGACGAAGGCACACCTCGCCGCAAGCGCGGCACCCGAAGTAGGCGTGCGTCTCTCCGACGCTGCGACTGAGGACGGAAATCAGCGCCGAAAGGAACTCGAAGGTCCGTTGCTCACAAACCTGGCAGGAGGCGACACGGACGCGAAGGATGGTCACGAGACCGAATCCGCACTTGAACAGCTTGGCTCGATCCTGGATGACGCGTGCAGTCGTGCAGTATTCGGGGTGAGCCTGACGCGCTGGTGCAGGACGGCGATGAGTTGATCGATGTCGATGTCGAGCGTCACCACCGTGAGGGCTGTGGCTCAGGAGGGCTCATCCCTGACGGTGACACGCGCGTGCGCGGGGTGATCGAGAGTTGGGGCCTGCGCTGGCCGAACTACCGACCGCGGCGCGCAGACAGCGGTAAAACGCGCGGGCCGGCTGTGGCCGGCCCGCGCAGTAAGCGCGCCGTGCACATAAGTGCAGGCGTCGCCGGAGCTGCGCTGGCCGAGGTGCGCGACTCAGGCCGGGCGCCCGTCCAGGCGATCGGCGATCCATGATTGAATGGCGCTCTCCGGCCAGGTCGCGGTGCGGCGCCCGGCCTTCACGGAGCGGGGGAAGACGCCCCTTTGCATCTGCTCGTAGATTGCCGACCGGCGCAGCCCGGTGAGCCGCTCGACGTCAGGAAGTCGCAGGAGCCTGTCGGGTGCGCGCTTCGTGGTGTGCGTCACCAGCAGCGTTGAATCGGCGCGCAGAAGCGTGAGTGCTTCTTCCAGCAAATGAGCGGCTGCCTGCAGGTCGCGTTGGGCCGCATTTTCGGCGGCGAGGCGTTGGCTTGATGCGTCGGTATGGGCTCGCATGTGACACCACCTTTTCGGTTTCCGCAGCTGCGTCCAATGCTGTTGCGGTACATCCATAGGGTGCCCGGGATGTCCGGCGGCGCCAACCTGTTGGCGCGAGGCGAGCGTGTCGAAACGTAGCATGTACGGAAGAGCGCTTGTAGCGCTCGCGGCGGCGAGGCCTTCGGCATGCCGAACACCGATCGGCTGATCGCGGTGGCATGACGGCGGCCGGCCGGGGTGAACCTTCATGCCGACCAAGGCCTGCCATCGCCGATGGCGAACCATTTGGGTTCTTCGCGCTTTACTCGGCGCACGAAAAAGGTCTGCGTGATCGCATCGCATTCGGCATGTCGAACAAGGGCAGTTCTCCATGGGGACTTCGACCATCTACCGGCTGCGGACGAGCGCGTGACGGCGAGCGGGTGAAGACCCGATGCCGCTGGATCGGGTCGGTGGTCAACGGCGCGTTCTGCAAGGGCCCTGATCTGAGGCTCGCGAGGTGAGCCGCTCAACCCGGGTGCGTGCCATGTGCTGGCGTCACGCGACAGGCATCAGCCGATGGTCACGGCGCCGCGTCGACGAGCGTGGCATCGCGTCTGTTCGTTGTACCGGCGGGCCGCCGCGGTGGATCTGCCCTGGTAACGCCTCTTGATCGACGCCTGGCTCGCGCGCTTCGCCGTCCAGGGCGAAGGCTGCGCCACCGTCCTCGCCCGGTCCTCACTGCGTTCGGCTGCGGCCTGCGGGCGGTCCCTGGACCGCGCGCACTGGCGCTCGCCAGCAGTGCGTCGAGGCGTCTCCCAAAGCAGATCCATCCACCACAGCGGCATCCCCCGCAGAAAGGCACGCCATGCACGCATGTCCTCGCTCCTCGTTGCGCCGCACGCTCGCGTCGCTGACTTCGAAGCCCGCGGGCGTTCCCCCCGCACCCCCCGAGCGCTCACCCCAAGCAGGCCTGACTTGCCCTCCAGCTTCAGGGAGCCAGCCATGACGCTGCTGCGCGAGCGGCTTCCCGAGCCGCAGGAGTACTTCGCGTCGCAGGGCCTCGAGCTAGTGGGCCGGGGCGCCTGGCGCACCACACGCTGTGCCTTCCACGGCGGCAGCGACAGCATGCGGGTGAACTTGCGCAGCGGCGGGTTTTGCTGCATGGCCGGCTGCGGCGCGCGTGGCGGCGACGTGCTGGCCTACCACATGGCCGCGCAGGGCCTGGGCTTCGTGGAAGCGGCCCGGGCGCTCGGGGCCTGGCATGACGATCCGGCCTCGGCGCAGCAGGGCCCGCAGCGCCGGCGTCCCTGCGGCCTGCCGGCCCGCGAGGCGCTCGCGCTGCTGCGCGACGACGCGCTGGTGGTGGCGGTGGCCGCCGGAAATCTCGCCCGAGGCCTGGTGCTGACAGAGGCCGACCGGCAGCGGCTGCTGGAAGGCGCCGCGCGCATCCAGCGCATCGCCGACCAGGTGGGCGTGGATGGTATGCGCTGACGCCAGCGCGCGCTCCGCCAGGCTTCTTCTCGGACGACTCGTACTGCGGCCGTCTCGCTTCGCCTCGTACTGGCCGCTCCGCTCCCGTGCAGGGGTGGGTTGGGGTTGCCTGTGTCCGGTCAGCGTATCACGCGGTTCTCGCGCTCAAGGTCTGCGCGCCCTCGCGGGCGCTTGCGGCCTGGCGGCCGTCTTCGAACCTTGACCGCTGCGCTGCCGCGTGAGCCAGGGGCTACGCAGGCAATCCCGCCTGTGTCACGCCAGGAGCTCATCATGACTTCTTCCTCTTCCTTCACCTTCGCCGCCAGAACCTCCCTTTCGCTGCAGGACCTGGCACACAGCGCGCCGGCGGTGTTTGCGGACCGGGCGGCCGGCTGCACCGGACCCAGGTACGTGTTCATCAGCACGCGCGAGATCGTCACCGCCCTGATCGACGCGGGCTTCGAGCCGACGCTGGCGGTGCAGACCCGATCGCGCGACGGCAACGCGGGCTACGCGCGGCACATGCTGCGCTTTCAGCCGGTGGTGCAGTGCCTGTCGCTGGACGACGTGCTGGGCGAGATCGTGCTGATCAACTCGCACGACGGGCGCAGCGCGTACCAGCTGCGCGCTGGGCTCTTCAGGCCGGTGTGCACCAATGGAATGCTGACGGCGATCGGCGACTTCGGGCTGATCCATGTCAGTCACCGCGGCAACGTGGTGGCCAACGTGGTGGAGGCGGCGCAGCGGATCACGCGCGAGTTCGCCCTGGTGGGCGAGGCGGTCGAGCAGATGCGCGGCACGCAGCTTTCGGGCGGGCAGCAGCTGGACTTCGCACGCGAGGCGCTGGCGCTGCGCTTTCCGGACGCGACCGAGCCGCCGGTGCAGCCGGCGCAACTGCTGGAGCGCCGGCGCATGGCCGACATTGGTGACGATGTCTGGAAGACCTTCAACGCGGTACAGGAGGCAGTCGTCACAGGCGGCGTTTGCGGCCGCACAGCGACAGGCCGGGCGATGCGCACCCGCGGCATCCGTGCGATCCGCGAGAACGTCCGGTTGAACACCGGCCTGTGGAAGGCGGCGCTGCAGCGCATCGGCCGCTGAGGCGGCCAGGCCGGGGGCTCGCACCCACCGCGCTGCCGGGAAGCAGGACGCCAGTTAGGGCAGAGGCGCAGGACAGAGGGACGATAGGGTGGTCTTGCTGTTCCCTTCAGGCTGCCACGGCGTGCTCGCCCTCAAGGTCGGCGCGCCCTCCCGGGCGCTTGCGGCCTGCCGGCCGTCTTCGAACCTTGACCGCTGCGCGCGCCGTGCCGCCGGACGGTCCCGGGCAATCCCGCCCGCAACCGCTGAAGGAGCACACCATGTTCAATTTCATCACCGAAGCACAGCGCGAGCAGCTGATCGCCCACGGCCGGACTTCGCGAGCAACGGACGACTTCGATCCCTACCCGGTGGTCAAGCTGTTCACGCCCGATGCCGGGGCGACCTGGTTGCTGTCCGAACTGGACGAGACGGGTCAGGTCGCCTTCGGCTTGTGCGACCTGGGACTCGGCAGTCCCGAGCTGGGGCTGGTAGACCTGCACTCCCTGGCGGCCGTGCGCGGCCTGATGAACCTGCCGATAGAGCAGGACCTGCACTTCCGGCCCGACAAGCGGCTGAGCGCCTACGCGCGCGAGGCGCGTGCGGCCGGGCGCATCCAGGCCTGAGCGCGCAGGCCCGCGGCAGCCGCCGGCCGGGCCTGCGGCCAAGCCTCGCGCGGTGGCGCGCACCACGGCCCGCGAGCGCTGTTCCTTGGCCGCCGCGGTCCTTGGCCTTCGCCTTGGCCAGGGCTCAGCGCATTTCGTGGGGCTTTCGGTGCTCGGCGCCTTCCTGCAGCTGATCCATTCGACAGGTCGTCTAGCCAGAGCCTCGCGCTGGTGCCTGTTGGTTCGTCGTGGTCCGATCGGCATGCCTTGGGCAGCAGCACGTTCGTGCAATGCAACGATCTTGTCTTGGGCGCCCCAGCGGCTGCGCCGCTGTCGGGCTGCTCCAGGTTCGCGCCTTCGCGCTCACTGGACTACCTTTCGGCCGTTGAGTGGCGTTTGCATGGAACAGCGCAGGGTTGTCCACGGCGGTGGTCGGTCGGCGCTTGCGACGAACCGGCCGGCCGCCGCGGTGGGCAACCCGTGTTCAGCGCGCATGCGTTGGCTGGCGACATGCTTGACTTGGTGCCTATCGGGCGCCGATTTTTCGTTTCGACTTCCGTGCCCCCGGGGTGACTGCCAGTCGCGCTTGCCGTCTGACGGCCCGGATGAGACCCGCGGCCCTCGGGGCGCCGGAAGACCCAGACGGGCTACAGGGTGTAGCGCCACGGTGTGCAGCCAAGAGCGCCTATCAGTGAGCGACCCGCGTGGGCTTCCGGCACGGCAAGTCATACCGCAACTTGAAGGAGTTTGTCCATGAGTACCTTCTTTGCCGGGCTGGATTGGGCCAGCCGCGCGCACGCGGTGTGCGTGATCGACGAGCACGGCAGCGTGCGCGAGCGTTTGGACGTCGCTCATGATGCCGATGGTCTGGCTACGTTGCAGCGGCGCCTGCGTCACTGGCACAGCCCACCCGTTGCCATCGAGCGACCTTCCGGGCTGGTGGTGGACACCCTCGTGGAGGCCGGCTTCACAGTGGTGCCGATCCACCCCAATGCGGTCAAGGCCACACGACCGCGCTACCGCAGCCACGGCGCCAAGAGCGACGCTTCGGACGCCTACCTGCTGGCTGATCTGCTGCGCACCGATGGCCACCGCTTCAGAGCCCTGGCGCCTCAGGACGACGAGATTCGGGCACTGCGCGCGCTGGTGCGCGGGCGTGACGATCTGGTGGCCACGCGCGTGCAGCTGGCCAATCAGCTGCGCAGCCTGCTTGGGTCCTTCTGGCCCGGCGCGGCCGAGATCTTCGCCGACGTGGATTCGCCCATCTCGCTGGCCTTCATCGAGCGCTATCCCACGCCCGACAGCGCGGCCCGCCTGGGACCCAAACGCATGGCCGGCTTCTGCGCTCAGCACGCCTACTGCGGCCGACGCAGCGCCGATGAACTGCTGCAAAGGCTCCATGGGGCGCCGGCCAGCGTCTGCGCCGAACTGGAAATGGATGCCAACGGCGAGCTCGCGCGCTGCCTGGCTCGTACGCTGGCTCGTCTGGTCGAGCAGATCAAGCTGCTGTCCAGTCGCATCGAGCACCATGTCGCTTCGCTTGAAGACGGTCGCATCATGATGAGCTTCCCGCGCGCCGGACGCATCTGCGCCGCGCAGATCCTTGCCGAACTTGGCAGCGTGCGCGAGCGCTTCGTAAGCGACGAGCACTTGGCCGCCGAAGCCGGCGTCGCTCCCGTGACCTACCAATCGGGCAAGTCCAAGGCCGTGACCTTCCGCTGGGCCTGCAACCATCGTTTGCGCGCTGCGCTGACCTGCCTGGCCGACAACTCGCGACATGCCAGTGCGTGGGCCGCCAGCCTCTACGCCAAGGCCCGGGCTCGCGGTTGCGATCACCCCCACGCCATTCGAATACTCAGCAGAGCATGGCTGCGCGTCATCTGGCGCGCCTGGACCGACCGCAAGGCTTATGACCCCGCCATGCACAGGGCAGCTCAACAGCTGCTTGAAACAGCCAGGGGTTGACACAGGGTGTCTCATCCCCTGGCGGGGACGGCCTGCGGCCGCCTTGCGCATCCCTGGCGCGGCAGCCGCAGGCTGCCCACAGGGGACGGGCGTCCCCTGAACCGCCATTGATCGGACGTGCCTGCGGCACGTGGCGGCGCTCGCCGCGCGGCGGTTGCGGCACGCGTCGGCCTCTTGCGCCTCACTTCGCTGCCGTTGTCCTGAGTTCCTCGCCTGTCCGGTGACTTTGCGCCCGCGCGGCCGGGCGACCGGCTTCGCCTGCAAGGGGGTGTTCATAACGCTCACACGTTACGAATGCTTCCCCCTTGCTCCCCCGTCCCCTCGGTCGCGCCCGTCCACCGGGCGAAGAACTCAGGAAAACGGCGGCCAGCTCCGGGTAGGAGGCCGATGCGTGCAGCAACCCTTTCACAAGGGGCTCGGAATCTAGGAACCCGGCATCTCTTCAGCTCAACTTCATCGGAAGGAATACAGACATGACGGTCATCGACAAGGACAGCACGGCGAGCAAGGTCGTAGGCAGGCGGCAGAAGCTTGCAAAAGGCAGGGCGGCAGCAGGGCATGCGGCTGAGCAGCCGAGCGAGGCAGTGAAGGACGAAGGTGCCCTGGCGCCGGCGCCAGGCGAGGATGTGCTGGTGCCGCTGGATCGGCTGGAACTCAGCGATGCCAATGTGCGGCAGGTCGCGGGCGAGCAGGGCCTCGCGGAACTGGCGGCGCTGATCGAGGCGCAGGGCCTCCTCAATCGCCTGAGCGTGGTGGCCCAGTCCCATGGGCGCTTCGCGGTGGTGGCCGGCGGCCGGCGCCTGCGGGCCATGCGGCTGCTGGTCGAGCAAGGCAAATGGCACGCCTCGCAGCCGGTGGAGTGCAAGGTCCACGATCCGGCGCTGGCGCTGCAGGTGTCGCTGGCCGAGAACTCGGGCCGCGAAGCCATGCACCCGGCCGACCAGTTGGAGGCGTTCCGGCGACTTGTCGAACACGATCGCCTGTCGGTGGCCCAGGTGGCCGGGCGCTTCGGGGTGTCGGCGCTGACGGTGGAGCGGCGGCTCCGGCTGGCGCGCCTCGCACCCCGCTTCATCGCGATGTACCGGGCGAACGAGATCGAACCGGACCAGTTGCAGGCCTTGGCGCTGACCGAGGATCACGTGGCACAACAGGCGGTCTGGGAGAGCCTTCCCACCTACGACCGCAGCGCCTATCGGATCCGTCAGGCCATCACGGCCGAGGCCTGTAGCGCGGACAGCAAGCTCGCGCGCTTCGTCGGGCTCGACGCCTACGAGGCCGCGGGCGGCACGGTGCGGCGCGACCTCTTCGCCTCGACCGATGACCTGCGCAGCATCTTCCTGGACAACCCGACCTTGCTGCAGGGCCTCGCCATGGACAAGCTGCGCGGCGCGGCGGCGCCGCTCCAGGCCGAGGGATGGTCCTGGGTCGACTGCGCGCTGGACACCGACAGCGCGACGCTGCGCGGCTACGGACGGGAGGCACAAGACGAGCGCGAGCCGACGGCCGAGGAGGCCCAGGTCATCGAGCAACTGGAGGCCGAGCAGCGCGCGCAGGCCCAGGCCTCCGACAAGCACCAGGACGAAGGCGACCCGGATGCCGAGGACTTCGAACTGATCGAGCAGCAGTTGTGCGAGGCGCTGGACTGCGTCGAAGAGAAACTCGCAGCCGCGCGCGACGGGCTGCGGCAATGGACGCCCGAGCAGATGAGCCGTGCCGGGGCGCTGGTGCGGCTCGACCATCGCGGCGAGGTCGCGATCGATCGCGGACTGGTGCGCCCCGAGGACCGCAAGGCGATGCCTTCCGCACGCGATGATGGTGCGGCTGGGACCACGCCTGATACCGCAACGCCGGTGCGCGCGGAGTTCAGCGAGAGGCTGATGCGTGACCTGACGGCGCACCGCACGGCTGCGATCCAGGCGGCGCTGATGCAGAACCCGAGGGCGGCCCTGGTGGCCCTGGTGCACCGGATGGCCGAGACGGTATTCAGCCTCTATGGGCGGGGCAACAACGTGGTCAAGGTCACCGTCAGCGTGACCGGTGACCATGCGCTGTCCGAGGACGCGAGTGACTATGCCGCCAGTCCCGCCGCCACACTGCTGGGCGAGGCCGAGTCGCATTGGGGCGACCGCCTGCCGGGTTCGCCCGAGATGCTGTTTCGCTGGCTGCTGGCGCAGTCCGACGCCACCCTGATGGAGCTGCTGGCGTATTGCACGGCACGCAGCTTCAACGCTGTCACGGGCCGCGAGCACAGCTTCGATCACAGCGACGCGCTGGCTGAGGCGCTCGGCATCGACATGGCCGACTGGTGGGTGCCGTCCGCCACCCACTATCTCGGCAGCGTCAGCAAGGCCAAGGCGCTGGAAGCGGTGAAGGAGGGGACCGGCGCCGACTGCAGCAAGGCCGTGGCCGGCATGAAGAAGCCTCAAGCAATCGCGTACTGCGCCAGCAAGCTCGAAGGCACGCGCTGGCTGCCCAAGCCGCTGCGCGTGCTCGCGCCGTCGGAAGGGACCACCACTGACATCGACGAGTGATCGCCCTTGCGTGCCGCCGGACAGCCCGGCGGCACGCGGCACATCGATCGCCAAACTTTCCCAAGGAGATTTTTCATGCACACCATATACAAGGTCATCATCGGCGGCACGGTCGGCGTCGTGGTGGCGGCATTGACCCTCGTGACGGTCGGCAGGATAGCCCCCGACGCCTTCTCAACGCCCGCCAGACCGATTGCCCCGGCCTTCGCCGCGCGCTTTCAGCCGACGCTTCCAGTCATCGCGGGGATCGGGAGCACGCGCGAACTCACCCCGGTGCAACTGGACGGCGTGCCGACGCGGGAACTGGGCGCGTCACAGCAGCCACGTGGCGAGGCCTCTGACCAGCGAGGTCATCATGCGTCCGGTAGACACGGTCGATAGCGCGGCGCCATTGCAGGCGGCGTCCGAGCCGCTGTCGCGCTTCGAGGGCCACTGCCTCGCGCGGCGCACGCGCGAATGCGAGGAACTCCTGCAACTGGCCGTGCTCGGGGTCGAGCAGGCACGGCAACGGCACCTGCCGGACCAGGATCTCGCCGAAATCGCCGGGCATCTGTCGGAAGCGGAGCGGCATGTCGAACTCGCCCGCAAGCTCGCGGCGCGCCGGAGCGCTTGATGGCGACGAAGTCGTTCAAGCCGGTGACCCGTGAAAGCACGGCCATGGTGCGTGAGCGAGGACTGCGGGCCGTGATGGTGACGATCGTCGGCGGCGTGATCGAACTGCGCGCCAAGGGGCTGCGCTCACGCGAAACGGTCGACCTGGCGTGGTGCTACTACGCAGCGGTGAAGCAGCGAGTGGCGCTCGAGCGAGCAGAATGGAAGAAGACCGGGCGACGAATGCGAAGCTGAAGGTGCGTGCCAGGATTGTGGGCCTGCCATCGAGGATGGCAGGCCTTTGCGTATGTGGCCGTCTGGCCCCATGTGTTCGGCACGCCGAAGCGGGAAGGGGGTGAGGCGCCTCATCGGGTTGTGGCGCCGCTCGCGCGTCGCGGCTCGGCGGCGCTGGTCGAAGACTTCAATGTTCGACATGCCGAACGCAGAGTCCTTGTGCGGTGTTGAGGGCAGGATAGACTGCCGTCAGACATTGTTTACACCTTGGTGTTTGTCATGGCCAACGCTCCTCGATCCGCCGTGATCTCGATGCGATTGCCTACCGATGTGAAGGCCAGATTCGCCGCGCTGGCCGCGCGTCACCAGCTCACCGAGTCGGGCCTGCTCTGCAAACTCATCGACGAAGTGTTGCGCTCGAACGCACCGGGCGTAGCTGCTTCAGGGCCGGTGGCTGATGCGAGTGACGCCGCGACGGACGTTGCATCCGAGGACCGCATCACGCTGCGCCTTCGCCATGGCGATCGCACGCGCGCAGCAGAACGCGCTGGCGCACGGGGCATGAGGACCGGCACGTATCTGGCGCTTCTCATCCACAACCACGTGTGCGCCTCGGATGTCCTGCCGCCGCGGGAGCTGGACTTGATCAAGGCAGTGGGGGCGCAGCTGGCAGCCGTGGGCCGGCAACTGCGAATGTTCGACATGCCGAACACTTCGGCCGAACCCGCAGCATCGGAGCTGCGTGATTTGCTCGCGCATGTGCGCCACGACGTTGAATCGGCGCGCGAAGCGGCGGCGGCGGTGGTGCGCCGCAACCTGATGAGCTGGGAGGCGGGTCATGCCTAAGCGGACGGTTAGATCGCGCCCATTGAGTGGTGGCGATCGTGACATGGCACTGGACATCGTGAGCCATGGCCGGCGCGGTCCTGGCGGTGTATTGCGCTTCGGTCCGGAGCAGATCCAGCAGATCAAGCGCACGGTCAGTCGCACGCCCGAAGTGATGGTGAAGGTCTCTGGCGGCGGCCGCGACTTCGGCGGTGTCCGCGCCCACCTCAAGTACATCGGTCGGCATGGCAAGCTGCCGCTGGAGACGGACGATGGCCTCATGGTTCAAGGCAAGAATGCGGCGCTGGAGATCGCGCAGGACTGGCAGCTCGATCAGTGTCGCAGCCAGTACCGGTCGAAGCCCGCGGATGGTGAGAAGGACACGCGGCCAAAACTCGCGCACAACATCGTGCTGTCGATGCCCGCGGGGACACCGCCGGAGAAGGTGCTGGCGGCAGCGCGCATCTTCGCGCGCGAGAACTTCGGTCTGCAGCACCGGTACGCGATGGTGCTGCACACTGACCAGGCGCACCCCCATGTGCACCTGGTGGTCAAGTGCGAGCACGAGTACGAGCCGGGCAAGCGGCTCTATATCCGCAAGGACACCCTGCGCCGCTGGCGCGAGCAGTACGCTGAACTCATGCGCGAGCAAGGCGTGGCCGCCAATGCGACGCCGCGGCAGATCCGCGGCCAGGCGCACCGACCGCACCGCGACCCCATCCACCATCGGCTGCGGGCGATGCGCGCGTTCGGGCAACTGGATGCCGTGGAGCGCAGCCAGCGCGCCACGCCAAAGCCGTCGACCTTCATGCGCGACAAGGTGCTGGCGATGGTGAAAGCGCTCCAAGGCGGGGACAGTTCGATCGAGCAGGGGAAACAGACCCTGAAGCGCACGCGCGACGCCGTGATCGATGACTGGCGATCCACGGCGCAGATGCTGCGACGGCAGGGGCAGGCCGATTTGGCTGAGCAGGTGGAACGCTACGCGGCGCAGATGCCGCCGGTGCGGACGGACGCGCAGCGGCTTGCGGAGCAATGGCAGGCTCAGCGGCGTGCGCCGACGCCGGAGCGCTCCCACACTCGTGCGCCCGATGAGCGAAGTCGGTAGCTCGCTGGAGGTGAGCACCTGCGAGGTCGTAGTGCGACAGCGGTCAGTGGTGCCGTCCACGAAGGTCATGCCGGTCGGCTGTGGTTGCAATCGTCAGGCATGGCCGCTCCAGACTGCCTGAGGTCGTTCGGCACCGGACGATCAATGACGGTGAAGGGCATGAAGCGGTCTCTGGGCTCAGTCTGCGTCGTGACCGTTCTACAGAGAGATCAGACGCTAGTCTGGACCACCACCGAGTCACGGCATAAGCCTTTCAACAGGCTAAGTCTTTAACTCCATTGCGTCGTGCGAACAGCGCGCCTTCAGGTCGTCGACTAGCCACCTGGCCGCGGGCCCCGGCGGATCTAGGGCGCGATGGAATGCTGCCATCGCCAGCGAAAAGCCGGCAGGCAGCATGTCCTCGACATCGAGTGAAACCAGCGCGCCGCTCGCAAGGTCGCCCTGCACCATGTGCATCGGCATGTTGCCCCAGCCCACGCCGTCCCTGAGAAATGCGTGCTTTGTGGAAAGGTCTGCCAATCTCCAGGTTGAAGCCGACTTGACCCCGAAGTCCCGGCCCGCGCTCAACTCCGACCGGTCAGTGAGAACGAGTTGGACGTGCTTGGCCAAGGCAGCCTTTGGAATTCGTCGCTTGAAGCTCGCCAGCGGGTGGTCAGGTGCGGCCACGGTGACCAATGGCACCTGACCAATGCTCTCGCTGCTCAGCGACGGAAACTCGACCGCCAGCGGCGCCAGTATTCCCAGGCTGCAGCGTCCGTCCAGCACCGGCTGGTATCCCGCGCCCAGACCTTCCACGAACAACCTCAATGGAGTGAGCGGAAATCGGCTCACAAACGCCTTCGCGGCCGCACTGACGAGCGCCGTCGGAAAAAAGACGTCCACCACGACAGAGAGTTCCGCTTCCAACCCGGCAGACATCAACCTTGCGCGGGCCTTCATCGTGTCGACGCCGGACACGATGTTGCGTGCGTCCGCGAGCAAGAGAACGCCTTCGGGTGTCAGCTTGGGGTACCGGCCTGACCTGTCGAACAGAACGACTCCGATTTGGCCCTCCAGGCTGCTGACCCACCCGCTCACCGCGGACTGGACGCGATTGAGCCGCCGGGCCGCCGCCGAGAAGCTGCCTTCATCCACGGCCGCGATGAAGGTTCGCAGCTGGTCCAGGGACACGCCATCGAGCATTTGAACTCCTTCCATCTCCAGGGCAGATGGATTAAATCTCAATATACCGGCTTCTCAGAATGATGCCGCGTCCCCACCATTCAAGCCACGGGAAAAGACTTCCCGAGGCCCTGTACGCCGAAGCGGACAGGTCGGACTTCTTCATCAATCTTTCGAGGCTCTCATGCAACTCCTTCATCTCGACTCCAGTGTGCTCGGCGGCGCGTCCGTCAGCAGGCAACTTTCAGCCGAACTCGTCGCGCGCCACCGCGCCCTGCACCCCGGCATCCAGGTCGTGTCCCGCGACCTGGCGGCCGACCCGGCGCTGCACCTCTCCGGCGCCCACATGGCCGCCTTCAACGGTGCAGCCACCGAAGACGCGACCATCACGGCGGATCTGGTCAAGGGCAACGCGTACATGGACGAACTCTTCGCGTCGGACATCCTCGTCATCGGCGCGCCCATGTACAACTTGTCGATTCCGACGCCACTCAAGGCCTGGATCGACCGTATCGCAGTCGCAGGCAAGACCTTCCGCTATACCGCCACCGGCCCCGAGGGCCTGCTGAAGGGCAAGAAGGCATTCATCGCCTCAGCGCGAGGGGGTGTGTATTCGGCTGGAAGCCCGGCGGCGGGTCTCGAACACCAGGAGAGCTACCTCATCGGCTTGCTTGCGTTCCTGGGAATCACCGACGTGACCGTTGTGCGAGCTGAAGGCATCGCCATGGGCCCCGAGGCCAAAAAGGCTGCCGTCGCAGAGGCGCTTGCCGACATCGCAGCCATCTCGGCCTAAGGCCCCGACGTTCAATCAATCATCAATTAAGGAATCTTCATGACTTACTCAATCATCGGCTCGGGCAACGTCGGTTCGGCGCTGGCCCGTCAGTTCGCGCGCAGCGGCATCGCTGTCGGCGTCGCCAACACGCGTGGACCCGACACCATCGAAACCCTCGAGAAGGAACTCGCTGGCTACGTCACGGCATTGACCTTGCAGGATGCGGTCAAGGCAGACGTGGTCATTCTCGCGGTGCCCTTCAGCGCACACGTCGATGTCGCCCGCGCTGCAGGGCAGTGGACCGACAAGGTCGTGGTCGACGCCATGAACACCTACGGCGTTCCGCCGGAAGCGCTGAAAGGTCAGCCGTCCACGGTCGTGGTGGCGTCTGCCTTCCCTGGTGCACGCGTGGTCAAGACGTTCAATCAACTTCCCGCCAGGCTGCTGGCGATGAATCCGGTTGAGCACGGCGGACGGCGGGTCATGTTCGTGGCCGGTGATGAGACGCAGGCCACCGCCGTCATCTCGAAGCTGGTCGGCGACCTGGGCTTTGCACCGATCGTCCTCGGGACACTCGCGGAGTCCGGTACGTTGCTGGACAAGGGCGGCGCGCTGGTTCTGCAGAACCTTATCAAGCAGGGGTGACTCTCGCTCGCGCTTCTGCTTGAGATCTTCGAACAGCTCATCGCGTCACGGCACGTCCGACGACTGCGATGAGTCGCGAATCAGTCATTCAAAAATCTGCGGCCAACGGCCGCAATCGCTGCAAAGCCGGAATTCGTCGTACAGCATCGATTGGCGGTAGTTGGGCGCTGCCACCACTCAGCGCACGCAGTACACGCCTTGAATTGGACGCTGTTGCCCTGGATGGCCGGCAGCGCTGCGGCCGGCGTCACACCGTCTCCGGGACCCTCTGGACGGACTACCGAGTGGGAGGCTCCTCGGACGGCGGTTCCTTCGCCGTTCGCTCTCTGTCCGGTTGGGTTCTTCCCTTTCCCTGCGCCTTCATTTCCATCGCTTTTTGGCGCGCGATGATGCGCGCCATGTCCCCGCGTTCGATGCGCTGCGCGATGTTCTCGCGCGCGTGGGTCAGCAGCCGGGCGGCCTCCTTAGGCGGGAAGCGTTCGGATTCGAGGACCGCCTCGCCCAGCGCGGCGACGGCACGCGCCAGATGCGGGAACTCCTTCTCGAACTCGAAGCGGTTCATCACCCGGAACGCCCCGGCCTCCCGCGCCCACTGCAGCATCTGTTTCGCGTCGGGATCTTGCTCGCAGCGAGCGGCGGCTTCGTTGCGCCAGATGACCGTGCGCCCGGCGATGTCGCGTGGAATCGACGGGTCGCCGGTCAGGCGCTGCACCAGTGTCTCCCAGCGCATCGCGTACTGGACGAGCTCCCTGGCATCGGGTGTGCGGTCCAGGTGAGCCCGCAATGTCTCGGCGGCCCGGGGGACACGGTTGAGCATGCCATCGATCACCCGGCTCTCGTACAGTTGGGTGCCGCTGCGCGTGATCACCCGCAGACCATCGACCAGGTGCTCGTGCTCCAGGCGGCCCAGGAGGCTGCTCACGTTGCCGAAGGCCAGTTCATGGGCCTGGATGGAGGGCGCTTCGGCGCCGAGCCCCGCGCAGCGGCGCAGCTCGTAGCGAGCCAGCATGGCCAGGCGGCTTTCTTCGCGGGTGGTGGCCACGAAGACCGCCTGGACGGTGTAGCCGCCGCGCCGCAGGTCCGCCGCGAGTTTGGGCACGGTCTCGATGTCCGTGGTCTCGACTTCGGCGACCAGGTTGAGGCGCTTTGTCTGAACGTCCGAGACGAAGCGGTCGAACCAGGCCTGGCAATGGGCGGTCACCCGGGCAGCATCCGTCGGAGCCACGTCGCCGCCGGCCGCCCACAGCGGGTGGTACGCACGCAGGCGGTTCAGGGACACATGGGCGGCGGGTGCCACGGTCTGCATCAGTTGCTGGCGCAGCATGACCGATGCGTAAGTGAGGCCCGCACCGGGTTGTCCGGCGATGATCATGGCCACAGGCTGCTCAGCAGGCTGCGCACCGACCAGGAGGTCCGGTGCAACGCATCGCTCGTACAGGCGCCGCAGCTCGCGCTCGGAGGGCGTGGGCGTGTTAGGGGCGGATGCAGACCCGGGTTCCGGGGGGCGCGTCACCATGCGTTCCCTTTCTTGAGACCCTCGTTGTCCTGCTCCTCCCGGTCCGGCTGGCGGCCGAACTGCTGCAGGATCGCCCGGACGGCGCCGGCATCGGCCGGGTCCAGCGTCGCGAGGACCCTGCGGGCCTCGTCGCGCTCCCGGATCAGCTGCTCGATCCGTCGTGCATGGGGTTCGCCCCGTTCAGCCGCCGCCTCGATCTGGAGCGTATGGGAGGCGATGTACTGATTGACCAGTGCGAGCGCCAGCTCGGCGTCCAGCACGGTCTTCATCGAGTTCCACTGCCGCTCGTCGTATTCGTAGAAGGGCCGGTCGGCCTGGCCCGTGGGCCGCCGCTCGCCGGGCGCAATCGAGAAGTCGCCGATGCGCACCGCCTCGGTGAGCATCATGCGGACCACGTCGGGCAACTCCATGCCGAGCGACCTGGCCATTTTGTGCGCCTTGTCGGCAATGGCCCGGTCGATGCGGATGCGCAATTGGGTGCTGTCCATGCGAGCGTGAGTTATAGCAGGGCGTCATACTGGGCCGCTGGCAAAAGGAGGGATCTGACGCAACGACGCCGGCCACCGGGAGTTGACCTGCAAAGCCGGCCTGTGTGCGGCGCCGCGGCACGCGCGGCTAGCGCGTCGCCAGGAAGAGCGCCAACGCTGTGAGGTGGGCCGGGTAGAAGGCGTAGAAGACCCAGCGGCTGCGGCGCAGCGGGATGTTCACCTGCGCGGCTCCCCAGATCAGCGCCAGGGCAACCAGCGCGGCGACGTTGCCATTGATGATGGCCAGGGAGCTCGTGCCGAGCGCCCACAGCGTGAAGCGGCCAGCCGTGGGCTGGCGCGCGAATGCCCACGCGCCCAGGCAGCACAACAGCGCCGGCCACCAGAACTCCACCAACGCTCCGCCGATGACGAACGCCACGACAGCCAGGAGCCGATGTCCCTTGCCGCCGCGTTCGAGCAGGTAGACGACCAGGGTGGCAATGAAGAGCGTGAAGAGAATGTTCAGCGGCCACCACCCCACCAGCCAGGCGAAGGCTGGCGTTGCCAGGATGCCGAAGATCGCCAGCCGTTTCATGACCCGCCGATGCAGACCGCCGGCCAGGGCGCCAGGGCGGGCCAGGTTGAACATCAGCACGAAGCCGAAGACCGGCATCACCAGGCGCCCGAGGGCATAGAGCGTCGTGCTGGATTCGTGCAGCAGGTACTTGTTGACGTGGTCGCCGGCCATGAGAACCAGAGCCACCCATTTGAGCGCCTCTAGCGAGCCGTCCGAAACGGCCCACGCGAGGCGACCGGGCGTGTTGGGAAGCGCCTTCGTCGATGAAGCTTGCGGCATGGGATGAGAGTGCCTGCGTGCGGATGTACCCGGGCTGTGGCTTCCACTGATTCTTAGTAGGCGGGAGGCAATTCCGTGCCCTCGTCCCAGAGCCGCCTCCACTCGCGGCCGTACCGGGCGGCCAGCTCCGGCGCGTTGTTCACCACGAGCACGTTCTCGGCGTTGTGCGCTGCGGCCGAGGCGGTGTAGTTGAAACTGCCGGTCTGCACCACGGCGCCATCCACGACGATGAACTTGTTGTGCTGCAGGGCGTAGCGGGCGTTGACCCGGACCGGCACCCGCTCGTTGGCGAGGAAGCGCGCGGCCGAATAGCCTTTGGCCGCCTCGCCGGCATCCACAACCACGAACACCTGCACGCCGCGGCGCCTGGCATCGCGCAGCGCGGTGGCCACCGGCTTGCTCGTGAAGGAGTAGGCGGCCACCAGCAGCGTGGTCTTCGCGCCCCGGATCGTGTCCAGCACGAGGCGCTGGGCGTGGCCGGGTGTGAAGGCTGCCGAGTAAACAGGAGAAGCGGAGGGCACCGGCGCGGTGGCATCCTTCGCGCCGGCGGATGCGATGGACGTACCCTGCGCCACCGCGCGCAACGGCTGCGCGGTGACGCCTGCCATCTCGGCATGCGCCGCGAGGCCGTGCCATGAAAGCCCAGCCAGCAGGATGCACGTGAAGAAGGCAACGCCGCAGGGGCGGACGGCGCGGTGCAAACGAAGCACTCCCTGTTCCTGTCGTCTAGGTGCGTTCATGGATCGGTTCCTCGCGGCTGCGGCCTGCGCGCTGGCGGACCTGCCGTTGGGTCGGCCGCATCTTGCGCGCGGGAAGATGGAGGGTGTGGCCCTGTTCGACGGCGGCGGCCATGCGGTCGCGGATGGCCTCCACCAGCCGCTCCTGCGAAGGCCCGTCCGCCGTCACCCGCCGGGCGTACTGCTCGGCCAGCTTCAGACCCGCGGCGGCGGTGGCCAGGGTCGGAGAGGTGGCGAGGGAAGCCTCGGCCACGGTCTGGCCGGTGCGCAGCAGGCGCGCCTGGCGCTCCAGGTCGCGCACGTGCCCGGGCGTCTCGATGCTCCAGCGGGCGCGCTGGGCGACGATCTTCTTCTCGCCGATCAGCTCGCCCGCGTCGTTGCGTGCCGGAACGCGCAGATTGACAGGGCGGGTGCCGAGCTGCGTGAGCACGACCGGGTCCCCGATGCGCGGCTGCGACGCGGACTCGGCCAGTGCCCGCTCCAGGTCGGCGCCCCAGATCGTGCGGTCGCCGACCTCGGTGCGCACCATCACGTAGAAGGACATGCGCTGCTCGGGGTGGAACTGGTACGGCGCCGCGGCGGCGGCGACCAGCATGCCCTTGATCGGCGGGCGCGGGCCATCGCGCAGGGAGCGCGGTTCCCATGCGCCGTCGCGGTCCACCGATGCTTCAACGGGCTCAACGGGATGATTGCGGTCCCGCGCGCGCTCGACCTGGTGGACCTCAGCCTCGGCCGGCGAATAGCCCCGCGCCTCGATCCCCCGCAGCGCCGCCTCGCGCCACATGCCCTGGCGGAAGTCTTCGGTGCCGCGCAGCTCGATCACCCGCCAGCCCCTGGCCTCGGCGATGGCGATGACACTGTGCATGACTTCGCGGTTTTCCGTGCGCACGCGGATGCGGCTGCCGTCGTCGATGAAGGCGAGCGTGCGATCCGGGAAGAAGTAGCGGTCATCGACCTTGAGGTAGCGGCGTTCGATGGCATCGGGCACGCGGAGATGCGCGCGGCCGGTCTGCGGCGCGTCGCCCTGGACCGAACCGGCGAACTCGCCCGGCCCTGCGCCAGGACTGCCGCTGCCCGCCTGTTCGTGCATGGATGGATTCGCCATGGCGGTTCCTTTCTCGGTTTCGGAAGGAGGTCAATCGAGCAGCCGCGAGACGAACTCGTCGGCGTGGCGCTTGATGTCCTCGTCGCTCAGTTGCCCGGTGGGAATCTCGACGTCGTCGAAGTCGAACGAGAAATCGTCCAGCTTCAGCGCGTCGCCCGACACATCGTTGCGCACCTCGTTGGCCACGGGTGCCTCCTCCTTCGACAGCACATGTCCCCCGCTCGCCGGGGTGAGGTGGGCGATGGCACTCGACGAATTGGCGGACGCGTCGTCCGCGCCGCTGGCCGGCGCCGTGGCGACGGCATGCCTGGCGCCCTGTACCTCCAGCCTCGGCACGGCCGGCGGCGCCAGCTCGCGCCGCGCGAAGGACTTGTCCTTGAAGTAGCGGATGCGGTGCGCGAGCACGGGGCGCAGGCCTTCGCAGAACAGGATCATCCGCTCCGGGCCCAGCTCCTTGACCTCTTGCGGCAGCAGCAGGCGGCGTGGCTGCTCGCTGATGCTCACGGTTCCGGTCTTGCCGGCGCCGCCCCACAGGGGCCGGCTGATGTTCTTCTGGCGCACGGTGTACGTCCCCAGCTCGCGCGAAATGGCCTCGGCGTCCTCGTACTCCTTGGGCGGAAAGACGATGCGCGCCGCGAGCATCTTGCGGATCGACTTGGCGCCCTCGACGCCGTACTTCTCGATCAGCTGCGAGTGGGACTGCACGATCACGACCGTGCGCACGTTGTAGCCGGGCAGGAAGGCCGTGGACTCGGCGATCACCGGAATGCGCCCGAGCGCGGGGAACTCGTCCAGCATGAGCAGCAGCTGGTGCTGAAGCGCCGGGTTGTTCTCCGGCAGCTCGCGCGTCTGCAGGCCGATCGCCTGTTGGAAGAAGAGGTTCAGCAGCGGCTGCAGCCGGGCGATGTTGTCCGGGTTGATCTGCACGTAGATCGAGATCGGGCGCTTGCGCAGCTCCCGCAGATCGAAGTCGTTGGCCGAGGTGGCGGCGTCGATCATCGGGTTGAGCCACAGGTCCAGCCGGCTGGTGAAAGTCTTGCGGATGCTCGAGGCCGTGGTGGGGGCCAGGTCGATCACGTCATACAGGCTCTGGATGGCTTCCCGAGACAGCGGGTAGCCCGCGCGTTCGCAGGCATCGATCACGCGCTTCCAGTGTTTCTGGAAGCCCTCGGCGTCGCTGGCCATGCCCTGGCGCAGCACCTCGCCCAGGGTGCGGGTGGCGCCCTCGGTTTCGAAGAGGTACAGCGCGATACCCAGAAACAGCGAGCGAGCCGAGGAGGTCCAGAACGGGTCGCCGGCCAGCGGATCGGGAAACAGCATGGTGCCAATGCGCTGCAAGTCGTCGATGCAGCGGTACGGGGTCTCGGACACGTAGCCCAGCGGGTTCCAGCGCGCCGAGCACTCGCGCTCGGACAGCGGATCGAACAGGTGGACCTCTTGTCCATGGGCCTGCCTGAAGCCGGCCGTGCGCATGAAGTTCTCGCCCTTGACGTCGCTGACGATGGTCGAGCCGGGCCAATTCAGCAGGTTCGGCACCACGACACCGATGCCCTTGCCGCTGCGCGGCGGGGCTTCCAGCTCCACGCCTTGCTGGCCGGGCAGCACCAGGTAGCGCCGCCCCAGCCGGCCGAGGATGATGCCGTGGTCCTTGAGCAGACCCGCCTGTTCGATCTCGCGCCGGGTGGCGAAGCGCGCCTGGCCATGCAGCGGCCGTCGGCGCGGGAGCATGGCCAAGCCCACCAGGCCCAGGCACAGCCCCTGTGCACCCACGAGGGTTGTGACCAGCGTGCGCCGCACCTCGGGCCGCGCGCCGTAGGCTTGCCAGTATCGGTGGATGGTCAGCAGCGACGCCTCCTGCGGCGGCAGCCTCATCGCCATCAGGAACGCGTAGCCGGCCAGATACAGGCCGACCAGCGCCGCCACCAGCAGCGCGACCGCGATCCTGACGGGGCTAGGCAGGCCCTCGGAGCTTGCTGGCAGGGTCATGCCAGATCTCCCGCACGATGCGCGGGCCGCCGGCACGGGTGCGGTCGCGCGCGCATTGAACGACGATGTCCACGCTCATCCGGGCCAGCTCCACCCCCTCGCGCGTCGTCATGCCCCGGCCCGCCTGGCTGCGCTTCATCAGCTGGGCCAGCGCCACGAAAGCCTTCTCGGCGCTGTCGGCATGCACGCTGGTGATGGAGCCCGGGTGGCCGGTGTTGACGGACACCAGGTAGTCGTAGACCTCCTCGCCGGTGCGCAGCTCGGAGACGAAGACGCGGTCCGGGCGCTGCCGCTTGGCGCTCGCAAGGAGCTGGCCGGGTGTGACCTCGGCCTGGCCCTGCGCCCCCTGCGAGTAGAACAGGCGCACGTGGTTGGGCTGGTTGCGAAGCGAAAGCTCCTTCACGTCCTCGATGGTGATCAGCCGATCCTCCGGCGGCACCTCCAGGATCAGCGCCTTGCTGACCGTGGTCTTGCCCGAGCCCGTGGCCCCGGACAGGAGGATGTTCCTGCGCAGCTGCACGGCGCGGCGCAGGAACTGCACGAACTGCCGGCGTGCGAGCAGGCCCATCAGTTCCCGGTCCTCGGGCAACACGCGCTCCTGATCGGCGTGCCGAAGCTCGATCAACGGCACGCTGCGGGTCGGCGCGAAGATGCCCAGGGCTTCGAGTTCCTCCAGGGTCCAAAGGGCGTTCGAGGGGCGCCGGATCGTGATGGAGACGGTGCGATCGAGCGTCGCTGGCGGCAGGACGATCTGGATGCGCTCGCCGCCAGGAAGGGTGGCCGACAGCAGCGGCTCGCTCGCCGAAATGCGCTGGCGGGTGAAGTTCGCCACCAGCTTGGCGATGGAGACGCACCAGTCGTACGACGCGAAGGGCAGTTCCTCGCGTGTCCAGCCGGATTGCCGCTCGACGAAGGCCACGCCGGGCTCGTTGATGCAGATCTCGGTGACTTCGGGATCCTGCAGCAGCCGGGCCAGCGGCCCGAGAAAGAGTGCCAGGGAAGACGGCGCCTCGCCCGCGGGCCGAGGCGCGGGCGTGGCCGCCAGCGCCGGTTCCGCAGCACCTGTCGCGCCGTCTTCGCGGTCAAGGGGTTGCCGGCTCGGTTCGAAGCGCATAGACGCTCCTGAAGTCCACGTCGCGGGCGACCAGGATCTGGATGCGCTCGCCCTGGTTCTTGATGACGGTGGGCGGAATCGCGACCGTGCTGCGCAGCACTTCCGCGATGACGTCCCGGCTGCCCTGCGGGGCGACCACGGCGCCGCCGCCGCTGCCGATCTGGGTGCCGCTTTGCTGGTGGGCGGCGAGGGCGGCCATCGTGCCGTCGATGACGGAAATCAGGATCGCGGCGCCGAAGCGCTCCCAGAAGTGGGTGTCGACGAAACCGGGCAGGCCGTTGCGGCCGAGCTCGTCGGTGCCGGGCGAGGCGAGCTGCACCACGACGCCAGTGGGGGTGCGCGCCTCGTTCCAGACCACGAAGAAAAGGCCCTGACCCTGCCGAGGCGTTCCGCGCTGCTCGCCCACGTATTTGGTGCCGCGCTCCAGCAGCACGACCTTGCCGTCGGCGCCGTAGATGTCGCTCGCGCCGATGCAGGTGGTCATCCCCTCGTAGGTCGAGTCGATGGCCGTCTCCAGCGTGCAGTCGATGAAGGCGCCCTTGGGCAGCAGCAGGCGCCGGGTGGGCAGCGTCTGGGCCATCACGGCGGGGGTCGGGGTCGGCCTGAGGTTCGTGGCCAAGCTGCTGCTCATCGGGCTCATTGGACCCGCAGCGCCGTTGGGGTTCTGCATGGCACTGACCAGTTGGGCGACGTTGGGCATGACGGGCTGGCCGGCGGAGCCGGAGGGGCCGGGCACTGCGCCGGCGGCTGCATACGGGCCGCCGCCGGTGAGTGACTGGGCCTTGCGAAGCACAGGGGCGCCGAGCTGTCGTTCCAGTGCCAGTTGCTCGGGCGTCTTCTGCGGCGGGCCGCCGGGATTGGCCGAGGGCAGCGGTGGGGCAGGGGAGGGACTGCCGGTGGAGACGGGCGTCGCGTCGAAGTGCGCCCTGGGCGGCTCTATGCGGCCCAGCGGCGGAACCTTCATCTCGCCGCCGGCGCGCGCCGCGGCGGCCCTGCGCGCCGACTCCTCGGCATCACGCGTCTTGCTGTACTGGGTGTTGTAGTACCAGAACAGAAAGCCCCCGCCCAGCAGGATGATGGTGGCCAGCGCCAGGCCGCTGCTGATGCGCGACTGGATGGAGCGCTCGCGGTTGACCGAGGGGATGGTCCGCTCACCCTGCACCGTGGCGGCGCGGGCATCGCCACGCTCGCTGCTGCTGCCAAGGCCGCCGGGATCCGGCCGCGTGGTGCCGCTCACCGAAAGGATTTCCCCGGTGTCGGCGTCCACACGGCGATCGGGCGCGCCCTTGATGGCTTCGTTGTCACCGTGCTGGCCCTGCTCGGCGGCGTCATCCGCGTCGCGCGGCCCATGCTCACGATCCTGTCGGTTCATGGTTCACCTCCCGCTGTGGATCGCTGCACGCCAGGCACGTTGGTGTTCGTGGACGTGCGCGCGCCGCCACCGGCGAAGGACTGGTTGACGACACAGCCGACCAACTGGCCGCGGCGCAGCACGAAGCGGCGCGCGACCCGATGGATCACCACCTCGTCGTCCTCGACATTGAAGTTCAGCAGCGATTCCGATCCGTCGTCGTTCTGCACGAACATCGCGGGAAACTCGGAGCGGGCCTGGAAGCGCAGGCGCGTCTGCACGCCGTCGTCGTAGGCGTTCATGGGCTTGAGTGACTCACTGCCGCAGAACCAGTAATTCATGTTGCGCGGCCTGTCGGAGGCCTGGCTCATGCGCACTTCGGTGCGACGTCGCTCGGCCTCGGCCGCGAGAGCCCTGGCTTCGTCCTCGGGATAGGTGAAGCGGATCGAATAGACCATGCGGCGCATGGCCGAGCTGGAAGGGGTGCCGGAGGGAGCGCTGGCCGACACCACGTAGTCGAAGTGGTACGCCCGGCGATTGGTCAAGACCGTGAGGTTGGTCGACGCACGAGTTTCCTTGGGCTTGATGAAGAAGTGGTTGCGCTCGGCCCCCACGTCGAAGGCGGCGTTGTCGCCGGAGCCCAGGCTGACGAATTCCTCGCCCTCGGCGAACTGCAGGTGGATCTGGTATCCCACGTAGCCATGCAGCGTGACGACGTCGTCGGGGTTGTAGGCGACCGTGCGCACGCGGGCGTCCACCTTGCCGGCCGGCGGGAGGGTGGCGGCGAAACCGGATAGGGCGGCCAAGCCGAGGCTGCACGCCAGCACCGCAGTGGGCATCCATCGGGAAAGCGCGGCACATGCCCTCATCGCGACTCCGGCTTGATGGGGGGCGTCGCCGCTACGCCTGCGGCCGCGACCTCGGGTTCGCGTCGGTACTCGATGACGCGAAAGCCCAGCGGGTTGAGCGAGCGCCACTTGTCGTCCCTGGAGGGCTGGACGTAGGCGAATTCGATGGTGGAGACCCAGTGGCTCGCCTGCTCGTCACCGGTGCCGCCCGCGCGGGTGTAGCGGGTGAAGCGCACCTGGGCCAGCTTATCCTTGCCGCTGTCGAGCTTGAGGAAGGTGACGGAGCGCACCTGCGTGCGGATGGCGGTGCCGTCCTTGTAGACGTTCAGCGGCGACAGCGGATTGTTGGTGGCCCAGAGGGCGGCCCACTCCTGGTTCAGGCGGGGGGAGTTCTGCGCGGCGACCATTTCGTAGTCGGCCTCCGCGGTGCCGTAGAAGTAGCGCTCCCTGGCGATAACGTAGTTCTGCAGCAGGTTGCGGGTGACGACCTGCTCGACGTCGGTGGTGCCCTGGTAGGTCGGGACGATGTCCACGATGCCGCTGCTGCTGTCCACGCGGATGACCACGGGAACAGGCTGCTTCAGGGGCGTGAGCCCGGTGACGGCGGCAACCGCCAGGAGCGCGGTCGCGGCCGCTATGCCCGCGACGATCCAGGCGATCCTGGCCGAGCGCTCCGCGCGGCGAGCGCGGTCAAGCTCCCAGCTCTGGGCCTCCTTGAGGTACTTCTCAAGCGCGGGGTCCCGGTTCATGAGGCGCTCCAGAAGTCGCCGAGGACGGGTTGATGGGCGTAAGCGGGCCTTGGCACTCCGGCGGCAGGGGCGGGCGGGTGCCGCATGCCGCCAGAAGCAGGGCCAGTGCGAGAGAAAGGCAGGACTTCACGAGGGCACTCCCGGCCTATTGGCGATGCGCGAGGTTGGGCATGGCCTGCTCCCTGGGGATCACGGCGCCGCCGCGACGCCGCGAAGCTCCGATGCCGGCGACCGATGCCACCCCTACGCCGACACGGTTTCCGGCCAGGCGGCGGAAGGAGTCCCAGCGGCTGCCCGGCTCGCGGCGCATGCCGTCGATGACACCGCGGCTGAACTCGTAGCTGGAGCGCCTGGCGCCGCCGAGACCCCAGCGCAGCATGCCGCTGACCACGCTATAGGTGCTGAGCGCGACGCCACTGGCCAATCCAGCGGCGATCGGCATCACCTGTCGCATTACCAGGAAGACGAGCGCTGAGGCTATGCAGACGCGTACGCTCTCGGCGATGGTGATGCTGGCGCCGGCAGCCGCAGCGTTGGCCGCATAGGCCTTGACGATATTGAGGAGGAGCGATGCGGTCAGCATGGTGAGCACGCTGATCAAAGCGTAGTTCGCAAGCTGCGCCGTCCATGCCTCGAAAAAGCGCCTGGTTGCCTCGAAGAAGAGCAGGACGATGAAGATCGGACCGAGCGCCAGCAGGATGGCGATGGCGACCTTGGAAAGGCCGAGCAGGAAGGCGGTCACCACCACCGACAAGCTCACGAGGATGTAGACAAGGAATCCGGCGGCATAAAACGCGAAATCGCTGTCCAGGATACTGCCCTTCTTGAGCAGCTGTTCGGCGACGGAGGCGCCGTCCAGCCAGACTTGGTCGATTACGCCGACGACCGTAGAGGCTCCCACGATGGACCTGGCGAGCTGCTCAGGTGCCTTGTAGAAGGTGTCGGTGATGATCTCGTTGTAAGTCCAGAGCCGGAGACCTACCCCGAGAATGACTGCGACCGTGAGGATGCGCTTTACGCCTTCCCAGATCGGCTCCTGGATTCGGCCTGTCATGCTGAGGTAGCCCCAGATCATGACGTAGACGGTTGCGAGTGTGACTGCGGCCGGCTCGATCGCAGAGGCGACCTGAGAGGTGTGGGAGCTGACGTAGTTGGCCAGTTGCCCATCGAGCCATGAAAAGAATTGAGCGAAGAAGCCCATGATTGCCTCTATTTCGCAGGACCTTGAGGAATCTGCACGGGCTTCAGGTTGCGAGTGCTTCCAATGCCATCGAGCTTCTTTTGCGTCAGATCCTCAGGTGGAGCCCTCTGCGGCTCAACGGACGCGGCAGGCGCTGCCGGTGCCACTTGCGCTGGCTCTTCCAACGTCCGCTGCTGGACAACGTAGTAGGCCCCGCCGCCGGTTGCGGCTGCGATGACGATCACGAGAAGAATCCACGAGGTTTTCGACATGGCGTTCCGCTTCGTTTCGCGTGAGTGCGTTAGTAGTTGATCGCCGGAAGTGACTTCACCGTGCCGATGTCGGACGCTGATTGTTCTCGGATGCGCTGTCTGCGCATGAGTTCTTCCGCTTGGGCTACCTGATACAGGCTCTGCAGCTTGGTCTGTTCGTTCGTGAGCATGTTCTGCTCGGCCTGTATGCGGGCCTGGAGTTCCTGAATGGCCTTGGGATCGTTCGTGCGGCCGATGGTATTGATCAGCTGCTGCAACGCCGAGAATCGCTGGCTGGTGTTCTGGTAGGCGCTCTGGGTCAATCCGCTCAGCATGGCCGAGGACTGTCGACCCTTTTCCACGATCTGCCGGAGGTCGGGGCTCAGCGCATCCATCTGCATGCTGGAGAGGACGCGGTTGGCGCTCATGATCGACTGCACCTGGCTCGAGAGCCCTGAGTAGCTCGACGAGGAGCCGTTCAGCATGCCCATCAGCTCGTTGTAGTTCGACGGCAGGTAGTTGCGCGACAGGTCCGGGGTCGGTAGTAGCTGCTCCATCCCGCGCGTGCCAGTCATCGCGCCGTAGGTCTGCTGCAGCTGCTCCTTCGAGGCCTGCAATTGGTCGAACTGCTTTTGCATCGCTGAGATCTGCTGCTGCCAGTACATGATCTGCTGGATCAGGTTGGCGACCGCGGCAAAGTCGATCACCGGAATTCCGGCGCGAGCGTGCAGGGGCGTCAACAGCGCCGACGCGGCGAGGAACAACGCAAGAAGGTGCCTACGCATGGGAGATCTCCTGGTTTGAAGGCAGACGCAGCGAGTGGGTCGACAGGGCGGCACGGAAGGGCCCGAGCCACTGATCCGGGTGCGGCCCGTGCCGGTCCATGCATTCGCGCATGAGCCGCACGTTGCTGGTTCGGCCCGAGATCACGTGCAGCAAGTCGTCGAAGCCCTTGAGGTCCAGTTGCGCCACCACGCTCACGTGGTTCTGCTTGATCAGGAACTGGCGCGAACCGGGCTCGAGTTCCTGCTTGATGAGCGCGAACTCCCGGTCGGTGAGGTTGAAACCCTCGGTGTACTCGCGGTAGTCCGCTTCCGGGTTCGGAAAAAGAATCTTGGTCGGCGTCTGCTCGATGATGGCTCGGGCGATGCTGGAATCCAGCACGTGACTGGTGCTCTGGGTGAAGGTGGCCAGGTTCGCGTTCTTCTTGCGCCAGGTCTCCAGCCCGTTCCTGGCGAAGCGCGCGAAGGCCGGATCACTCAGCAGCCTGGCGAACTCGTCCATCCAGCACACCAGCGGCCGGCCGTCCACCATGCGGTTTACCAGATGGAAGAGGTACATAGTCAGCGGCGCCCGGACCACGTCGTTGTCCAGGAAGTCGGTCACGTCGAAGCCAACCAGGCTGTGCCGGGCCAGCAGCGGTGCCACCGCGTCCTCGTCGTTGTCGAACACCCAGGCGTAATCGCCCCGCTCCGAGGCGCACCACTTGCGCAGGCGCGCATGCATTCCCTCAGGGTCCGTGACGTCCAGGAAGGCGATCAGGCGGGACAGGCACCGGAAGGCCGCGTCGAGTCCCAGCGTGCCGCGCAGGGCCTGGTCCAGGTCTTCCTCCTGCTGCACGCTCAGGGCGTCGGTGGGCGTACGCATCACCAGCCGGCGCAGCCAATGGCGCATGAACTCGATGTTGTCCGGGATGCCTGGGTCCAGCTGCAGCGGATTGCAGCCGGTGGGCGCGCCATTTTTCAGGGGCAGATACTGCCCGCCCAAGGCACGAACGAGGATGTGCAGGCCCTCGTCCTTGTCGAAGATGACCTGGGTGGCATCCAGCCGGTTGCAGATCGCGGTCATGCAAAACCCCAGAAGGGTGGTCTTGCCGGTGCCGACTGGGCCGACGCCATTGACATGACCCACGTCCCGGCGGCTGCCGCCGTCCGAGCTCCGCGGATCGCTCGCGTGCAGCGAGAAGAAGTAGGGCGAGCCGGACCGCGTCTGGAGCATGGTGAGCGCGTCGCCCCAGTAGTTGCCCTTGGCGCGCCCGGTCGGAAAGTTGTGGAAGGGCGACATGGCCGCGAAGTTGCGGCTGGTGATTGGCGCCTTGCGGGTGCGGTAGCCGAAGTTGCCGGGCAGCTGGGCCCAGAAGGCGGCTTCCAGCGCCAGGTCCTCGCGCGCCACCACCATCCCGGTGTCGCCCAGCAGGTAGCGGGCCCGGGCCACGTTGTCGTTGAGCTGCTTCAGGCGCGGCCTGCCCTCGGCTTCGCTCACCCCGTCGTAGGTGTCGGCCAGGACGTGCAGCGTGAAGTGGTGGTCGCCCACGACGAAGCGATTGCTCATCAGGTCGTCCAGCGCGTCCTTGAGCTCGTCGGCCTGCGACACGGCCAGGTCGCCTGCGGCGGCCATCCGGTTGTGCTGGCGACTCATCATGTCGGTGGCCGTGCCCTTGGCCAGGAAGGTGAAGCTCTGGGTCAGCACGAAGGGGAACGGCGCCGTCAGCAGGGCGCCGAACATCCCCGGGGCCGTGGGTGTGGGGTACTCCTTGATGCCGAGGAAGGCGCCGATCCGCGTCTGCGTGCCGGTGCGGTACTCCATGGCCTCGTGGCCGAAGAAGGGCCGGGTTGTGGCCAGGACCTCGTTCAGGGGCGAGCGCGGCAGGGGCATGCGCTGCCACTCGCCGTTGATCAGGAGGCCATGGAACTCCGCCAGCGCGGAGAAGAGCACATCGACGCCCTCAATTCGGTAGGTGCCCAGCGCCTCGGGGTCGTAGCGCTCGAGCGAGGCCAGCAACTCCTGGCGCAGCTTGGTGCAGGCGTCCAGCGAATCGCGCAGTTCGGCGCGGGCGCCCTCGGGATTGGCGCGCTTGAGGAGCCGCAGCGCCGCATGGCCGATGCGGGTGGGCTGCGGCCGGTAGACCACGGACAGGTACAGCTCGTTGACCATCAGCCGCTCGCCGGCCATCTTCTGGCGGTAGCGCTGCTCGACTTCGTGGGCGAAGCCCGGGACGGTGCGCGCGACCGGGTAGCCGGTTTCGCGCCTGCGCACGACATGGGTCCAGACGGCCAGGTTGGGTGAGGCAATGTTGCGCAGCAGGACGTTCAGGCGCTCGTGCCAGCTGTTGATGTCCTCGTCATCCGCGCTCTCGAAACTCGCGCCGGCCAGGCGCAGCGTCTGGACATAGTCGCCCGTACGGGTGCGGGCCACGTGCTCGTCCATGTGGGCGACCAGCGGGATCATGGCCGCGGCGCTCACTTCCCGGCGCAATGTGGCCTCGGCGCGAGAGAGCAACTGCATCGCCTTGCCTCAAAGTACTATGGCCGCGGCGGCCTCAGCGCTCGCGCGCCGCCGCCCCGAGACATCCGGCATGTCAATGGCCAGCGGGCTGTACGAGTTGGCCCGCCAGAAGCGCAGGTTGCCGCTGAGCAGCGCCGGCAGGCGCGTGCGGCCCCACATCTGCACCAGGTCGAAGAACCTCGGCTCGTACAGGCACACCAAGTAGAGCACGCCGTGGATCGGCACGAAGGCCAGCAGCCACGCGAGGTTCTTGGTCACGATGAAGGACTCGGTCGTGACCACGATGTTGAACATCATGGCCGAGTAGGTGACGCCCCAGACCGTGGACTGGCGCGTCATCCCGACGAAGAGCGTGTCCACCACGATGCCCTGGTTGCGGTGCACGGTGCGCTCCTTCAGACGCCGAAGAGACCCCGGATCCAGGAGACGATCTGCGGACCGCCGAAGACCAGCACGGTGCCGATCACCACGGCCACCATCCACCACCAGCTCAGGCGCCCGAACCAGGCCATGGCGCCGGAGACCATCACGGCAACGGCGGCGATCGGCGTCAAGATCGAGGTGAGCTGCTGCTGGGTGGCGTTGGCGCCGGTGGCAAAGGGGCTGCCGGCCAGGGCCCACTCCGGCGCCAGCATGCCCAGAGCGACCAGGCAGACAAGCCTGAGGTGGCCCGCCCAGCCGCGGATGCCGGCCGCGCCGCGGGGATCTACGCCAGCAGCTCGAGGCGCACCAGCGTATTGCCGATGCCCAAGGTCTTGAGATGCAGCCGGAGCGTATCCAGGCTGCGGAAGGTGCGCGGCTGGCCGGAGGAGCCGGCCAGGATGCTGCGCCCAAAGTGCCAGACCACCACCAGGTGCATCTGGTAGCGGGCGGGCTCCACTTCCGCAATGACGATCTCGATGAGGGAGCCCTTGTGCAGCAGTTCGACCAGCTCGAGCTGGGTCACGGTGCCCGCAGGCAAGGCGCGGCTGGGTGACGCAGACGCTGCAGCGGTCCGGGAGGTGGGGGCGGCCTTGGTCGGCGTCTTCGCCGTCGCCTTGGGCTTGGGCCGTACCGCAGAGGTCATGGGCAAGCGTGAAGGGGTGAGGTGATGCGATATTGTGAACGAAAGTACAAGCTTTCACGGCGTGGTGCATGGCGCTCCTCCATTCAGCGGGCGGAAACAGTTCGAGGGGTCGCCCCGGAGGGCGGAGCCAGCGAAATCGGTGCGGCGAGTTCGGCGCCGCGACCCTTGCCATAGACGTCCCACCACGGAGGGGCGGCCGATGCCTTCGGCGAGGGTGATCGCGTGGCGGACGGCTTGCCTGCAGCCCAGGCCGTGGCTTGCGCAGTTGTTGGAGTGCCCGTGCGCATGGCGCTTGCCAACTCGCGCTTGAGACCAGCGATGTCGACGAGCGTGCGGGCGTGCTCCTCCTCGGCCTCGGTGTCTCCGGAGGAATCCGAGGCCGCCAGACGCTCGGCCTTGCGGCGAGCCAGGGTCTCGAGCAATGTCTCGGACTTCCTGAGTTCCTGGCGCAGGATCTCCACGCGTTCGCTGTCGCGCGACGCCTGTTCGGCGAGAGGGATGACGTGCGCAGCGGTTGAGGGCTCCGCCAGCGATGCGCACGCGCAGGCGAGCCATCCCAGCATCGTGACGTGTCGCAACGATGCGCGGAGCCATCCCGGTACGCCCGATGCTCGCGGATGACCACTCTCGACTGGCATGGGCGCACTGTCTGCCGGCCAATCAGCCTTGTCAACAAATCAGCGCTGCGTAATTCCTATAGTTGTCTATAGAAACCATAGACAATCAAAAATATGCGGGTTACGCTAACTGCGTGATTTCTCTGGGGAGTTGCCACGAGGCCGCGGAACGTCAGTAGCCGGGAGGCTCGCAACCCACATTGGAATTCGGGAATGAGCTTTACGTCTTGTAGCGCTATGGGTGCCGGAGTTCATGGACGCCCCGGCAAGGCACATGGTCGGCGTGCGACGCAGCGAGGTGCGGTGATGGGACATGTTGTGGTCTTTGGTAATCAAAAGGGCGGCGTCGGCAAGTCCACGCTGTCGGTGCTTTATTCGCTCTGGCTTTCCGACGTGCATCGCCAGTCGGTGTGCGTGATCGACCTGGACACGCAGGGCAATGCGTCCAAGACGCTGCGCGGCTTCGATGCCGGCACGTTGACCGTGGATCTGTTCGCTGGCGGGGCGCCGGCAATGGCGCCGATGCGCGCGACGGCCGCGCAGCGCCCCATCGTGCTGATCTCCGCCTCGAAGAAGCTTGCGAACGTCGAGCTGGCGAAGCCTGAGGCGGTCGTGCCAGCATTCCGCAGGAGCGTCGCACAACTGGTGCAGCATTTCGACACGGTGGTGATCGACACCCCGCCGGCGCTGGGCCTGCGCATGAGCGCGGCGTTGATAGCGGCCACGCGCGTGGTGTGCCCCATCGAGCTGGAGGAGTACAGCATCGACGGCGTCACCGACATGCTCAAGACCATCTTCGGCGTGCGCCAGCGCTACAACCCGACGTTGGAGTTGGCCGGCATTATCTTGAACCGCTTCAACGCGCATTCCGTGCGCCAGAAGGCGGCGATCCAGCAGCTGGCTTCGCGCTATCCGGATTTCGTGGTGCCGGCGCGCATTTCGACCCGATCTGCGATTCCCGAGGCGTTGACCGAAGGCAAGGCGGTGTGGGAGCTGGCCAGGAGTTCGGCGCGCGAGGCCAGCGCGGAGCTCAAGCAGGCCTTCATGCTGCTGCAGTCGCGCATCGAGTCGCCGCAGCAGGTCGTTTCGCGGGAGGTTGCCATATGAGTGATCGCAATGCCCTGGACTTGAGTGCGCTGGCGCAGTTCCGGCCCTCGGACCTGCTCGCGGCGGGAAAGGGCGTGTCGGCGCCGGCAGCGGCGGTGCACGTCGACCTGGACCTGATCGACTTCGATCCGGCGCAGCCACGGCGCAGCTTCCGCGAGGAGAGCATTGAAGAGCTGAGCGCGTCGATCCGGTTGCACGGCGTGCTGGAGCCCGTGTCGGTGCGGTCGAACGCAAGCGCGCAGGGCCGCTACATCGTCAATCGCGGGGAGCGGCGGATCCGCGCGGCGCGGCGCGCAGGCTTGAAGACGGTGCCGGTCTTCATCGACGAGCGGATCGATCCGTTCGCGCAGGCGGCCGAGAACCTGCATCGTGAAGACATGTCGGCCCTCGACCTGGCGCAGTTCATCGCCGCGCGCGAGCGCGAAGGTATCACCCGCGCGGAGATCGCGCGCCGGCTGGCCAAACCACGTTCGTTCATCACCGAAGCGGCGGCTTTGATGGGTGCCTCGGAGGATTTGCGCCAGGCCGTGCGGGAGGGCCGGGTCGGCGAGGACGTGCGCACGCTCTATCGGCTGGTCTCGGCAGGCCGCGAGGCGCCGGAAGTCGTTCGGGTCGTCGTGCAGGGGCCGGATGTGGTGAGCCGGGCAAATGTGGATGCCCTGCTCGCGCGGGCACAGGGCGCCGAGGCGTGGCAAGGCAAGTCGGTGCGCAGCGCGCAGACGGTGAGTGGTGGGCGCACCGTGCTGGTCGTGGAACATGAAGGGCGCCGGGGATCGCTTCGGATCAAGGCGCGCGATGGCGATGTCGGCGAGGTCCGGTTCGGGGATGGCTCGCGCCGCGCCGTGCCGCTGGCCGCGCTGAGGCTCGTATGCTGGGCCACGGAGGAAACCACATGACGGATCTGCAGACTGGGCGAGCGGCAAAGCCGCAAGGCCGCCCCGGGGTTGTGGGCAGCCCTGCCGGCTGGGCGGGCAGAGCCCTGGGGTGGGCCGTCCTTGCGGCCTGGCAGGTGCTCCGATGCGCGATCTGCGCGATCCTGGTGCTGGGTGAACCCGTGATCCGGGCCGTGCTGGTGCCGTTGGCGTTCCTGGGCTTCCTGGTGACGATGATCTTCGGGTTCCTGATCGGCGATCCGCGTTTCCCGCGCTGGGGCATTCTGGCGTTTTCGGTCGGTGCGCTGGTGCTCTACTGGTGTTACCTGGGGCTCATGAACTTCTTCATGTCGCTGCCTGTCAATGACTGCGAGCGTTGACGAGGCCGAACTGCAGCGAATCGCCAGGCAGCGGCGATTCGATCCGCGCACGCTGGAGATCGCGCGGCGGCTGTTCATCGAAGGCGATCGGCCCAAGCTGCTGGCAGCCGAGTACGGCCTCATCCTTCAGCGCATCTATGCGATCCGCAAGGCGGTGCTGGACCTGGCGCTGCCGGCGGGCGAAGCCGAAGTGACGTTGCGGGGGCCGGTGGAGGCCGTCGAGGCAGCGCAGCGGGCCTTCGAACGGTACATGGAGCAGATGCAGGCTGAGGGTTCCGTTCATCGCCGCTGAAGCGACCGATCCTTCGCCTCACTCCAAACTGCCTTCGCTGGCCATCAAGCTGCCGCGCCCAGTGATTTCTCGCCCAGCCGTCCCCACGAGGTCCTGAGGCGCGGCCTCGGCGACCTCGCGATCAGACTGGCCGAGTTCAGAGCTTGTAGCCGTTCTGCCCGCTGAGTTCGACCTCCACTGAGGGTGCGTCCTCTCCCTTTTCCCTGTAGATCCTCGACGCGCTGAACAACGATGTCCTGGCCATGATCGCGGGGAGTAGGTGGGCTTCTGGTAATCGGGTAAGTGAGCCGCGGCCGCGCGAACGTGGTCTTACTTCCACCGCTGGCGCGATCATCAGAAAGATGACCGCGGTATGCTCTTTCCTAGATCGGCGCGGCTTTTGCTGCGCGTGCGGGCCGGCGGCCCGGGAAAGGGCCCTTGGCAGAACCACTCGATGCTTCACAGGCGCAGCGTGAACGGCTGGCGTTCTTGGAGTTGCGCGCGTTCTTCACGGGCGAACTGAGGCGCTCCGACATCGAGGCACGCTTTGGAATCAAGCCTGCGGCCTCGTCGCGCGACCTTGCGCTGTATCGCCAGATCGCCCCGGAAAACTTGGAATACGATGCTGTGGGCCGGTGCTACCGGCCCTCGCCGTCTTTCGGCCCGGTTTTCGAGTTCAACCCTGACCGAGTGCTGGCTTGGCTGCTGCAAGGTTTCGGCGATGGGCTGGACTTGGGCTTGAAGCACGCCGCGCCGTGCGAAGGCCCGGGGCAGCTCACGCGGCCTGACCTGCACGTGCTCGGTTCGATCACCCGCAGCATGTGCGCCAGGCGCGCGGCGCGGATTAGCTACCTGTCGCTATCTTCGGGCTCGAAGCGCCGCGAGATCGTGCCGGTGGCGCTGGCCGACAACGGGCTGCGTTGGCACGTGCGGGCGTTCGAACGCGAGCGCTCGCGGTTCAGCGACTTCGTGCTGACGCGGATCTCCAAGGTCCAGGAGATCGAGGGGGAGGCCAAGGAGCGTGAGCTCCTTGGCGCCGATGAGCAGTGGGCGCGGATGGTCGAGATGGAGCTCGCGCCGCATCCCGGGATCGAGTACCCGAAGGCTATCGAAGCCGACTACGGTATGCATGACGGGGTGCTGCGCATCAAGGCGCGCGCGGCCCTGGCTGGCTACGTTCTGCGTCGATGGAACGTGGACGCGAGCCCGGACCACCGGCTTGACCCGTCGACCCATCACCTGTGGCTTCGAAACACGCCGACGCTCTATGGAGTCGAGAGCGCGGCTTTGGCGCCCGGCGTTTCCGCTCGCTCGCGCGACGAGGCGGTCGCATGACGCGCGAGGCGATCTTCATCAGCCATGCCACGCCCGAAGACAACGACTTCGTCCGTTGGCTCGGATCCAAGTTGGAGCTGGCTGGCTACAAGGTCTGGCACGACCTCGCGCGCCTGAAAGGCGGCGACTACTTCTGGGACAAAATCGAAGCGGCCATCCGCAACGATTCGTTCCGCTTCATCGCCGTCGTGTCCAAGATGGCCGTCGGCAAGCAGGGCGTCAAAGACGAGTGGGCGGTGGCCGGTACCATCGAGCGCAGCGTGCCGGGCTTCATCATTCCGGTTCGCATCGATGGCATCCCGTTCAGCGATGTGCCGATCTCGCTCCACCGCAAGAACCTGATCGACTTTGCGTCGGGATGGCACAAGGGCCTCGCGGCCCTGGTCGACACGCTGGAAGAGGCCCAAGCGCCCAAGGTGTCGAGCCCTGATCCTGCGCTGGCCCGCCATTGGTTGCCTGAGCTCAAAGAAGGCGCCATTGTTCGGACCGATGCGAAAGAGACGATCGATTCGACTTGGCTTCGCATCCTCTCGCTTCCTCCGGCGATCGAGACTGCGCGCATCCTCGGCAAGGATCGCGAGATCAAGGAGACCGAGGAGAATCGCAAGCTGCCCTGGTTCGAGCACGAGGGCCGCATCGTCGGATTCGCCAAGGGCTCGGACCTGGTGTCGCTGATGGCCAAGTCTGTGATGCTCAAAGCGGCGAACGCCGCGGATACGGCCACCTTTATCAAGGAGGGCTCGACACTCGGCGAGAAGGAAGTGCCCTGGTGGGAGGCCCGCAAGCGCGTCGGCAATCTCGTCCGCCAGGCTTGGGAGCTGGCGATGGAAGCCAAGGGCTTCGCCAGCGTTTACCAGGCCAGCGGCCGGAGGGTCTTCTACGCCACGCCGGAGCTCACGGGCGGGCGCGGCAAATTCGTCTCGTATGAGGACTTCGACGGGACGAAGCGCCGCAAGGCGCTCACCGGCAAGAGCGAGAAGCGCGAAGCCTGCTGGGCCTACGGCATTGGCATGGTGACATCCTTCGACGAGCCTTGGCGCGTGGAGCTCCGCCATGCCGTCATCTTCACTGACGACGATGGCAAGCCGCTCGAAGACGCATTGAAGGCCCATAGGCTGCGCCGCGGCTTTTGCAAGAGCTGGTGGAACGAGCAGTGGCGCACGCTCATGCGCGCTTTCTTGTGGCTGGCCTCGGAGGGCAAGCCGGAATTGCTCTTGCCGGTCGGTTCCGGCCGCAGCATCTCACTTTGCGCGACTCCGATCCAATTCGAGGCGCCTTGCGGCCTGTCCGACGTGGCGCGCGTTGTGGATGAAGACCCGGTCGACGAGATCGACGAAGAAGAAGCCGCCCAGGAGGAAGAGGGTGAAGAGGAGGGCGCGCAGTGAGCTTGACTCCTCGCCTCATCGAGATCGCCGAACCAGAGCTGCAATTTGCATTTGGCCAGGCGATGGCGCATCCGAAGGATGGCCTCTCGCTCTACGGCCCGCTGCGCGGGCTGCTGACGGGCGGCCGGCTTCGCATCGGCGTGGTGGCCACCGCGCGCGGCCGCAGGCTCTATGGCAAGTTTTCCGAGCGGGTCGGCAAGCCGATCGCCCCGGCCAAGCCCGACGACCCGAATCACACGCTGTTCCCAGGTTTCCAAGCGATCTTCGGGGTTGAATGGCCTTTGGAGCCGGCTGCTTTCATCGAGATCGACCCGGCGCACCTTGACGCCGCGATCAGCATCCCCGATCGGCACCAGGCGATCCACAGGGCCGTTTCGCTCTATTCGGACGCCATCGCGGACCATCTGCGCGATGACGCCGAGGCGCACATCGATCTGTGGATGGCGATCGTGCCGGAGGATGTCCATAAGCACTGCCGCCCGCAATCGAAGTCCAAGAAGGGCGGCCCGGAGCAGACGGCGCCAGTCGCCCTCATGGACAAGAAGCAGGCGACTCGGCTTCTGACCAATGAGCCTGGCCTATTCGCCGAAGACGCCAAGTCCGCGGAGATCTACCTCTACGAACTCGACTTCCACAACCAGCTCAAGGCCCGCTTGTTGGAGCACAAGGCCGCGGTCCAGGTTGTGCGCGAGACGACCTTGGCGCCCGAGGAGTTCCCCAACAAGCTCGGCAAGCCGCTTCGTCCCTTGCAGGACTCTGCGACGCTCGCGTGGAACCTGGCGACGACGTGCTACTTCAAGGCGGGCGGCAAACCGTGGCAACTCGCCCATGTGCGACCCGGCGTTTGCTACGTCGGCGTCGTGTTCAAGCAGGATGCGTCGAACCCCGAGCCGGGCATGGTCTGCTGCGGCGCGCAGATGTTCTTGGAGTCGGGCGATGGCGTCGTCTTCAAGGGCACGCCAGGCCGGTTCAAGTCGGAGAAGGAAGACGAGTTCCATCTGCCCCGGGACAAAGCCAAGGCGTTGATGTCGCTGGTGGTGGAGGCCTATCGCAAGGGCCATGGCGGCGAAGCGCCCAAGGAGCTATTCATCCATGGCAAGACCCGCTTCTCATACGAGGAGTGGGAGGGCTTCCGCGAAACGGTGCCGCCGGAGACCAACGTGGTCTGCGTGCGCATCCGCGAGGACTCCGGCGTCAAGCTTTACCGTCATGGCCCGAGCGCGATCGCCCGTGGCTTGGCGTGGGTGAAGTCCGAGACTCGGGGTTACCTTTGGACCAAGGGCTATGTCACGCGGCTTCAAACCTATGCTGGCCGCGAAGTGCCAAGTCCCTTGACCATCGAAATCGCTCGGGGGAACGCGGACATCGAGCAGGTCATGGCCGACGTGCTGGGACTGACCAAGCTCAACTACAACGCCTGCATCTACGGCGACGGGGTTCCCGTGACGCTGCGCTTCGCCGACACCGTGGGCGAGATATTGACCGCAGCCCCACGCAGGGGAGACCTGCCACCGCTGCCATTCCGCTACTACATTTGATTGGCCAAGCCGAGAAATAAGAAAAGAAAGGCCGACATGACTGCATTGCTGCTTTGGGAGGAGTTCTGGGGAGGTCATCCCCGGGACTGGCGCGAATGAACGTGGCAAAGATCGAATCCTCGCTCAAAGAACTGGCCGACAAGCCGTTCAACCCGTCGGAGTTCCCTTTCGAGTTCCTGGCGGCTTACGACGTCCCCAAGGCCACGGTCACAAAGCTTCGCCGAGCATCCCAACCGACCTGCTCGGCGAGTTGGGCCAATTCCACGGAAGAAGAAGCTGCTGTATCGCACGGCGGCCGTCGGCTAGGCTGGAACTGCATCGAGGGCATGGCCCAGCAGTTCGAGGGTAAAAAGGACGCGCCGCGGATCCTGCTTTGCCAATGGCCAGGAGTTGCTCGCCCGGGACACCAAGATGGGTGCCGCGCTCGATGGCGCGAAGCCTGTACCAACCGCGGCACCGGGGAACAGAACGGGGAACAATTGAAAATCGAATCGAGCGAAACGCAGGATTCATGAGGGCTGCAGCCGATTTTTGGATCGGTTTCACACGACCAACGACAGTACTGAAAAGGCCGGTCAGCATTTGCTGACCGGCCTTTTTCATGGGCCGAGATACTGGACAGTAGCCTGAAGTGCCTCTAAAAGGACGCGCATGACCGAAATCTGGCAACTTTCCGCGTCCCGTATTGCCAACCTGATCGCCCAGCGCAAGCTGTCGGCCACGGAGGCCGCGCAGGCCTCTCTGGCACGCCTCCTGGAAGTCAATCCACGCCTCAATGCCGTGGTGGACCACCGGCCGGAGGAGGTTCTCGCGCGTGCGGGCGCCATCGATGCTGCGCTCGCGCGAGGCGAGAACCCGGGCCCGCTGGCCGGTGTGCCCCTCACGGTCAAGATCAACATCGACCAGGCGGGCTTCGCGACCACCAATGGCGTGAGCCTGCAGAAGGACCTGATCGCCGCCGCCAACAGCCCCGTCGTCGACAACCTTCTGAAGGCCGGGGCGGTCATCGTGGGCCGAACCAACACCCCGGCGTTCAGCTACCGCTGGTTCACGAACAACCGGCTGCACGGTCGAACAATGAATCCGCGTGACCCAGGGCTCACGCCGGGCGGCTCTTCGGGCGGCGCCGCGGCTGCGGTCGCGGCAGGCATCGGCCACATTGCGCATGGGACCGACATCGCCGGCTCGATCCGCTATCCCGCCTACGCTTGTGGCGTGCATGGCCTTCGACCCACGCTCGGGCGCGTGGCTGCCTACAACGCCTCCAGCCCCGAACGCGCGATCGGGCCGCAGCTGACCGCCGTGTCGGGACCGATCGCGCGCACCGTGCATGACGTGCGGCTGGCGCTCGCCGCCATGGCGGCATCGGATCCGCGTGATCCGTGGTGGTCGCCCGCGCCGCTTGCAGGCCCGGCGCTGCCACGCATCGCCGCCGTGTGCACGCGGCCCGACGGCCTGGACACACAACCCGAGGTCATTGCGGCACTGCTCGACGCCGCAGACCGGTTGCGGGACGCCGGCTGGATCGTGGATGAAATCGACGCACTGCCACCCATCAAGGAGGCGTGCGCAGTCCAGATCGCCTTGTGGATGGGTGATGGCTACGAGGCGATGGTCGCCGCCGCCGAACGCGAGCGCGACCCGGGCGCCATCGCCGCGCTGGCTGGGCAGGCACACATCGCCGCCGGCATGACGGTGGAGAAGCTTTCCGGCGCGCTGATTCGCCGCGCCACCATCGCGCGGCGCTGGCACCAGTTCATGGAGCGTTATCCGGTGGTGTTGATGCCGGTCAGCGCGGAGCCGCCGTTTCCGGTCGACCTCGATCTCCAGGGCCCCGAGGCCTACGCACGCGTCTGGGCCGCGCAGATGACAATGATCGGACTGCCGCTCACGGGCCTCCCATCCTTCGTTTTCTCAACCGGCATCTCGGAGCGCGGCCCGGTCGGTGTTCAGATCGTGGCAGGGCGCTTTCGCGAGGACCTCTGCCTGTCTGCCGGCGAAGCGATCGAGGCGAGGGGCACTCCGCCCATGCCGGCTGCTTGAGCTTCTCGGAGCGTTTTCACGCGCGGCGATGCGTAGGAGCGCGCCGATACCGCGGAGCGAGCAAAGGACGTACCCTGCTCATTCAGGCTAAGGCGGAGTGACAGCTTCGGCTAGACGTTCGCTCACTACCCCCAGGAGTTCAGACCATGCTTTCCGATGACCTGAAGACAATCGAAACCGCTCGGGCCGCTATCGAAGAGGTCCTTGCCGATCGCGTACTGGGCAGGAACCCTGTGCCCTACTTTGCGCCCACCGATCTTGCCGGCCTGCCACCGACCATGCAGGAGGCGGAGTCGCGCATCCGTGATGACACGACGGCGTTCAACCGAACCCGCGCATCGATCTATATGTGCCTCGCGGCGGCACACGCGGCCCTTCAGGTGACGCTTTCGCTCATGGACGAAACCTCGAGCGTGTCCCATCGAGACGGGGCGCGAAAATTGATGGAACTGGCCGACGATGCCGAGGAGGCAAGCCAGGCGGCGCATCACGCGAGCATGCTCCTGATGGGCCGGGAGATGCCGTTCTCCGATGAATCGATCGAGATCAGGCGCGGATGAAACCAGGCACGCGCTGTGACGTCTGCGCATTCAATTCCGAACGCTGAGCGTATCCCGCGATCATGGGTGGCGCAGGAGTACTGCGTCCGCCAGTTCACCAACGACGACTGGACCTTCCACTTCTTCTTGCGGTCGCACGCCGATGGCGCGGCATTCGATGGCGCCGCGAAGATCTATCGACGAGCCGCGCTGTATCAGCAGCTGATATTGGCCCATCCGAGCGCGGAGCGCGAGGAGGCCTTGCAGTCGTTGATGCAAGCCTGCCAGAACTGGGTGAGCGCCTGGAGGCGGCGCCTCCAGGCCGCCGAGACAGTGCCGGCGGAACTTCGCTGATCGCCAACGTCCCATGCGCCCGAACGAATCCAGTCCTCGCGATCTCTCGTATTGATGGCAGCCGTCGCCGATTCAACGGCCGGCCACTCAACCAGGAGCCATACCATGCAGAGCCATCTTCATCGCGCCGTGACCCATTCGATTGCCGCCTTCCTTGGTCTCGCCGCATTCGGCGCCCAGGCCTTCCAGGGTGAGCAGAACCCTCTGCCGCCACAGCCGTTCCATTCCGCCATGTCCCGCGCCGCTGTTCAGGCGCAGGCCCGGCAGCCGGTCCAGATCAGCAATGGCGGCACGGGCGTTGCGGCGGAGCGCGGCATTGCGGATCGCACGACCGTGCGCGCCGGTGCCCGGTCCATAGCGCCCCGTGGCGCTGCCACATACGGCGAAATGTAGGAAATGTAGGATGCGAACTCGCAGGCTGCTGGCGGCGCTGAGCGCTCGCGATGCTACCCTTGCGCTCGGATTCAGGCGCAGGGCGCTTCTGCCGCAGCTTGCTTCGGCGTGGCGAAATCACCGATGGAAAGAAGAACCGGGCGGGTCGGCGCAGCGTGGTGACGCTCGAGGGCCTTGGCTTCGATCAGCACGAAGTGCCTCTGGCAGGCTTCGATCAGGCTTGATTCATCGCCGCTTGCGCCGAAGCGCTGGCACAGGGCATCGTCGGAAACGCGTGCAATGATGCGAGGTCCATCGAAGCCCCCGGGATAGATGGCGAACCTCACGCTCGCGGTGTAGGGGCAGCGGGTTGCTTCGCAGGTCATGGTCGTCTCCTTTGCTTCTTTCGTACTAATTTCACGCCTCGACTCCGGGGCATTGACGCGGCACACTTCGCCGCCTGAAGACGGAAGCCGCCTACAAGGAGTGCACCCATGAACGACCCTTTCGACCTCCGGCGCTTCGTCAGGGCGCAGGATGCAGTCATCGACGACGTCTTCCAGGAACTGCGCGCAGGAGTCAAGCGCAGCCACTGGATGTGGTTCGTCTTTCCGCAGATTGCGGGGCTCGGTCGAAGCGCAATGGCACAGCGCTATGCCATTTCATCGCTGGAAGAGGCGCGCGCGTATCTGGCGCACCCGGTGCTCGGCCAGCGGCTGCGGGAGTGCTGCGAGCTCGTACGGGCCGTCGAGGGACATCCGATCGGGGAGATCTTCGGTGCGCCGGACGATCTGAAGTTCTGGTCCTCGATGACCTTGTTCGCCGCGGCCGACCCTTCGGAAGCAGTGTTCCGCGCATGCCTGCAGAAGTATTTCGCAGGCCGCGCCGATCCCGGGACCTTGTCCCGGATCACCTAGTGCAGCTTGCCGCTCAGATAGGGCTCGGGGTCGACGGGCACGCCCTGCTTGCGAATCTCGAAATGAAGCTTCACGCGATCGGCGTCGCTGTTGCCCATCTCTGCGATCTTCTGACCTTGCCTCACGACGTCCTTCTCCTTCACCAGGATCTGTTGCGCGTGTGCGTACGCAGTAAGGAACGTTTCGTTGTGCTTCACGATCACCATATTGCCGTAGCCCCGCAGCTCGCCGCCGACATAAACCACCCGGCCGTCCGCTGCCGCGAGCACCGGGTCTCCCATGTTGCCCGCGATGTCGATGCCCTTGTTTCCTGCGCCGTTGAAGCGAGACAGCGTGACGCCGCTCGCGGGACGGATGAACATGGCCGGCGGCTGGGGCGCCGGTTGCGGCGGGGCCGGCGGCGGGGCGACACTGACGGGCGGGCCGGACGGTGGAAACGGATAGAAGGTGCCGGAGGGGCGCTGCGGCGTCGTGCAAGCCATCAGGGCGATGGCAGTGATTGCGACGGCACCGGGGCGCAGAAGAAAGGTCGGAACTTTGAAGGTCTGGACTTGCATGGGCTTCTTGGAACCGCAATGGTGCGAAAGGTTTCCATGGGAATCATGGGCAAGCCCCATTTTTAGCATGGCGCGTGGTGCCGAGGTGCAGGTGGCTTGTGCAACAGGGGTTGCCGGGCCAGCACGGCTGCGCGCGGCCCGGCGTCCATCACGCGGCCAGCCTCCAGCAACACCACGGTGTCGAAGCGGTCGAGCAGGCTCAAGCGATGAATCGATGCGATCACGCACGCATCAGGAAATGCCGCCGCGATGCGCTCCAGCACGCGGCCTTCCGTCGCGGCGTCGAGCGCGCTGGTCGGCTCGTCGAGCAGGAGCATTGAACTGCCTTTCGCGGCGAGCACACCGCGCGCAAGGCACAGCCGCTGCCGCTGTCCGCCCGACAGGTTGAACCCGCGCTCGGACAGAAGTGTGTCGAGTGTGCCGTGCGTGGCCTCCAGCACTTCGTCGAAGGTGCTCGCGTGCAGCGCGGCCCGAAGTTCGACGTCGTCGCAGGGCCGGCCGAAGCTCAGGTTCTCGCGCACGCTGGCTTCGAAGACCTCCGTCTCCTGCGGAATCAGCGTGGCGATCGTCCGCAAGCGCGGCCAATCCCCGGTCCGGCCATCGATCGAGAGCGCGCCGGCCTCCGGCGCGTACAGTCCGGCCAGCACGCGCAGCAGGGTGCTCTTGCCGCCACCGCTGGGCCCCACCAGGGCAATGCGCTGGCCGCGTCGCAGCGTGAGCGACACGTCGTGCAGGCCGCTTCGCGCGGTTTCGGCCGTGGGCTGCGCGCCGCGCGGGTCGTAGCGCCATGCGAGGCCATGAAGCTCCAGGGTCATCCAGCCCGCATCGCGATCGATGCTCTCCTCGGCGAGATCCCGCGCGCGCGCAGGTGCCTGCAAGATCGGCGCCGCACTGCTGTAGTCGGTGTGCATGCGCGAGAAGAACTGGAAGTTGGCGGCCATCGACGACACCACGCTCGCCGCCTGCTGCGCATATTGATAGATCATGAACACCGCGCCCAGCATCACGGCCTGGCCCGGCGTGCGCGACTGCCAGACATAGATCACGACCAGCCCCCAGGTGAGCGCGAGCCCCATCAGGTCGACGGCGAACCACTTGCCTTCGTTGAGCACCACCGTGCGCCTGAGGGGCGCGGAGATCGCCTCCATCCGCTGCCGCAGCAGCTGTCGCGAAGCGCTCGACAGACGCAGGCCGATCACTGTCGATGCGTTGCCCAGGAAATCCAGCAGCGCCGCGACGTAGCGCCGGTCGGCATCGTTCTCGGCGCGCGCGAGCCGCATCAGCGCGCGGTCGAAGCGAATGATGACGACCGCAATCACAACGTAGCCGCAGATGGCCATCGCGCCGCTCGTGCGCGACAGCAGCGTCAGCGCCACCAGCGGACCGATGAAGTTGACGATGTTGGTGAGGTAGATGAACTGGTTCTGCGCGAAATCCGACAACGCCCGGCTCGCCTGGTGCACGCGGTGCTGCAACTCGCCGGAGTGGTGCCCGTCATGCCAGACCAGCGGCGCCGCGGCGATGCGGGCATACAGCGTGTCGGCCAGCTTCTCGCGCACCCGCAAGCCGACATTGCGCTCGAGGATGCGTCCGGGCCCGTGCACGATCCACGACAAGGTGTAGACGCCGGCGAGCATCGCGATCCATCGTCCCGCCCGCGCGAAGTTGCCGGCCTGCAGCGCATCGATGGCCTGCGCCGCCAGCCATGGCATGGTCAGCCGCAGCAGTTGAGATGAGGTCAGCAGGACGGTCGCGCCTAGCAGCTGCCGGCGCGCGCCCCCGGCGTAGCGCCAGAGCGCGGCATAGAGCTCGCCCATGGGATGGGCCGATGGCGAGGAGGGCGCTGCGGCACTCACCGGCCGGCCCTCGCTATTTCTGCGGGATCGGTGTCGCGCGATCGATGGCGACCGCGGTGACGCTGTTCTTCGGCGAGCCGTCGATCAGCAGGTCGGAATAGGTCAGGTAGACCAGCGTGTTGCGCTTGGCATCAACCATGCGCACCACGCGCAGCCGCTTGAAGAGAATCGACAGCCGCTCGCTGTAGACCTCCTCGCGCCTGGGCAAGGGCTGCGTCACGCTCACCGGCCCGACCTGGCGGCAGGCGATAGAGGCTTCGGACTTGTCCTCCGCCAACCCGAACGCGCCCGAGATCCCGCCGGTCTTGGCGCGCGACACATAGCAAGTCACGCCGTTGACCTTGGGATCGTCGTAGGCCTCGACCACGATCTTGTGGTCCGGGCCGATCAGTTTGAAGGCGGTGTCGACATCGCCAATGGTCTCGGCCCCGGCGGCCGCACCCAGCGTCGCGCAAGCCACTACTGCCAGCAGATGCTTCATATGATGTCCAGTGTGTGGACGCGATCGAAGCTGCCGCGCCGCCTGTCGTCGAAGAAGCGCTGCAGGGCCTCGCGCACCGTGCGAAAGGCGATCTCTTCCCAGGGGATCTCGTCCTCGGTGAAGAGCCTGGCCTCGATGGTTTCGTGGCCCGGGGCAAACTTGTCGCTCAACAGGCGCGCGCGATAGAAGAGATGCACCTGGCCCACGCGCACCACGCTGATCACGGCGAACAGGTCCTCCATCTGGAATTCGGCGCCGGCTTCCTCGTCGGTCTCCCGTGCCGCACCCTGCGCGGTCGTCTCGTTGAGCTCCATGAAGCCCGCAGGCAGCGTCCACTTGCCCCAGCGGGGCTCGATGTTGCGCTTGCACAGCAGCACGCGATCGCCCAGCACGGGGATGGTGCCGACCACGTTCAGCGGGTTCTCGTAGTGGATCGTGTTGCAGGCCGGGCAGACGGCGCGCTCCTTCGTATCACCATCGTCGGGGAGGCGATAGACGACGGCGGTGCCGCAGTTCTTGCAGTGCTTGATCGGAACGCGCAGGATCATCGGGAGATGGAGATCAGACCGCCCATCGGTCCACTTCGGGCGGGCACCGAATCAACGAACGGATGAGCGTGGGCGCACATGGCTCAGACGATCTTGACCTTGAGCGTCGGCAGGCCGGTGATCTCTCCGACCAGCGTGTCGCCGGCCACCACCGCGGCCACGCCTTCAGGGGTGCCGGTGAAGATCAGGTCGCCGGGCTGCAGCTCCCACGCCGCCGACAGGTGCTCGATGGTTTCCGCGATGTTCCAGATCAGCTTGCTCACATTGCTGCGCTGGCGATCCTTGCCGCCGACCTGCACCGAGATCTCCGCCTTCTCGACGTCGCCGGCCTGCGCCACCGGCACGATCGGGCCGATCGGCGCGCTCTGCTCGAAGCTCTTGCCGATGTCCCAGGGGCGGCCCTGCTTCTTCATGTCGTTCTGCAGGTCGCGTCGCGTCATGTCGAGGCCGACCGCATAGCCGAAGACGTGCTTGTGCGCGTCCGCGGCGGAGATGTTCTTGCCGCCGATGCCGATGGCCGCGACCAGTTCGATCTCGTGGTGCAGGTTCTGGGTCAGGCTCGGGTAGGCCATGGTTCCGGTTTCGCCCGCGGCAACCACCACCACGGCGTCGGCCGGCTTCATGAAGAAGAAGGGCGGCTCGCGTCCGGTGAAGCCCATTTCCTTCGCGTGCTCCTCGTAGTTCCGGCCCACGCAATAGATGCGATGGACCGGGAAAGCGGCGGATTGGCCCACCACGGGGATCGACACGACGGGGTGTGGGGTGAAAACGTACTCGGAAGCCATCGCAAATTGTCCTGTTGAGCAAAAACGGCAGTGTGCCAGAGGGCGGGCCCGGATGCTGGAGGATTGGCGGTGTCAGGCGCCCCCGCTATGCTTGGCGGCATCATGAAGCTGCATAACTATTTCCGATCCTCGTCCTCCTTCCGCGTGCGCATCGCGCTCAGCCTGAAAGGCCTCGACTACGAGTACATCCCCGTGCACATCGCTCGCGGGGAACACAGAACCGGCCCCTTTTCGGCGATTTCGCCCGACATGCTGGTGCCCCTGCTCGAGGACGAGGGCGAGCGCTTCACGCAATCGCTGGCCATCATCGAGTACCTCGACGAGATCTACCCCGAGCCGGCCCTGATGCCGCACGATCCCGTGGGCCGCGCGCACGTGCGCGCGCTGGCGCAGTCGATCGCCTGCGAGATCCACCCGCTCAACAACCTGCGCGTGCTCAAGTACCTGGTGCGCGAGCTCAAGCTCGACGACGACGCCAAGAATGCCTGGTATCGCCACTGGGTGCGCGAGGGGCTGCTGTCCTTCGAGCGCCAGCTGGCCCAGCATCCCGCCAGCCTCTACTGCTATGGCGGCACGCCGACCCTGGCAGACTGCTGCCTCGTGCCTCAGATCTTCAATGCCCAGCGCTTCGATTGCGATTTCGCCGGGTTGCCGCGCACCATGGCCGCATTCGAGGCCTGCATGCAGCTCGATGCCTTCCAGAGCGCGCAGCCTTCGCGCTGCCCCGACGCCGAAGCATGAATGCGGACTGGCTGCTGCCGGAATGGCCGGCGCCACCCGGCGTGCGGGCCGTCTGCACGACGCGCGCCGGCGGCGTGTCCATCGGCAACTACCGGGGGCTGAACCTCGGGGATCACGTCGGCGACGTCGCTGCCGATGTCGAGATCAACCGGGCGCGTCTGCGGCAAGCCATCGGCGCGCGGCCCGTGTTTCTTCAGCAGGTGCACGGCACGCACATGCTGGTGCTCGACAGCTCGACGCCGGACGGTGCCGCCGCGGATGCCTGCAGCACGGCGCACAGCAGCATCGCCTGCACGATCATGGTGGCCGACTGCCTGCCGGTGTTGTTCACCGACGTATCGGGTCGGCGCGTGGCCGCGGCCCACGCGGGCTGGCGCGGACTGGCCGCAGGCGTGCTCGAGCGTGCGCTCGAGGATTTCGAATCCGAAGGCGGCGCGTCGCAGGTCATGGCCTGGCTGGGCCCGTGCATCGGCCCGGATGCCTTCGAGGTCGGCGACGATGTGAGAGCGGCCTTCGAGGCGCACGCACCCGAGGCAAGCCAGTGCTTCAAGCCGGCGGCCCAGCCCGGCAAGTGGTTCGCCGACCTTTCCGGCCTGGCCCGTCAGCGCCTGATGGCAGCCGGGTTGACCCGTCTGTACGGCAACGACGGCGGCGAGGCCTGGTGCACGGTGCACAACACGTTACGTTTTTTCTCGCACCGACGCGACCGTGTCAGCGGCCGTTTCGCCGCGAGCATCTGGCGCAGCTGAGGGCTCCACGGCAGCCTGTGTCGCCGCGGCGCGTTCGGCCGCCTCGCGTTCCTTGAGGGCCCGGCGCCGCGCCGGCGTGGCCATCAGGTAAACCACCAGTGCCACCGGCGCCAAGCCGTAGAGTAGAAAGGTGAAGATCGCGCCCAGTACGGTGCCGTTGGTGTTGGTGGCCTCTGCGACCGCCATCATCAGCGCAACATACAGCCAGGCGATAACGACGAGGTGCATAGATGAAGTTTTCAGGAAGGTTCGGATGGGCTCGCTGGCCGGGCCTTTGCGAATGCAGCATACTCAAAACCCGTAAGGACAAGGCGAGGGACCCCGAGACACCATGACCCAACAACAAGCCACGACGGCCGACACCTTCGCGCCGTTCCAGCAGGCGCTCACGCAGGGCTGGCAGAAGGCCCTGGAGTCCTTCCAGGCGCTGGGCAGCGCCAATGCGCCGGGCACCGCGGCCAGCATGCCCGGCCTGACCCGCTTCTCCTTGTCCCCGGAGAAGCTCCAGGACCTGCAGAAGCAGTACGTCAGCGAGGCCACGGAACTCTGGAAGAAGGGGGCGTCGGTGACGGCCTCCGACAGGCGCTTTGCCGGCGAGGCATGGGGCAGCAATCCGGTGTCGTCCTTCTCGGCGGCGATCTACCTGCTCAACGCGCGCACGCTGATGGGCATGGCCGACGCGGTGGAAGCCGACGCCAAGACCCGTTCGCGCCTTCGCTTCGCCGTCGAGCAATGGATGGCGGCATCCGCGCCCAGCAACTATCTGGCCTTCAACGCCGAAGCCCAGAAGAAGGCGCTCGAGACAAAGGGCGAAAGCATCGCCAAGGGCATCCGGAACCTGTTGCACGACGTGCAGCAGGGGCATCTGAGCATGACCGACGAAAGCGCCTTCGAGGTCGGACGCAATGTCGGCATGACCGAAGGCGCCGTGGTTTTCGAGAACGAACTCTTCCAGCTGCTCGAATACAAGCCGCTCACGGCCAAGGTCTACGAGCGCCCGCTGCTGCTGGTGCCGCCTTGCATCAACAAGTTCTACATCCTCGACCTGCAGCCCGAGAACTCGCTGATCCGCTACGCAGTGGAGCAGGGCCACCGCACCTTCGTCGTGAGCTGGCGCAACCCTGACGCGTCGATGGCGAACCACACCTGGGACCAGTACATCGAGGATGCGGCCATCAAGGCGATCAAGGTCACGCAGGAGATCACCGGCCAGGACAAGAAGGGCGGGCAGATCAATACGCTCGGCTTCTGCGTCGGCGGCACTATCCTGAGCACGGCCCTGGCAGTGCTCGCGGCGCGCGGCGACAAGCCGGCCGCCTCGGTGACGCTGCTGACCACCCTGCTGGATTTCAGCGACACCGGTGTGCTCGACATCTTCATCGACGAGGCATTCGTGCAGTTCCGGGAAATGCAGATGGCCAAGGGCGGCCTGCTGAAGGGCGGCGAGCTGGCGTCCACCTTCAGCTTTCTGCGGCCCAACGACCTGGTCTGGAACTACGTCGTCGGCAACTACTTGAAGGGGGAGACGCCGCCTCCCTTCGACCTGCTCTACTGGAACAGCGACGCGACCAACCTGCCGGGCCCCATGTACTGCTGGTACCTGCGCAACACCTACCACGAGAACAAGCTCGCCAAGCCCGGTGCGCTGACGGTTGCCGGCGAGAAGATCGACCTGCGCAGCATCGATGCGCCCGTGTACATCTACGGCTCGCGCGAAGACCACATCGTGCCCATCGGCGGTGCCTATGCATCGACACAGGTTCTTTCCGGCAAGAAGCGCTTCGTCATGGGGGCCTCGGGGCACATCGCGGGCGTCATCAACCCGCCGGCCAAGAAGAAGCGCAGCCACTGGATCCGCGACGACGGCAAACTGCCCAAGACGCAGGACGAGTGGCTTGCCGGCGCCACCGAGCATCCCGGCAGCTGGTGGACCGACTGGTCCAGCTGGCTCAAGACCCACGCGGGCAAGCAGATCCCTGCCCCCAAGACCTACGGCAAGGGCGTCGCCTACAAGGCGAGCGAGCCCGCGCCGGGGCGCTACGTCAAGGCGCGAGCCTGATTTTTTCCAACCTTCCCGCACCGTCTTTATTTATCCACGCATCGGAGATCACATCATGGAAGACATCGTCATCGTTTCAGCCGCGCGCACCGCGGTGGGCAAGTTCGGCGGTTCGCTGGCCAACATCGCGGCCACTGAACTCGGCGCCATCGTGATCAAGGAAGTGCTCGCGCGCGCCAAGCTCGGCAACGACCAGATCGGCGAGGTCATCATGGGCCAGGTCCTGACGGCCGGCAGCGGGCAGAATCCCGCGCGCCAGGCGCTCATGAAGAGCGGCATCACCAAGGAAACCCCGGCGCTCACCATCAATGCGGTCTGCGGATCGGGCCTGAAGGCCGTCATGCTGGCCGCGCAGGCCGTGGCCACCGGCGACAGCGAGATCGTGATCGCCGGCGGGCAGGAAAGCATGAGCCTGGCGCCGCATGCGCTGCCCAACTCGCGCAACGGCCAGCGCATGGGCGACTGGAAGCTCATCGACACCATGATCGTCGATGGCCTGTGGGACGTCTACAACCAGTACCACATGGGCATGACGGCCGAGAACGTCGCCAAGAAATACGACATCAGCCGCGCCGCGCAGGACGAGCTCGCGCTCGGCAGCCAGACCAAGGCCGCCGCCGCACAGGATGCCGGCAAGTTCAAGGACGAGATCGTCGCCGTGAACATCCCGCAGAAAAAGGGCGATCCGGTCGTCTTCGACAAGGACGAGTTCATCAACCGCAAGTCGAATGCCGAGGCGCTCGCCGGCCTGCGGCCCGCCTTCGACAAGGCCGGCGGCGTGACGGCAGGCAACGCATCGGGCCTCAACGACGGCGCCGCCGCCGTGATGGTGATGACCGCCAAGAAGGCCGCCGCGCTGGGCCTGAAGCCGCTCGGCCGCATCGCCAGCTATGCGAGCACGGGCATCGACCCCGCCTACATGGGCATGGGCCCCGTGCCGGCCTCGACGAAGGCGCTGCAGCGCGCGGGCTGGAAGCCGCAGGACCTGGACTTGCTGGAGATCAATGAAGCCTTCGCGGCGCAGGCCTGCGCGGTCAACCGCGAGATGGGCTGGGACGTGAACAAGGTCAACGTGAACGGCGGCGCCATCGCCATCGGCCACCCGATCGGCGCGTCCGGCTGCCGCATCCTGGTGACGCTGCTGCACGAAATGCAGCGCCAGAACGCGAAGAAGGGCATTGCCTCCTTGTGCATCGGCGGCGGCATGGGCGTGGCGCTCACCATCGAGCGCTGAGAGACGAGCCTGGCGCTGCCCCCCAGGGCGACCGGCGCAATGTGCCCGCGTCCGGGCTGGTGCGGAGTCCGGCGGGCCTCTCCGACGAAGATGCCGCCGCTGCCAGCGACATGTGCTGGCGCGCGGCCGCCGCAGCGCACACCCTGCGGGGTAGGGGTGTGCATCGCACCCATGAACACAGGAGACGGAGCCGCGATGAGCACGGTCATGACACCCGAGGCACTGGCGGCGCTGCAAGCGTGGCAGGGCGACACCGCGAAGCGTACCTCGACCATCGCCTCGGTCTCGCACAAGGCCGGCCGGACCGGCGAGCTCGTGTTCGTGCTCGTGCGCCACGAGATCGGCAATGCACGAGGCCTCGCCCTGACCGAGGAGCACGACATCGTCTATCGCGCGGCGCCCGCGCCTGACGATGCCGCCGCGCCGCCGCCGACCCCGTCGCCCAGGGACGCCGCCTTCAGCCGCGAGATCACGCCCGATGAGGTTTCGAGTTCCGCGCCGTGCGCCCGACCTTCGACATCGCACCGTTGCGCGTGAGCGGCCAGGCCGAAGCCGATGGCAAGACCTTTCGCCTGTGGGCGGAGGATGCCGACGGCTGGCTCACCATGTAGCCCACGGCCACCCTGGCCTGATTCTCATGAAGACACAGATCCCGACCCCCGATGCGCATCAGGAGATGCGTGAAGCTCTGCGCGCCCTGTGCGGCAGTTTCGATTCCGCGTACTGGCAGAAGATCGACCAGGCGCGCGGCTACCCTGAAGCCTTCGTCGATGCGCTGACCCGGGCCGGATGGCTCGCGGCCCTGATCCCCGTCGACCATGGCGGCTCCGGCCTGGGCCTGGCCGAAGCCTCGGTCATCATGGAGGAGATCAATTTCTCGGGCGGCAACGCGGGCGCCTGCCACGGCCAGATGTACAACATGGGCACGCTGCTGCGCCATGGCAGCGAGGCACAGAAGCGCCACTACCTGCCGCGCATCGCGACCGGCGATTTGCGCCTGCAATCCATGGCCGTGACCGAGCCCGGCGCGGGCACCGACACCACGCAACTCAATACCACGGCCGTGAAGCAGGGCGACCGTTATGTCGTCAACGGCCAGAAGGTATGGATCTCGCGCATCCAGCATTCGGACCTGATGATCCTGCTCGCCCGCACCACACCGCTGGCCGAGGTGAAGCGCAAGGCGGACGGCATGTCGGTCTTCATCGTCGACCTGAAGCAGGCCATCGGCCACGGCATGACGGTGCGGCCCATCCTCAACATGGTCAATCACGAGACCAACGAGGTCTTCTTCGACAATCTCGAGATCCCGGCGGAGAACCTGATCGGCGAGGAGGGCCAGGGCTTCCGCTACATCCTCGACGGCCTGAATGCCGAGCGCACGCTGATCGCGGCCGAGTGCATCGGCGATGCGTGGTGGTTCATCGATCGCGCGCGGCGCTATGCGAGCGAGCGCCAGGTGTTCGGCCGTGCCATCGGCCAGAACCAGGGCATCCAGTTTCCCATCGCCGACAACTACATCGAAGCCGTTGCCGCCAACCTGATGCGCTTCCAGGCCTGCGCGCTGTTTGACGCCGGCCAGCCTTGCGGCGCCGAGGCGAACATGGCGAAGTACCTCGCTGCGAAGGCCTCGTGGGAAGCGGCCGACACCTGCCTGCAGACGCACGGGGGCTTTGGCTTCGCCTGCGAATACGACGTCGAACGCAAGTTCCGCGAGACGCGGCTCTACCAGGTGGCGCCGGTTTCCACCAATCTCATCTATTCCTACGTCGCCGAGCACCTGCTGGGGCTGCCGCGTTCCTTCTGATTCATGGATGACCGCATGACACGACCTCGCGATGGCATCACCGCGGTGTCGCTGGCGCACGCGATTGCGGCGCCGTTCTGTACCCGCCAATTCGCCGATCTCGCGCGCGCCTGCGGCCAGCGCGGCCGCCTGCTTCAGGTCGAGCGCGAGGCTTTCCTTCGACCGGCGGAGCCATCTGAGCATGAACACAACCGATGCGCCCTGGCTTGCGGGATTCCCGGGCGCGCGACTTGCGAGGTCGTTACGCTTCGAGAGCGATGAAGCCGCTCGCGGCCTTCCGGCCACGTCACCGGAACCGGTTTCCCGGCAACGAGTGCGTGCAAAGAGGGCGCGGTGGCCCGACTGTGACACCCGGTTGCAAACCGGGCTCAGTGTTTTCCTCACCGAGGGTTGGGTGGAAACTTCGCTACAGTGATCAACGCCTGATAAGGGCTCGTACACATTCCAAGGAACACTCATGAGCAAAAAAGTCGCATACGTCACCGGGGGCATGGGGGGCATCGGAACAGCCATTTGCCAACGCCTGCATCGGGACGGTTTCACTGTCATCGCCGGCTGCGGTCCCACGAGGGATTTCGGCAAGTGGCTGGCGGAACAAAAAGCCGAGGGCTTCGAGTTCCATGCGTCGGTCGGCAACGTCGGTGACTGGCAGTCGACCGTCGAAGCCTTCAGCAAGGCCAAGGCCGAGCACGGCAGCATCGACGTGCTGGTCAACAACGCCGGCATCACGCGGGATCGCATGTTCCTCAAGATGACACCCGAGGACTGGAGTTCGGTGATCGAGACCAACCTCAACAGCATGTTCAACGTCACCAAGCAGGTGGTGGGCGACATGGTCGAAAAGGGCTGGGGCCGCATCATCAACATCAGCTCGGTCAATGGCGCCAAGGGCCAGGCCGGCCAGACGAACTACTCGGCAGCGAAGGCCGGCATGCACGGCTTCACGATGGCGCTGGCGCAGGAGCTCGCCGCCAAGGGCGTGACGGTCAACACCGTGAGCCCGGGCTACATCGGAACCGACATGGTCAAGGCGATCCGTCAGGAGGTGCTGGACAAGATCATCGCCACCATCCCCGTGAAGCGCCTGGGCGAGCCGAGCGAGATCGCCTCGATCATCGCGTGGCTCGCGACCGATGAAGGCGGCTATTCCACCGGTGCCGACTTCTCGGTCAACGGTGGATTGCACATGCATTGATGGCTTGAAGAGAGGCCTTGGCGAGCGCACTCTCCGAAAGACCCGCCGCGGCGGGTCTTTTTCGTTGGTGCCGCGCAAGCGGTCGTGTCCATGGAAGCTCCATCCCCCTCGGCGCCGGCGGCGCCACCGACCGCCTGCGAGGTCCATACCGTCCGCTTCCAGTTGAACGGCTCGCCGTTCGCGGCGCGGCTCGAAGCTTGGACGACGCTTCTGGACCTGCTGCGTGAGCACTGCGGCCTCACGGGCACCAAGAAGGGTTGTGATCACGGCCAGTGCGGTGCGTGCACGGTGCTGGTGGACGGCCGCCGCATCAACGCCTGCCTGTCGCTGGCGGTGATGCAGGAAGGCGCCGTCGTCCAGACCATCGAAGGCCTGGCGCATGGCGACGTCCTGCATCCGCTGCAGCGCGCCTTCATCGACCATGATGCCTTTCAATGCGGCTACTGCACGCCCGGGCAGATCTGCTCCGCCCTCGGACTGCTGCGCGAAGGTCACGCGCACAGCGAGGACGATGTGCGCGAACAGATGAGTGGCAATCTCTGCCGCTGCGGGGCCTATCCCAACATCGTGAGTGCCGTGGTCGAAGCACTGGGCCATCAGCAGTCCGGGCGTTGGAAGGGCGCGCGGTGACGCCTTTCGAATACCGCCGCGCCATCGATGCCGCCGATGCCCTGCAGGCCCTGGCCGGCGCGGCCGGCGCACGGTTCATTGCGGGCGGGACGAATCTCCTCGATCTCATGAAGCAGGGCGTCGCGCGTCCTTCACGGCTGGTCGACATCACGCAATTGCCGCTGCGGGATGTGCGCGCCACGGACAGCGGCGGTCTCAGCGTGGGCGCGCTGGTGCGCAATGCCGACCTCGCATGGCATCCGGAAGTGCAGCGCCGCTACCCGCTCCTCGCACAGGCCCTGCTGGCCGGCGCCTCGCCCCAGCTTCGCAACATGGCGACCACCGGCGGCAACCTGATGCAGCGCACGCGCTGCTACTACTTCCACGACGTCGCCACACCGTGCAACAAGCGCGAGCCCGGCAGCGGTTGCCCTGCTGTCGGGGGTGTCAACCGCATTCACGCGATCCTGGGCGCGAGCGAGCATTGCGTGGCGGTGCATCCGTCGGACATGTGCGTCGCGCTGGCGGCGCTGGAGGCCACGGTGCAGGTGCAGGGGCCGTCAGGCGAGCGCCGCATTCCCATCGCCCAATTCCACCGTCTCCCGGGCAGCGAGCCGGATCGGGACAACACGCTGGCCGAGGACGAGCTGATCACGGCGGTCGAACTGCCGCCCGATTCCTTCGCCTCGCATGCCTTCTATCTCAAGGTGCGCGACAGGCGCTCCTACGCCTTCGCGCTGGTATCCGCGGCCTGCGCCCTCGACATGTCGCACGGGGTGATCCGCTCGGCGCGCATCGCGCTGGGGGGTGTCGCCCACAAGCCCTGGCGCAAGCCCGAGGTGGAGGCATTGTTCGTGGGCCAGGCGCCTCACGACGCCCTGTTCGAGGCCGCCGCCGCCGCGCTGCTGGAGGGGGCGCGGCCGCTGGCGCACAACGGCTTCAAGATCGAGCTGGCCCGCCGCACCGTCGTGCGCGGGCTGCGGCAGGCCGCGGGCATGGAGGACGGCGAATGACGGCGCCAGCCGTGACGATCCCGGCGCCTTTCGGTGCACCCGTCGCGCGGGTCGACGGCATCGCCAAGGTGACCGGCGCGGCGCTCTACGCGGCGGAACATCCGGCCGAGGGGCTGCTCTACGGCGTGGCGGTTTCGAGCCCCATCGCGCGGGGACACATCCGCTCCATCGACACGAAGGCAGCGCGTGCCGTGCCCGGAGTGGTCGAGATCCTGACGCACCAGAACCGGCCACCCATGGCGCGCTTCGACCTGTTCCACAAGGACACCGACGCGCCCAGCGGCTCGCCCTTCAGGCCCCTGTTCGACGCGACGATCCATTCCGACTCACAGCCGGTCGCGCTGGTGATCGCGGTCAGTTTCGAGGCCGCCCGGCACGCGGCGCGCCTGGTGGTGGTGGATTGCGAGGAGGGCCCGGCGCCACCGCGCAGCGACATGCGATCGCTGGAGGGCGAGGCCCGCAAGCCGAGCCGGCTCAAGTTCGGCTACCAGGTGCCGCCCAAGCCGCGAGGCGATCCCGAGGGCGCCTACGCCGAGGCGCCGGTCAGGATCGAGGCGAGCTACCACTCCCCGGCCGAATTTCACAACCCGATGGAAACGAACGCCACGACGGCGGTCTGGGTGGGCGAAGGGCAATTGACGATCTACGACAAGACCCAGGGCGCGCAGAACAGCCGCGCCTATGTGGCCCGCGCGCTCAAGCTGCGCAAGCGCGACGTGCGCGTGCTGTGCCCCTACGTCGGCGGCGCCTTCGGGCTRGGCCTGCGGCCCGGCTACCAGTTGGTGCTCGCCGCGATGGCCGCGCTGGCGCTCCGGCGTCCCGTGCGCGTCGTCCTCACGCGGCAGCAGATGTTCAGCTTCGGCCATCGCCCCGAGACACGGCAGACCTTGAGGCTGGCTTGCGACACCGAAGGCCATTTGCAGTCCGTGACGCACCTGGCGGTCTCCGAGACCTCGCGCCATGAGGACTACGTCGAGAACATCGTGAGCTGGTCGGGGCAGCTCTACAGGACACCCCATCTTCGGCTCGACCACCGTGTGGTCGAGCTGGATCGCTTCACGCCGACCGACATGCGCGCGCCGGGCGCGGCCCAGGGGGTCTATGCGCTCGAAAGCGCGATGGACGAACTGGCGTTCGCCGTCGGCCTGGACCCGCTCGCGCTGCGCCTTCGCAACTACGCGGACACCGAGCCCGGCAGTGGCAAGCCTTTTTCGAGCAAGGCGCTGCGCGAGTGCTATGCCCTGGGGGCCGAGCGCTTCGGTTGGTCGCGGCGCAGCCCGCAGCCACGTTCGATGCGGCTCGGCCACACCTTGATCGGCTGGGGAATGGCGACCGGCGTGTGGGATGCGATGCAGATCCACGCCGGCGCGCGGGCCGTGCTGCGCATCGACGGTACCCTGGAAGTCAGCAGCGCGACCACCGACATCGGGACCGGCACCTACACCGTCATGTCGCAGATCGCCGCGGCCACGCTGGGCGTGCCACTGGAGATGGTGAGCTTCAGGCTGGGCGACTCGAGCCTGCCGATGGCGCCCGTCGAAGGCGGCTCATTCACGGTCGCCACGGTCGGGACGGCGGTGCACGCGGCCTGCCTGAAGGTCGCCGCCAAGCTGCTGCTCATGGCGCGCGCGCAGGGCGACACGCCGCTGGGCCGAGCCCGGCCGGCGGATGTGTCGTTTGCGGGCGGCATGATCCACTTGCGCGCCGACCCGGCGCGCGCGATCAGCATGCGGGAACTCATGCAGCGCGCGGGCGCCCCGCAGATCGATGCCAAGAGCCTGACGCTGCCCAGGCTGATGATGCAGCGCAAGCACGCGCGTGCCACGCATTCCGCGGTGTTCGCGGAGGTCCGCGTGGACGAGAGCCTCGGCACCGTGCATGTGACGCGGGTGGTCAGCGCGATCGCGGCCGGGCGCATTGTCAATCCGAAGACCGCCGCCAGCCAGATCCAGGGCGGCGTGGTGTGGGGCATCGGCATGGCGCTGCACGAGGAGGGCCTCTTCGACCATCGACTGGGACGCCTGATGAACCACAGCCTTGCCGAGTATCACCTGCCCGCCAACGCGGACATCGGGGAGATCGAGGTGATCTTCGTCGACGAGCACGACGCGGTCGTCAATCCGCTCGGCGTCAAGGGCGTGGGGGAGATCGGCCTGGTCGGCGTCGCCGCCGCGGTCGGCAACGCGGTCTTCCACGCCACGGGCCGCCGCGTGCGCAGCCTGCCGATCACGCTCGACAAGGTGCTGGGTCTGAATTCGAGCTGAGCGGCCCATACGGAGATACAGTGGCGCCCGGGCGCCCCTTTTCCTCCAATTCATACCGGGCGCCGTTCAGGAGACTTCATGAGTACTACCGCGTCCATTGCGTCTGTTTCGCCAGTCGGCAAACCCCCCATCTACAAGTCCCTCTATGTGCAGGTGATCACGGCCGTGATCATCGGCGTGCTGCTGGGGCATTTCTATCCTTCCGTCGGCGAAACGATGAAGCCCCTGGGCGACGCCTTCATCAAGCTGATCAAGATGATGATCGCGCCCATCATCTTCTGCACGGTGGTGGTTGGCATCGCCGGCATGGAAGACATGAAGAAGGTCGGCAAGACCGGCGGCCTGGCGCTGCTGTACTTCGAAGTGGTGAGTTCGATCGCGCTGGTGGTCGGGCTGGTGCTGGTCAACCTGTTCAAGCCCGGCGCCGGCATGAACATCGACCCTGCGACGCTCGACACCAAGGCGCTCACGGCCTACACCGGCCCGGGCAAGATGCAGGGCACGGTCGATTTCCTCATCAATATCATTCCCAACACGATCGTCGACGCCTTCGCCAAGGGCGAGATCCTGCAGGTGCTGCTGATCGCGATCCTGTTCGGCTTCGCGCTGCATCGCTTCGGTGGCCGCGGCACCCTGGTGTTCGACGTGATCGAGAAGGGCTCCCACGTGCTCTTCACCATCGTCGGCTACATCATGAAGCTGGCGCCCATCGGCGCCTTCGGCGCCATGGCCTTCACCATCGGCAAGTACGGCATCGCCTCGCTCTTCTCCCTGGGCAAGCTGATGGGCGTGTTCTATCTGACCTGCCTGATCTTCATCTTCGTGGTCCTGGGGCTGATCGCGCGCTTTCACGGCTTCAGCATCTGGAAGTTCATCAAGTACATCAAGGAAGAGCTCCTGATCGTCCTTGGCACCTCGTCCTCCGAATCCGTGCTGCCGCGCATGATGGAAAAGATGGAGAACCTCGGCGCCAATAAGACCACCGTCGGGCTCGTGATTCCGACCGGCTATTCCTTCAACCTCGACGGCACCTCCATCTACCTGACGATGGCGGCCGTCTTCATCGCGCAGGCCACGAACACGCCGATGTCTCTCACGCAGGAGCTCACGCTGCTGGCGGTGCTGCTGCTGACCTCGAAGGGCGCCGCGGGCGTGACGGGCAGCGGCTTCATCGTGCTGGCGGCCACGCTGTCGGCGGTGGGACATGTGCCGGTCGCGGGCCTGGCGCTGATCCTCGGCATCGACCGCTTCATGTCCGAAGCGCGGGCGCTGACCAACCTGATCGGCAACGGCGTCGCCACCATCGTGGTCGCCAAGTGGACCAACGAACTGGATGCAGTCCGGCTGCAGGCCGGGCTGAACAACGAGAGCTGGGTCGAGGCGGAGGCTCCCGAGGAGCTGATCAACGCCCGCACGGAGAAGATAGCCGGGTAGCCGCCGATACCCCCTCGTCCCGAGGGGCCGCGGGCTTGGTCTTGCAGAATGCAGGACGATGCCCCACGGCGTTTCACTCATCAACACCATCGCGGCCGGTCTCGGCCTTGCGCTGGTGCTCGGCTTCCTCGCGGCGCGGCTGCGCCTGCCGGCGCTGGTGGGCTACCTGCTGGCCGGGGTGATCATCGGGCCCTTCACGCCAGGCTTCGTGGCCGATGCCGGCATCGCGGCCCAGCTCGCCGAGATCGGCGTGATGCTGCTGATGTTCGGCGTCGGGCTGCATTTTTCACTCGACGATCTGCTGGCGGTGCGAAAGATCGCGCTGCCTGGCGCGATCGTGCAGATCGTGGTCGCCACGGTGCTCGGCGGCGCGCTCGCCACGGGGTGGGGCTGGAATCCCGGCCAGGCGCTGGTGTTCGGGCTGGCGCTGTCGGTGGCGAGCACGGTGGTCTTGCTGCGCGCGCTGGAGAGCCTGGGCATCCTCGATTCGTTCACCGGCCGTATCGCGATCGGCTGGCTGGTGGTGGAGGACCTGGCGATGGTGCTGGTCCTGGTGCTGCTGCCGCCGCTGGCGGGTGTGATCGGCGGCACGGCGGCATCGGCCGATGCGCCGCCGGTCTGGCAGACGCTGGGCCTCACGCTGCTCCAGGTGGGTGGCTTCGTTGCCTTGATGCTGGTGGTGGGGCGCCGCCTCTTCCCCTGGATCCTGTGGCAGGTCACGCGAACCGGCTCGCGCGAGCTGTTCACGCTCTGCGTCGTCGCCGCGGCGGTGAGCATCGCATTCGCTTCCGCGGCGCTGTTCGGCGTGTCCTTCGCGCTGGGCGCCTTCTTCGCCGGCATGGTGATGCGCGAGTCCGAGTTCAGCCACCGCGCGGCGCAGGAGTCGCTGCCGCTGCGGGATGCCTTCGCGGTCCTTTTTTTCGTCTCGGTCGGCATGCTGTTCGATCCGGCCGTGCTGGTCGAGCGACCCTTGCAGGTGCTGGGTGTGGTGCTGGTGATCGTGGTCGGCAAGTCGCTCGCGGCCTGCGTCCTGGTGCTGCTGTTTCGCTACCCGCTGGGCACGGCCCTCACGGTCTGCGCGAGCCTGGCGCAGATCGGCGAGTTCTCCTTCATCCTGGCCGCCCTGGGCGCATCGCTGGGACTGCTGCCTCCGGAGGGCCAGAGCCTGTTGCTGGCCGGCGCCCTGATTTCCATCGCCACCAATCCGCTGTGGTTCAGCCTGATCGCGCCGCTGCAGAAGTGGCTGCATGCGCATTCCTCCTTCGCGCGCGGGCTCGAAGCGCGCGAAGACCCTCTGGCGGAGCTGCCGATGGACACGGCGGCGCGCTATCTTTCACGCCAGGTGGTGCTGGTGGGCTACGGGCGGGTGGGCCGGCGCATCGCGGCGGAACTGACGGCCCGCGACATTCCTTTCGTGGTGGCGGAGCAGAACCGCGAACTGGTGGAGAAGCTCCGCGCCGAAGGCGTGGCCGCCGTCTGGGGTGATGCCGCCGAGGCGGCCGTGCTGGTCCAGGCGCACATCGCGCGGGCGCGCGTGCTGGTGGTCGCCACGGCCGACGCGATCAACGTGCGGCAGATGATCCAGACGGCGCGGACGCTGAACCCGGGCATCGATACGGTGCTTCGCAGCCACAACGAGGACGAGGCCCAGCTGCTGGCTCAGGAAGGCTCGGTCACCGTGTGTCTCGGCGAGCATGAACTCGCGCAAGCCATGTCGCGTGCCGTCCTCAAGCACACCGCGGCTGCCTGAGAAGGGGCGGGCCCGCGGACCTCAGAGGTCTTCGATCACCAGCGTCCGGTAGCGCTGCGCGATCGAGTAGTCCACCTTGCGCACCTCGCGCATCAGGCGTTCGGCCGCTTCCTCGTTACGGGTCTTCACGAGCAGGGCGGTGTGGCCGTCGCGCGCGAGCTTGATATAGGCGCGCACGGTGGCGCCTTCGGTCCCGGCCGAAGGCATCGGAAGGTCCGCCTCTCGCACCGTGGGCGCGATTTCCGACAACATGGTGTCGGGAGGAATGAGGTAGATCTCGTCACCTGTGAAGCCGCAGGTCTCGATCAGATGGTGCCCCACGCGGCTGGCATCCTCCGCGCTGGGAAACATCACCACCGAATGCCCGGTCGGATAGAACACGCCGCCGATCAGGGCACACATATGTCCATCGAGCGTGAAATGCTTCATGGCTCCTCCTTGTGGTGCGGGATTGAGAGTGCATTCAGCTTAGGCCGACCCGTTCCGCCCGGCTGTAGGAAAAGCATGGATTGTGCGAAATGAGCACTTTTCCTCTATTGGGCGCGTTCCCGACCCCGAATTCCATCTGGGCAAGTTACATCCGGGTTGAATCGTGAAATTGTGACTAGGCGTAATACTTAGGGTTGCATACGATCGATTTCATGCACTCGATGACTCCTGGCTAACCCCATGTCGCAACTGCGAAATATCGCGCTGACTGTTCACGAACTCGAAGAGGGCGAGTTCTATTGGGTATTGCTGGAAGCCACCGATTACGCGATGGAGGAGGCCCTTCCCTATCTGCCTCTGGAGGCCTCTGCCGATCCGTATGCCACTTACGCCAATGCCTTGGTCGCGGGCGTGGCGGCGATCCGAAAGATGTTTGGCAAAGATGGACCGCGCACCTGAAGCGTGCGCCATCGATTCTGGAAAAAGAAAGAAATGCGGAAACTTGTAGCGGCTGTCGCCGCAATCACTGTGGTCCTGGGGGTGATCTTCTGGTTCTACCGCCCCACCACTTCCGGCGACTGGGCGGCATGGGTCCAGACCGTGGGCGTGCTGGTGGCCGTTGTCTATGCGGTGCGGCTGCAGAAGGTGGCCGCCAAGCAGAGCCAGCGCCAGGGCCGGCAGGTCGCGGCGATCTTCGCCGGCAACATGCACTGGGTCTTCCGGGAGCTCGATGATGCTTGCGTCAAGCGAAGCTGGCCCGACTACATCGTGCATCGGCGCATCCTGGGCGAAATCCTGGCGCAGGGCCGTGAAGTGACGCTCCAACTGCTGGGCGGCCGCTCGCTCGCGATGGTGAGCAGCCTGCGCACCATCGCCGTCGAGGCGCTGGAGTTGACCGAAGGGCACACCGCCACCGGCAACTGGATGCAGCTCCAGCTCTATTTCGATCGGCGCCTGCCGAGCATCGCCGCCTGGCTGTCCGCCACCGGCAATCCGCCCGAGAGCAGCGGCCCCACCGACTACGCCGGTTTGCGCACGTCCTTCGGGCACATGGGCAAGCACTAAGGCGCGACGCGCATGAGGGCGAAGCTCGAGCGCAGGCTCGCGTAGAGCGCCTGGAATCGCCCATGGCGGGCGCTGTGGTCATCCCGGTGCGTCGGCGCCGGCTCGAATCGCTGCCGCACTCGCGGTGGCCGGCAGACCTCCGCTTCCGACCCGCCATCCGCCAGCCAGGCCAACCGGGCCGCGCCCAGCGCGCCGCCGGCCTCCGCGCCTTCGCTGGCCGCGAGCGGCACTTCGAGGATGTCGGCCAGCAACTGTGCCCACCAGGCGCTGCGCGCGCCGCCGCCCACCAGCATCAGGTCACCGGCTGGCGCCGCGAGGGTGTCCAGCCCGTCGCGCAGCCCGAAACTCACCCCTTCCACCACCGCGTAGGCCATGTCGGCCGGACCGTGCGCGTGCGTCAAGCCGAAGAGCACGCCCTGCGCCCGGGCATCGTTGTGCGGCGAGCGCTCGCCGGAAAGATAGGGCAGGAACAGCGGCGCGTGACGGCGCCCGTCGGCGCTCAGCCCGGCCGCCGCGGCGAGCAGGGCGGCCTCGTCGCCCAGGCCGAAGGCGCGCGCGGCCCAGCTGATGGCGCTGGAGGCCGAGAGCATCACCGACATCTGGTGCCAGCGGCCGGGCAGGGCATGGCAGAAGGCGTGCACCGCGCGTTCCGGGTTCGGCTCGAAGTGCTCGCCGCACACGAAGATGACGCCGGATGTGCCCAGCGACACGAAGCCCTGGCCCGCGTCCACGAGTCCCATGCCGACGGCGCTGGAGGCGTTGTCGCCGCCGCCGCCGGCGATGGGCACGTCCGGGCGCAGACCCCAGCGCCGCGCCAGCTCGGGCTTGAGGCGGCCCGCGACGGCGCTGCCTTCGACCAGGCGCGGCATGTGCGAGCGCGCGAGTCCGCAGGCCGCGAGCAGTTCGTCCGACCAGTCCCGCGCACCCACGTCCAGCCACAGCGTGCCCGACGCATCCGACATGTCGCTCGCCAGCTCGCCGCTCAGCATGAAGCGCAGCCAGTCCTTGGGCAGCAGGACCTGCGCCGTGCGGGCGAAGAGCGCGGGTTCGTGTTCGCGCATCCAGAGCAGCTTGGGCGCGGTGAAGCCCGGCATGGCGAGGTTGCCGGCGATGGCGGCCAGGCGCGGGACGCGCGCCGTCAGCTCGTTGCACTGGGCGGCGCTGCGGCCGTCGTTCCAGAGGATGGCGGGGCGAAGCACCTCGCCCGCCGCATCGAGCGCGACCGCGCCGTGCATCTGGCCCGACAGGCCGATGGCGCGGACGGCGGACAGCGCGGCGCGATGGCCCTGCCGCAGTGCCGCCATCACGGCATCGACGGCGTCCCACCACTGCGACGGCGCCTGCTCGGACCACAGCGGCGCGGGCCGGCTGACGGTGAGCGGCGCCCGGGCGATGTCGACGATGCGGTGGTCGTCGCCCAGCAGCAGGGCCTTCAGCTCGGAGGTGCCGAGGTCGAGTCCCAGGTACATGTCAGCGCCTTTGGTCGGCGACACCGGCGCCGAAGCGGCTGTCGCTCTGGCGCCGGAATTCGGTCGGCGTCATGCCCTTGATTTCCAGGAAGCGGCGGTTGAAATTGGCCACGTTGTTGAAGCCGACCTGATAGCAGATGTCGGTCACGTAGTGGTCGGTCTGCATCAGCAGGTGGCAGGCACTGTTGATGCGCACGCGATTCACGAAATCGGTGAAGCTGTTGCCGGTGGAGCGCTTGAAGAAGCGGCTGAAGCGGCTTTCACTCATGCCCAGTTCGGCGGCGATATCGGCCATGACGATGGGGTCGGCCAGGTTGGCGGCGATGCGGTTGACGATGACGTTGATCTGGTCGACCTCGGCATCGCCTTCCATGCCCTGCATCTGGACATTCGACAGCAGCCGGTAGTCGGTGCATTGCGCCAGGTCGGCCAAGTAGTCCAGGAACAGCGCGAGGCGGCGCAGCCCATGCGCTGCCTTGACGGCATCCCAGTGCGCCATGGCGCGATCGGCGAGGCCGAAGAACTCGACCCCGTGCTTCGCCCGTTCGAGCAGCTGCAAGGCATCGCGCAGCTCGGGGATGTCGCAAGCCGCGCGTTCGATCGGCTCGTGCCGGAACTGGATCACGCGGTCGCGGCCGGCCGAGCCGCCCTCGGGTACGTCGAGCGAGATCCAGTTGTGCGGCAGGCGCGGTCCGCACAGCACGAGATGGCCGGGCTGGAACGGGCCGATCCAGTCGCCGACAAAGGCCTTGCCGGACGTCTCCGTGATGAGGTGCAGCTCGTATTCCTCGTGGAAATGCCAGCGCACCAGGGGGCTCGGAAAACCGTGCGCCAGGCAGCGCACGAGCCCCGTTTCCTCGGGGGGCTCGTAGCCGAGCGAGGGCGAGCGCGTGATATCGCGCTCCAGCTCGGGTTCGCGGTGGCGCGGGAGGTGGCGTTGGCGCACCGATGTCATGCGGGGATCCTGGTCACGGGGCTTCAGCTCATGACGTTACCACCGTCGACATTGAGCGTCTGCGCCGTGATGTAGCGCGCTTCGTCACTGGCGAGGAACACGGCCGCGTCGGCGATGTCGGCCGGCGTTCCCATGCGGCCGAGCGGGACGGCCGCGCCGACCTGGCGCTTCTTCTCGCCGGGCTGGAGCCCCTCGTACTTCGCGAACAGCGAGTCGACATGGCCCCACATCGGCGTATCGACCACCCCGGGCGCGATGCCGTTGACGCGGATGCCGTGCGGCGCCATCGCGAGCGCCGCGCTCTGCGTGTAGCTGATGACGGCCGCCTTGGTGGCGCAGTAGTGCGACACCAGCGCCTCGCCGCGCCGGCCGGCCTGCGAGGCCATGTTGATGACCGAGCCGCCCTGGACGCCGGCGTCGATCATGTGCCGCAGCACGCTCTGCATGACGAAGAACATGCCCTTGACGTTGACCGCGAACAGACGGTCGAAGGAGCCCTCGTCGCTCTCCAGCAGCGGCGCCATGTCGAACAGCGCGGCGTTGTTGACCAGCGTATGGATCGGGCCGTTCGCGGCCCGCGCGGCCTCGACCAGGCGCGCGATCGAGGCTGTGTCGGCGATGTCCGCGGGCAGATAGACCACGCGCGACGGATGCTCCCGCTGGAGCTGGACGACGCCGTCGGAGGGCGTGCGCGCGATGTCGACCAGCGTGCAGCGCGCGCCCTCGGTCAGGCAGGCCTTGGCGATGGCCAGTCCGATGCCGCCGCCCGCGCCGGTCACCAGCACGTGGCGTTGTGCAAGACGATCTGTCATATCCCGGTTCCTTCCACGAATTTCCTGACCCGCGCGCCGGCGGCGCGCACCGCGTCGACCAGGCGCGCGTCGCCGGCCGCGTCGCCCCACAGCGTCCTGTCCGAACAGAGCGCCGCGACCGGATCCGCCGCGTCGCAGATGGCGTGCGCCACGGCCTCGTCCATGCCCTGGTCCTGGTAGGCATAGGGCAGGGCCCCGTGGTGCCAGCGCTGGAGGAAGGCCAGGAACAGGGCCGGCAGCATGGCCACGCTGTCGATGCTCTCGCCGCGCGACAGGCGCTCGCGCACCGTCGGCGCGATGAAGCCCGGAATCTTAGAGAACCCGTCCATCGCCACGCGCTGGTTGGTATCGCGGATGGCGGGGTTGCCGAAGCGTTCCAGCACGACGTCCCGGTAGGCCGGCAGGTCCACCGGGCTCGGCCGCCCGGGCAGGTCCAGGCAGGGGATGACGTCGTCGGTCACGTAGTCGTAGGCCATCCGCCGGATCAGCGGGTCCTGCGTGCCTTCGTGGATGTAGTTCAGCCCGATCAGGGTGCCGGCCCAGGCGATGCAGCTGTGGCTGGCGTTGAGGATGCGGATCTTGGCCTCTTCATAGGGCTGCACCGAATCGACCAGCTGCACGCCGACGCGCCCCCAGTCGGGCCGCCCGTTGATGAAGTCGTCCTCGATCACCCACTGGATGAAGCTCTCGCCCGTGATCGGCGCCGCGTCGTCCCAGCCGGTCGCCGCCAGCACGCGCGCGCGCAGCTCGGGCGGCGGCCGCGGCGTGATGCGGTCGACCATCGCGTTCGGGCTGGTCGTGTGGGTGCGCACCCACTCGAGAAGATCGGGCTCGCCGGCCAGTCCGATGAACTCCAGCAGCCCCTTGCGGAAGCGTTCCCCGTTGTGGCGCAGGTTGTCGCAGTTCAGCAGCGTCACGTCACCGCCATCGGCCGCGCGGCGTGCGCGCAGGATCGCGCAGAGGGCGCCGTAGATCGTCGTGCCCGCCTCGCCCTTGCGCGCGCGCGCAAGGTCCGCGGCGATGTCGGGGGCGGTGGTGTCCAGCCGGTCCTTCGGGTCGAGGTAATAGCCGGCCTCGGTCACGGTAAAGGAGATCACCCGCGTGCGCGGATCGGCCCCGTGCGCGATCACGGCGGCGAGCGTCGCGTCGTAGGCAAGGACCTCGCGGATCGCGTCGATGCGCTGATAGCGGTAGGCGCCGGCGGGCGAAACGGTCTCCAGCGTGTAGCGGCCGCCCTGGGCGCGCAGCGCGGCTTCGACCTCGGCCATGTCGGGCCGCAGGTTGGCGCCGGTCAGCGACCAGCGCGTGTCGCCGGCGTCGATCAGCGCCTGCAGGTACACCGCCTGGTGGGCGCGGTGGAAGGATCCGAGCCCAAGATGCAGCACGACAGATTCGGAGGGATTGGATGAGGCCATGGCAAGACAAGGCTCAGGCGGCGAGCGCGCGGCCTTCCCGGTTGAAGAAATGAAGAACGGACGGGTCGAGTTCGACGCTCACGTCGTCGCCGGCCTGCAGCGTCGTGCGATCGTTCTGGCGCGCGACCAGCGGCACGCCGCCGACGTCGATGTGGATCAGGGTGTCGGAGCCCAGCGCCTCGATCAGCTCCACGCGCGCCGGCGCGCCGGCACCTTGCCGGGGATGCACGCGCAGCGCTTCGGGCCGCACGCCGAGGAAGCCGTCAGCGGGCAGCCGGCCGCCGGTCTGCTCCGAGAAGCTCGGTATCGCGCGCGCATTCACCATGTTCATCGAGGGCATGCCGATGAACTGCGCGACGAACTGGTTGGCCGGGTGGTCGTACAGGTCCATCGGCGTGCCGACCTGCTCGATCAGCCCATCGCGCAGCACCACCACGCGGTCCGCGAGCGTCATGGCTTCGACCTGGTCGTGCGTCACATAGATGCTCGTCGCGCCCAGCGCGCGGTGCAGCTTGTGGATCTCCACGCGCGTGTTGCCGCGCAGGGCCGCGTCGAGATTGGAGAGCGGCTCGTCGAAGAGGAACACCTTGGGCGCCCGCACGATCGCGCGGCCGATGGCCACGCGCTGCCGCTGGCCGCCCGACAGCTCCTTGGGCGTGCGCTCCAGGTACTGCGTCAGGTTGAGCGTCTTGGCTGCGTATTCGACCTTGGACTTGATCACGTCCTTCGACACTTTCGCCAGCTTGAGCGCGAAGGACATGTTGTCGTACACGCTCATGTGCGGATAGAGCGCATAGCTCTGGAACACCATCGCCAAGTCCCGCTTGCCCGAGGGCGTGTTCGTGATGTCCTTGCCGTCGAGCGTCAGCTTTCCGCTGGTGATGGGCTCGAGCCCGGCGATCAGGCGCAGCAGCGTCGACTTGCCGCAGCCGGAGGGCCCGACGAAGACGATGAACTCGCCCTTGTCGATCTCCAGGTTCACGCCCTTGATGACCTGGACGTCGCCGAAGGTCTTCTTGATGTTGTCGAGTTGAAGATAAGCCATCAGAAAACTCCTTGATATGAGCGGGCAAGCGAAGCGAAGCCCCTTCCTGAAACGCCGCGGATCCGGCTTCGCCGGTCCGCCGGCGTTGCCCCCTGGAGGGGGGAGGCGGCTACACGAAGCGAGCAAGCAACGGGGGTGGTCTTCATTTCACCGCGCCGAAGGTGAGGCCCTGCACGAGCTGCTTCTGGCTGAACCAGCCGAACACCACGATGGGCGCGATGGCCATCAGCGAGGCGGCGGAGAGCTTGGCCCAGAAGAGGCCTTCGGGACTCGAATAGGAGGCCATCAGCGTGGCCAGCGTGCCGGCCTTGGCGGAACTCAGGTTGAGCGCCCAGAAGGCCTCGTTCCAGCTCAGCACCAGGCACAGCAGGCCGGTGGATGCGAGCCCGCCGACGGACAGCGGCAGCACCACGTGGCGGAACTCGGTCCACAGGTTCGCGCCATCCATGCGCGCGGCTTCGAGGATCTCGTTCGGTATGTCCTTGTAGCTGCTGTAGAGCATCCACACCATGATCGGCAGGTTGGACAGCGTGAAGACCACGGTGAGCGCCGTGCGCGTGTCGAGCAGGCCCGCGGTCTGCGCGAGCACGTAGATCGGCACCAGCGCGCCGACGGCCGGCATCATCTTGGTCGAGAGCATCCACATCAGGATGTCGCGCGTGCGCCTGGTGCGGAAGAAGGCCATCGAATATGCGGCCGGCGCGGCGATGAGCAGCCCGATGATGGTCGAGCCCACGCTCGTGATGAGGGAGTTCTTCGCATAGAGCAGGTAGTCGCTGCGCCGCTGGACCTCCGTGAAGTTGTCCAGCGTGGGCTCGAAGATGAAGAGCGGCGGCACATGGATCGCCTGCAGCTCCGTCTTGAACGAGGTCAGCACCAGCCAGCCCAGCGGAAAGAAGATCAGCAGCGTGGCGGCCCAGGCACAGACGGTGCGCAGCGCCGTGAAGAGGAAGTTGGATTGCATGCCGAGCCCTCAGTCCAGGTTCTTGCCGATGATGCGGATCAGGAATGCGGCCACGATGTTGGCCAGCACCACCGCGAAGAGCGCGCCCGCGCAGGCCACGCCGACGTCGAAGTTCATCAGCGACTGCTTGAAGATCATGTAGGTGAGGTTGGTGCTCGCGTTGCCCGGCCCGCCATTGGTCGTGACGGCGATCTCGGCGAACACGGAGAGCAGAAAGATCATCTCGATCATGATCACCACCGCCATCGGCCGGCCCAGGTGGGGCAGGGTGAGGTAGATGAAGCGCTGCAAGGCGCTCGCGCCGTCCATGCGGGCGGCTTCCATCTGCTCGCGGTCGAGCGACTGCAGCGAGGTGATGAAGATCAGGCAGGCGAAGGGCAGCCATTGCCAGGCCACCATGATGATCACCGACAGCAGCGGCACGTCGGTCAGCCAGTCGATCGGCTCCGCGCCGAAGAAGCGCCACAGGTCCGCGAGCACGCCGTAGATGGGGTTCATCATCATGTGCTTCCACAGCAGCGCGTTCACAGTGGGCATGACGAAGAAAGGCGAGATCAGCAGCACGCGCACGATGCCGCGCCCGGGGAAGGGCTCGTTGACCAGCAGCGCGAGCAGGACGCCGAACACCACCGTGATGACGATCACGCTGCCGATCAGGAGGAGGGTGTTCCACACCGCGGGCCAGAAGTCCGGATCGGTGATGAAGTAGCGGAAGTTCTCCAGGCCCGAGAAGGTGTGTTCGCCGGGCTGCATCAGGTTGTAGTTGACGAACGAGAAGTAGATCGTCATCACCAACGGAACGATCATCCAGAGGACGAGCGTGAGCACGGCCGGCGCCATCAGCGCCCGAGGCAACAAGCGGTTCATAGACAGATCCCCATGGCGTTGTTCTGAGCTGCCGCGGACCCGGGTCGGCCGGTCCGCTGGCAGTGCCCTCCCCGGGGGGAGTGCGAAGCTGCACGAAGCGCGTGCAGCGTGGGGGCTACTTGTAGTACCCGCCCTTCTTCATTTCACGCTCCGCCGCCGTCTGCGAAGTCTTCAGCGCCTCGTCGACCGTGACCTTGCCGGCCAGCGCCGCGCTCATCTGCTGGCCCACGGCGACGCCGATCGCCTGGAATTCAGGAATCGCCGCGTATTGCACGCCCACATACGGCGACTTCGGCAGCGTGCTGTCGGTGAGGTTGGCTGAGTCGATCGCCTTCTTCTCGGCGGCGGCGAACTTCGCCACCTTCTGGAATTCCGGGTTCGCATAGGTCGACTTGCGCGTTCCCGTGGGCACGGAGGCCCAGCCTTGCTCCTTGGCCACCAGATTGATGTAGTCCTTGGAGGTCGCCCACTTCACGAAGGTCTGAGCGGCCTCTGACTTGGTCGAACTCGAAGGGATGGCCAGGTTCCACGACCACAGCCAGTTGGCGCCCTTGGGCGTGACGGCGACCGGCGCCGGGGCGAAGGCCACCTTGTCGGCCACCTTCGACTGCTTCGGGTCGCTGATGAAGGAGGCCGCGATCGTCGCGTCGACCCACATGCCGCACTTGCCTTCGTTGAAGAGCGCCAGGTTCTCGTTGAAGCTGTTGGCCGAGGCGCCGGGTGGGCCGTAGGCCTTCATGAGGTCGACGTAGAAGGTGATCGCGTCTTTCCAGGGCTTGGTGTCGATCTGCGGCTTCCAGCTCATGTCGAACCACTGGCCGCCGTAGGTGTTGACCAGGGTGGTGAGAAAGGCCATGTTGTCGCCCCAGCCGGGCTTGCCGCGCAGGCACATGCCGTAGACACCCGCCTTCGGGTCGTGGATCTTGCCGGCGAGCTCCTTGATCTGTGTCCACGTCGGCTGCTCGGGCATCTTGAAGCCGACCTTGTCGGCCAGGTCCTTGCGGTACATGAGCATCGAGCTCTCGCCGTAGAAGGGCGCGGCGTAGAGCTTGCCTTCGTAGGAAAGGCCGTCGCGGATGGCGGGCAGCAGGTCGTCGGCGTCGTAGGCGGCGTCCGTGGCGATGGGCTGTAGCCAGCCTTTCTTCGACCAGATCGGCGCTTCGTACAGGCCGATGGTCATCACGTCGAACTGGCCGCCCTTGGTCGCGATGTCGGTGGTGACGCGCTGGCGCAGCGTGCCTTCCTCGAGCGTGACCCACTTGAGCTTGATGTCGGGGTAGGCCTTCTCGAAGAAGGGCGTGAGCTTCTGCATCTCGATCATGTGACCGTTGTTCACGGTGGCGATGACGAGCTCCGTCGCGGCGTGGGCCAGGCCCGCGCTCGCGATAGCGAGCACCAGGCCCGCCTTCAGAAAACGCTTCATGAATGTCTCCTTTGTGGTCGACGACAGGCTGGTCGCCGTGGCCGGATTCTGGAGACTCCGCGTTGCGGGTTTGGTACTTGGATTGCCTGCTTCGATACTTGGATGCACCGGTTGATCGGTGACTTCCCTAATTCAGGCAATTCAAGATGTGTTCTATTCGGCCTCGCGATTCGTCGCGCGCCCCGTCAAGACGGCCGGAGCGCCCAGCGGTCGAGCACCTCCACGATCGTCCGGGCTTGCGCGGGTGCCGCGCCCTGGATCGCCGAGGGTGTGCGCGAGAAGCGCGGCGCCGGTGCCGGATGCATCGCGCCGTCCACATCGACGAACGCATCGCGGGCCGCGTTGTGCGGATGCATGGGGGCTTCGCTGAGCGCGAGCACCGGCGCGAAGCAGGCATCGCTGCCTTCCAGCAGCGCGGTCCATTCATCCCTGCCGCGCGTGCGGAAGATGCGATCGAGCTCGGCGCGCAGTGCGGGCCAACGCTGCCTGTCGTGCTGCGCGTCGCGCAGCGAGGGCTCGACGCCCAGGCGCTCGCACAGCTCGGCGAAGAAGTGCGGCTCGATCGGCCCGATGCTCACGTGCCTGTGGTCCGCGGTTTCATACACGCCGTAGTAGGGCGCGCCGCCATCCAGCATGTTGGCGCCGCGCTGCTCCGAGAAGGTGCCGCGCATCGCACCGGTCCGGAAGAGGCTCATCAGCGAGTGCACGCCGTCCGTGATGGCGGCATCGACGACCTGGCCTCGACCCGACCGCCGGCTTTCATGAAGCGCCGCGAGGATGCCGACGACCAGGTAGAGGCTGCCGCCGCCGTAGTCGCCCACCAGGTTGAGCGGCGGCACCGGCGCGCCCGCGGCGGGTCCGATGGCGTGCAATGCCCCGGTCAGCGCGATGTAGTTGATGTCATGGCCGGCGGCCTGCGCGAGCGGGCCTTGCTGGCCCCATCCCGTCATGCGGCCGTAGATCAGTCTCGGATTGCGCGTCGCCACGTCGCCGGGTCCGAGGCCCAGGCGCTCCATCACGCCCGGCCGGAAGCCCTCGACGAGCACGTCCGCCTCGTCGATCAGCCGCAGGACTTCCTCGCGCGATGCGGGATTCTTCAGGTCGGCCAGCACGACGGTGCGGCCCCGGCCGGTGATGTCCGCGCGGTCGCCCGGCTTCCTGCCCGCGCGCTCCACCGCGATGACGTCGGCGCCCATGTCCGACAGCAGCATGCAGGCGAAGGGACCGGGGCCGAGGCCGGCGAATTCGACGACGCGCAGGCCGGCCAGGGGGCCGCGAGCTTCGGTGTTCGGGTTCATGGCTTTGGACTCAGGCACAGCGCCACTGGAGCAGGGAGAACGGCGGTTGCGCGTCCGCGTGATGCTCGAACACGCCTTCCACCTCCGCGCCGATCCGCACATCCTGCATCGGGTCGCCCAGCAGATTGCCGACCATGCGCGTGCCGCCCGCATGAGGCAACTCCACCAGCACGACCAGATAGGCGCCCCGGTCCTTGAGCGCCGCGTGCGCCGGATGCCAGACCCGCTCCCAGCTGTAGATGCGCCCGCGCGGCGCGACGTCTTCCCAGGCCGGGTCGAAGTCGTGACAGCGGTGGCACAGCCATTCGGGGCCGAACTGCCAGGCGCCGCAGCGCGCGCAGTGCTGCACGCGCAGCCGGCCTTGGCGCAGGCCCGTCCAGTAGGGCTCGGAGAGCCCATCCGCCTCGGGCTCCGGGATGGGCAGGCCCGGCGGCAGGTAGCGCGGGGTCGATTCGTCGTTCACAGCACGGCCTCCGATGCCAGCAGTAGGTTGCTCACCGGCGTGACCATCGGCCCGCCGATGACGAGCGCCACGTCGTTGCGCACGGCCTGGCTGGTCGAGGTGCCTCGCACCTGCCGGACGGCCTCCAGCACCAGTTCGAAGCCATGCATGTAGCACTCGGCCAGATTGCCGCCGCTCGTGTTCAGCGGCAGGCGCCCCGAAGGCGCGCTCAGGTTCTCGAGCGTGAGGAACTCGTTCGCCTCCTCGGGCTTGAAGAATCCGTGCTCCGCCAGCGCCATCACCACGCCGCCGGTGAAGTTCTCGTAGCTCTGCACCACACCGACGTCGGCGGGCGAGATCCCGGCCATCGCATACAGCTCGGGCGCCACCGTCTCGAAGCTCGCGCTGCCGTAGGCCGGCGCGTTGTGCGCGATGGCGCCGGCGCGATAGCCCGAGCCCATCGCCGCGCCGAGCACGTAGGCCGGCTTGTGCGCGAAATCCTTGGCGCGCCCGGCGGAGACGAGGACGATGGCGGCCGCGCCGTCGTTCTCCATGCAGCAGTCGAAGAGGTGAAACGGCTCCGCGATCCAGCGCGACGCGTCGTACTTCGCAACGTCGAGCGGCTTGCCATGCATCACGGCGCGCGGATTGGCCTGCGCGTGGTGGTACGAAGCCATGGCGATCGCGCGCAGCGCTTCCTGCTTCACGCCGTGATCGTGCATGAAGCGGCGCACGCGCATCGCGAAGCGCTGCGGTGGCGAGAGCACGCCGTAGGGCATCAGGTAGGCTTTCTCGCCGGCGATGGTGTCGATGCCCGCCACCTGCCCGAAGCGCCCGTGCTGCCCCTGCGCCAGCGCGCGGAAGACGACCACGCAGTCGGCCAGCCCCGCGGCGATGGAGGCCGCGCCGTTCGCTACCGCGGCGCAGCAGCCGCCGCCGCCGCCGCCCCACTGCATCGTCGCGCTGCGCAGTCGCCGGATGCCGAGCGCCGCGGCCAGCCGAGAGGGCTCGCTGCGGTCGTCGCTGTACGACGAGAACCCGTCGATCTCGCGCGGATCGAGCCCCGCGTCCTCGCAGGCGGCAAGAATCGCCTTCAGCGCGAGCTTGAACTCCGCGTCCGGCGACTGCCCGTGGCGGAAGTACCCGGTCTCGCCGATGCCGGCCACCGCCACACGGCCTCTGAGCGAGCGCGCTGTCATGCGGGGATGTCGGCGGCCTCGTGCCGCGCGCTCGGTGGGCCGAACGCGCCGGCGTCTTCCAGTGCGGCCAGGCGCTCCTCGTCGTAGCCGAGGCTTTCGCGCAGGACCTCCCTCGTGTGCTGCCCGACCGTCGGCGCCGCGATGGGATCGGCGATCGGCGTGCCCGAATAGCGGATCGGCAGCGCCATGTTGGGCACCCAGCCTACGGTCGGATGCGGGATGCGCGTGACCAGCCGGCGCTCGCGCGCCTCGGGCGAACGGATCGCCTCGCCCACCGAGCGCACCTCGCCGCAGGGCACGCCCGCGGCGCGCATGCGGGCCTGCCAATGCGACCAGGGCTGGTGCGCAAAGGCCTCGCCCAGCAGCGCGAACAATTCCTCCCGCCGCTGCGTGCGCTCGCGGCCGGTGGCGAAGGCCGGGTCGTTCGCCACGTCGGGACGCTCGATCACCTGCGACATCAGCCGCTGGAAGATCTTGTTGTTGCCGCAGTTGATGTAGAACGACCTGTCACGCGCCTCGAACACGCCCGACGGACAGGTGTCCGGGCTGGTGTTGCCGTGCCGCTGCGGCTCCGCGCCGCTGAAGACATGCTGCAGCGCGGCATAGCCCGTCATCAGCACGGCATTGTCGAACAGCGCCACCTCGACCGCCTGTCCGCGCCCGGTGCGCTCGCGCGCCACCAGCGCGCCGAGGATCGCATTGGAAGCCATCATCGCGGTGCTGATGTCCATGACGGGCGACAAGGCGCGCACGCCCTGTCGATCCGCATAGCCGTTCATCGAGACGAAGCCGCTCTCGGCCTGCGCGATCGGATCGAAGCCGAGCCTGTCGGCGAACGCGCCTTCGCGGCCATAGGCCGACACCGAGCAATAGATGAGTTCCGGATTTCGCCGGCGGCAGCTTTCGTAGTCGAGACCGAAGCGCTCCATCACGCCGGTCGAGAAGTTCTCGACCACCACGTCGGCCGTGGCGACGAGTTCGCGCGCCACTTCCATCCCCTGCGGCGTCTTGAGATCGAGGGCCACGCTGCGCTTGTTGCGGTTCGACCAGAGGAAGGGCGCTCCCTGCGCAAGCCCGGGATGCACCGGCGGGTACTGCCGGAAGTCGTCGCCGCGGCCCGGCGCCTCGATCTTGATGACGTCGGCGCCCATGTCGGCCAGCATCATGGTCGCGAACGGCCCGGCGATGAAGTGGGTGAAATCGACCACCTTGATGCCCGCCAGCGCCTGGGGCGCATTGGCGGGTCGAGGTCGGTGTTCGGGGAAGTCGGTTTCCAGGTTCTCGAGCATGGACTGTCCTTACATCTGGATGTTGGCTTTGCGAACGACGGGGCCCCATTGGGCCGTCTCGTCCTTGATGAGCTTCTCGAGTTCCTCGGGTGTGCTGCTGCGCGCCTCGACATTGCGCTCGCCGAACATCTTGCGCAGCTCGGGGCGCGCGACCGCGGTCGCGACCGCCGCATGGAGCTTGGCGACCACGTCGGCGGGCGTGTCCCTGGGTGCCAGGACACCGAACCAGGCCGAACTCCTGAAGCCCGGAACCTCATCCGCGATGGCGGGCAGGCCGGGAACGGTGTCGGTGGGCCTGGGCGTCGCCACGGCGAGATAGCGCACCTTGCCCGAGTTGACGAGCGTGGCGCCATCGAGGCCGGTGACGAAGGCCGCCTGGAGCTGTCCGCCGGCGAAGGCCGTCATCATCGGTGCCCCGCCGTTGTAGGGAATGTGCTGCATGCGCGTGCCGGCGGCCTGGTTGAAATACTCGGCCGTGAGGTGCGACAGCGAACCATTGCCGACCGAACCGATGTTCAACGCGTTGCCGCTGCTCCTGGCGTAGGCGAGGAATTCCTTCATCGTCTTCGCCGGGCTGTCCGCCGGGACGGCGAGGATCATCGGCGTGATGGCCACCGTCGAGATCGGGCGCAGGTCCTTGAACTGGTCGTAGGGCACCTTGCGCATCAGCGCCACCACCGCATTCGGGCCGGTGTTGCCGAAGACCAGGGTATAGCCGTCCGGTGCGGCCTTGGCCACGTAGTCCACGCCGATGGTCCCGCCGGCGCCCGGCTTGTTCTCGACAATGACCTGCTGGCCGAGCGTCTCGCTCATCGACTGCTGGATCGCGCGCGCGAGCTGGTCGGTGCTGCCGCCCGCCGCGTACGGGACGATGATGCGGATCGGCTTGGTCGGATAGCCCTGCGCGAAGGCCGGCAGGGCGAGCGAAAGGCAGGCGGCGCACAGCAGGGCGCGCCGTGTGGCGAGAGCTTGTTTCATGGGGGGTCTCCTTGTCTTGTCGAATGGATGAATGGATGGCTCAGGCGCCGAGGACGGTCGACCAGTAGCTGCGGGCGCGGTCCATGTGGCGCAGGATCAGCAACTGGGCCTTCGCCGCGTCACGGTTCCTGATGTGCTGCAACAGCAGTCGGTGGTCGCGCAGCGAGGCCTTGCCCTGCGCCGGGTCCTCGAACATCGCTTCGCGGCGGCGGCCGGTGAATCGATAGAAGGCGTTGAGCACGCGCACCAGCACCGAGTTGTGCGTCGCGTCCGCCAGGGCGATGTGGAAGTCGGTGTCGGCCGCGGCGATGTTCCCGCCTTGCGCGAGGACTTCGTCGGTGCGGCGCAGTACGGCCTCCATGCGCTCCAGGTCGGCCTCGATGCGGCGCTTGCAGGCCAGACCCGCCGCAAGCACTTCGAGATGGGCGCGCACCTCCATCGTCTCCGCGACCTCGGTGGGCGTGGGCGTGGCGCCCATGTCGGTGAGCATCACCAGCGCCTCGAAACTGCTCTCGCGCTCGACGTGCCGCAGATAGATGCCCGAGTGGGGACGCGATTCGACGATGCGCAGCGTCACCAGCGTCGCGAGCGCCTCGCGCACCGCGTTGCGGCCGACACCCAGCCGCTCGGCGAGGTCGCGTTCGGAAGGCAGGCGGTCGCCGGGCTGCAGGCGGCGGTCCCGCAGATAGGCCAGGATGCCCGCGATCACGCCGTTGCCGGCGCTGTCGTGCGATTCGCCGGCCGGTTCGAGCTTCGTCGTCATGGGTCCGCATCCGTGTCAGAGATCGAGCACCAGCGTCTTCGAACGCGAGCCGGAGCAGCAGATCATCATCGCGTCGTTCGCCTGCTTTTCCTCGTCGCTGAGGAAGTCGTCGCGGTGGTCGGGCTCGCCGGCGAGAACCTGCGTGCGGCAGGTCCCGCACACGCCCGCCGTGCAGGCGTAAGACACGTCGATCGAGTGGTCGAGCAGCGTGTCGAGGATCGTCTTGCCGGGGGCCACCGTCAGCCGCGCGCCGCTGCGGTTCAGAACCACTTCATAGCCGCCTTCGGTCGCGGCCTCGCTGCCGGCGGCGAAGCGCTCGAAATGCACCGTGTGCGGCGGTCGCGATGCGCAGGCGGCAATGAAGGCGTCGATCATGCGGCTCGGGCCGCAGCAGTAGAGATGGCAGTCGGGCGGCGCGTCGCGCACGATCGTGGCGATGTCGAGCCGGGCGACACGCGAGGAGCCGAAGCAGAAGTCGACCTCGCCGCTTTCGCCTTCCATGCCGCGCAGTTCATCCAGATAGGCCGTCTCCCGCGGCGAACGGCTGGCGTAGTGCAGGCGCCAGCGGCGAGAGAGCGCGTCGAGCCGGCGCAGCATCGACATGATGGGCGTGATGCCGATCCCGCCGGCAATGAAGACCGACTGCCGCGCATCCTCGACCAGCGGAAAGTCGTTGCCCGGCGCGCTGGCGCGCATGACGTCGCCGACGCGCGGTGACGAGTGCATCCACATCGAGCCGCCATGGCCTTCGCTGTCGCGCTGGACGGCGATCACGTAGCGCGATCGGTCCGCCGGCGCATTCACGAGCGAGTAGCTGCGCACCATGTCGTGCGCGAGGTGCAGGTCGATGTGCGAGCCGGCGCTGAACGCCGGCAGGGTCTGGTCCGCGGTCGGGACGAATTCATAGGAGGCGATGCCGTCCGCCTCCAGCCGTATCTGCTTCAGGCGGAGGTCGATCAGGGGCTTGTTCATGGGTGGCGCCGGGTCCCGGGCTCAGGGCGTGTAGCCGAAGTCGGCGCCGAGCCGTGCCGTCATCAGGTCACGGCCCGACTCGCTCCACGACTCTCCTGCCGGAACGGTGAGCGAAACGGCGCGCACCATCGTCAGGTCCGGGTCCTCGATGCGCGGCGGCCGCTGTTCCCGCAACGAGAGGTTGCGCACGGTTTCCAGCAGCAGCCGGCGCGTCATCGCGATGCCGGTATCGCTCATGCCGAGGTGCTCCTTCGAGCGGTCGTAGATCGGTGCCACGCCGGACTGGCAGGCCGCGTCCTGCACCCAGAGCCCGGGCAGCCCCGAGAACCAGGTCTTGGTCTGCGCGTCGTAGTTGAAGAGAAACGCGCTCTGCGGGTTGAACCGGGTCCAGTACCTGGCGTAGGGCTCGGTCGCGGGGCGGGGCGCATAGGCGTTCGCGCTCGGGTGCCCGGTCTCCCGGCCGGCGTGGCCGTTGTCGAAGAGCTTTCGTGTCTTCTCGTAGAACTTCTGCGTCGGGTGGTACGAGAACATGATGCACAGCGTGTTGTTGTCGTCCAGCGGCACCCACGCATGGCCGCTGAGCTCCGGGTATCGCGACTGCGGCGGCACCAGCGTGTAGAACGGCAGCAGGAACTGATTGACGCGCCAGTAGTGCGTGTTCTCGTCGAGGACGCGGCGCGACGCCACGCTCATGCCGAAATCCTGGCGCTTGCACTCGAAGGTGGGCCGGAGATCCTTCTTGGCCACCCAGTCGCTGATGGCGCCCTGGGAGTCGATGCGACCATGCAGGATGGGGGCGTGGGCCGAGTCGATCTCGCCTTCGACGGCCTGCAGCCAGTTGCATTCCTGCACCCGGAAGCTCACGTAGACATTTTCCTGCGGAACCAGGTTCCATTCGACATTCGGCAGCGGCGGCGGGCTCTCGCGGTCCGGGCCCATGTAGGTCCACACGATGCCGTTGCGTTCGCGGCAAGGGTAGTTCTTGATGCTCACCGTGTCTTTCAGGCGGCTCTGCGGCGGCTCGGCGGGCGTGTCGACGACGCGGCCTTCGGTGTCGAACTTCCATCCGTGATAGATGCAGCGCACGCCGCAGTTCTCGTTGCGGCCGAAGACCAGCGGCGCGCCCCGGTGCGGACAGGCGTGGTCGATCAGGCCGACGCGGTTCTCGCTGTCGCGGAAGGCCAGGAGTTCTTCGCCGAGCAGGCGCACGCGCTGGGGCTGGCCATCGGCTTCGAGATCGCGGGAGGGGAGGAAGGGAATCCAGTAGAGGCGCATCAACCGCCCCATCGCGGCGTCGGGGCCGACGCGAACAAGAGTTTCGTTGTCTTCGTGCGAGAGCATGGCGGCAGAATTCCTTGTAGGGCTGGGACACGGAAAGCGACGTGTCCACTTTGGTGGGCCAGATTGGTAGGACCAATGCTAGTGCGGCTCCCTGGTCCTGTAAAGAATTCGGACCAATACCCTTTAGAATGGATCAACCATAGATGGATGAAACAGCATGGGCTCCGACATGAACCACACGCCCCTCGAATGCACGCCGCCGGCGGTCTTCGACGCGCTGCTCGGCGAGCGCTACAGCTGCCGCGGCTACCTTCCCACGCCGGTGCCGCGCGAGCTCATCGACGCGATCCTGCGCTCGGCGCAGCGCACCGCCTCGTGGTGCAACTCGCAGCCCTGGCAAGTGGCGGTGACCAGCGCGTCCGCCACCCGCCGCTTGTGCGAGGCCATGGCGACGCCCGAGGCCTCGGCCGATGCCGGCTTCGACATCGCGCCACCGGCCGAATACCGCGGCGTCTACCGCGATCGGCGCCGGGCATGCGGGTTCCAGCTCTACGACAGCGTGGGTATCGCGCATGGCGATCGCGAGGCCTCGGCGAGGCAGGCGCAGCTGAACTTCGGCTTCTTCGGCGCGCCGCACATGGCGCTGATCACCACCGAAGCCGCGCTCGGCACCTATGGCGTGCTGGATTGCGGCGCCTACGTCAGCAACTTCATGCTGGCCGCCAGGAGCCGCGGCGTGGCGAGCATCGCGCAGGCCGCCGTCGCGGCGCGCGCGAAGTTCCTGCGCCGCTGGTTCGAGATACCCGAGGACCGGCGGGTCGTGTGCGGCATCGCCTTCGGTTATGAAGACCCCGCGCACCCGGCCAACCGCTTCCGCACCCCGCGCGCCGGCCTGGATGAGGCCTGCCGCTGGGTGGAAGACTGAGGCCGCGCTTCAGAGCTTGACGCGTCCGGCGGACACCAGCTTCTGCGTCAGCGCGAGCTGCTCGGCCAGGAAGCCCGAGAGCTTCTCGGGCCCCCAGCCGGCCGGCTCGAAGCCGAGCTCCAGCAGCTTGGGCGCGACGTCGGGCAGCTTGACGATGCGCGCCATCTCGGCCGCCAGCTTGTCGATGATGGGGCGCGGCGTGCCGGCCGGCGCGAACAGCGCGCCCCAGCCCGGCATGTTGACGGCGGGAAAGCCCGCCTCCGCGAAGGTGGGCACGTCCGGATAGAGCGGGAAGCGGCTCGGGCTCGCGACGGCCAGGGGCCTGATCTTTCCCGGATAGCGCGACACCCCGCCGAGCGAGACGACGGCCGCGTCGATCTGCCCGCCCATGAGGTCTTGCAGCGCCGGCGCTTCGCCCTTGTACGGCACGTGGATCGTCTCGATGCCGGCCGCCACGTTGAGCAGTTCGCCCACGAAATTCCCGCCCGAGCCCTGGCCGTAGGAGCCGTAGGAGAGCTTGCCCGGTTTCGACCTGGCGAGTTCGACGAACTGCCCCAGCGTCTGCACGCCGAGCGACTCGCGCACGCCGATGGCGATCGGCGTCAATGCGAGCATGCTGACGGGCGCCAGTTCGGAGAGCTTGTAGGTCGGGTTGGGCTGCAGCACCAGGTTGCTCACGAGCGCGCTGTAGTTCACCAGCAAGGTGTAGCCGTCGGGCGCTGCCTTGGCCACGGTGGCGGCGGCGATGGCGCCGCTCGCGCCGGCCTTGGATTCGACAATGCTCGCATGGCCCCAGGCCTCGGTGAGCTTCTGGCCGATGACGCGCATCATGGTGTCGTGGCCCCCGCCGACCGCCGTCGGGATGATGAACTTGATGACGTTATTCGGATAGGCCGGCTGCTGCGCCCGGCCGATGCCCGGCAATGCGGCGGCGCCAAGCAATCCGAGGCCGGTGGTCAGCGTGCGGCGGCGGGATGGATTCATCGGACTGTCTCCTGATAAGAATTGTATTGGTTGAACCATACATAATATGATGTGGCTGGTCAATCGGAGCCGGCCCGACGGCGAGGCACACTATCGGCTCCGCGTCCGAAGTTCATCAACGTTCGCGTTTCCAGGAGAAAAGGAGCCATGTCGGAATCAACCCCAGTCTTCGCACCGGTGCGCATGCGTCGCGCATTCGAGGCCGTCTGCGACCAGATCCGTCAGCAGGTGGTCGACGGCGTCCTGTCCGCCGGCGACCGCCTGCCCAGCGAGCGTGAGCTCTCCGAGCAGTTCGGCGTCAGCCGCAGCGGCGTGCGCGAGGCCCTGCGCAGCCTCGAGATGGCCGGCATGGTGGAGGCGCTGACCGGGGTCAACGGCGGCTTCTATATCAAGCAGGCGCATCCCGATGGCATCACGCAGGCGGTGCGCGACATGGTGGCGCTCAACCAGGTGCCGGTGTCGGACGTCACCGAGGCGCGCATCCTGCTGACGGGCCTGGCCATCCGGCTGGCCTGCGAGCGCGCGACCGAGGCGGACTTCCTGGCGCTCGAAGCAGACATCGACCGTTTCGCCGAACTGGTCAAGCAGGGCCGGCCGGTGCGCGACAGCGCCTTGATCACCGAGTTCTATCGGCTGATCGGCAGGGCGACCCACAACGAGGTCATCGTGATGCTGATCGATGCGCTGTCGGAGATCCTGCGGGGCCTGATCGCCAGGCTCGACTCGGCGCCGCAGAGCAATGTGGTGCAGGTGCGGCGCAAGGTCCTGCGCCTCATGCGCGAGGGCGATGCGGACAAGGCGAGCGCCGCGCTCGCCAAGCACCTGAACGCGCTCAACGTGTTGCTGGAGGCGATGGACGCGAGGAAGGCGGCGCGCTGAGCGACGCGCCGGTGCCGGTTCAGCGCGGCAAGCCCAGGCCGCGCGGCCCATTTCCTCCAGCACGATGACGGCCTCGCGCAGGCCGCCTTCGCTCGGGTCCGTGCCCAGCGATGCCAGCCCCTGATGGGCCAGCTGGCCCCACACCCCCTGAATGCGACCAGGGTCGGCAGCCCATTCCGGCCTTTTCCGCCGGCCAGTGCCTGGCGAAGAAGCGGCGGACCGAGTCGCGCAGCATGGCTCGCTCTTCGTCGCTCGGGAGGTTCTGTTGCGTCATCTGTTTTCCTGCTTGCGGATTCAATGGTCGAACCAGTCTAGAAAAGTCTGAATGCGAGCGACATGGGAAAGATGGGCGCCATCTATCATTGGCTCAAAGGTCGAACATTTTTTTCTCCGCGAGGTGACCCCCATGAATGCCAAAGTTTCACAAGATGTGCGGGCCGACGCGCCGCCCGCGTCGCCCGCGAAGTTCCAGGCCATCCGCTCGGCCCGCGCGTTCGAGGAGATTGCCCAGCAGATCCGTGCCGAGCTGGCCCAGGGACGGCTCAAGGTCGGCACCCGCCTGCCTTCGGAGCGCGCGCTCTCCGAGCAATTCGGCGTGTCGCGCAACACCTTGCGCGAGGCCTTGCGTTCGCTGGAGCACGCCGGGCTGATCCGGCTGCAGAAGGGCGCCAGCGGCGGCGCCTTCATCAGCGGGCGCAGCGGCGACGCCATCGCCACCGGCCTGATGGACATGTACCACATGGGCGCCATACAGCCGGAGCACCTGACCGAGGCGCGCATCTGGCTCGAGTCCATCCTCGTGCGGGAAGCCTGCGCACGCGCCACGCCGGCCGACATCGAGGCATTGAACAGGAACATCGAGGCTGCCGAGGAGGCCACGCGCAAGGGCGACTTTCCCGAGCGCGCCGCCACCAACCTCGAGTTTCATCGCATCCTCGCGCGCATGACCGGCAACCCGATCATGGTGATCGTGATGAACGGCGTGCTCAACGTGTTGGCCGAGTTCATCGGCCAGATCGGGCACTACGAGAACGCCTATGTACTGCCTTCCCGCCGGCGTTTCGTGAAGCACATCGCCGCCAAGGACGCGGATGCGGCCGTGGCGGAGATGGAGTCGATCCTCAAGCGGCTCCAGCGCAGCTATCTGTCGAAGGTCGAGAGCAAGGAAAAGCCCGCGGCCAAGCCGGCCGTGAAAGCGGCGACAAGACCGGCGGCGAAGGCGGCCGTCAAGGCCGCGCGCTGAACACGCAGCGGCGAACCCGCCCGCCGCCCAGCCCCTGACCGCCCGCCGCAAGGCGCGCGGTCTTTTTATTGCGCGCCGCGGGGGCGAACCCTGCTTGACAGCTTCAGGGTCGGCTCCTACCATTTTGCAATGGTTGAACCAAAAATGAAGCAAACAACGAAAGACGACGACAAGCCGTCGACCGGCGAACTCCTCGCCGTGCTGCTGGCCCGCGACTTCGAGGATGGCGAGAAGGTCATCATCGGGACCAACTCCGACATCCAGCTCGCCGCCTGCAACCTCGCCCGCCAGATGCAGGCGCCGCGGCTGTGGTGGATCTCGGGGCCGGGCGGCATGGTCAACCCCGTGCGCGACCACCTGCTGTCGACCGCCGACTCGGAGAACATCGAGTCGTCCGAGGCCTGGATGGATCTTCCAAACATGATCGACTTCATCGACTGGAAGATCCACTTCTTCGACTTCGCGATTCTTTCCGCCCTCCAGGTCGATCGCTTCGGCAACATCAACACGGTGGTGGTGGGCGACCATGCCAAGCCCAGGGTGCGCGGACCAGGGACGGTGGGCATCAGTGCCCTGTGCGGATTGGCCAGGCGCTTCTACGTGGCTCTGACGCGCCATGACAGGAGCGCCTTCGTGCCGCGCGTCGATTTCCTCTGCGGCGCCGGTCACATGGAAGGCGGCAACTCCCGCGTGGAGGCCGGCCTGCCGGCGGGCGGCCCCAGGCTCGTGGTCTCGCCCCTGGGCGTCTTCGACTTCGAGCCGACCACCAAGGAGATGCGGGTGCGCTCCGTCCATCCCGGCGTCACGCTGGACCAGATCCAGTCGGCCACGGGTTTCGAAATGCGCGTCGACGGCACGCCGCCCACCACCGCGATGCCGACGGCTCAAGAGCTGCGCCTTCTGCGCACCCGCGTCGACACCCGCGCGACGCTGCGCCGCAAGTTTCCCTGACCCATCCCCATTCCCATGAGCAAAAGCAAACTGATCTCCCTCGATGAGGCCGTGGCCGTCGTCAAGGATGGCGACAAGGTCGGCCTGGGCGGCTGGATCTTCAACGCGCAGCCGATGGCGCTCGTGCGCGCGCTGATCCGCAAGGGCGTGCGCGAGCTCGACCTGATCCCCGCGCCTGGTTCCATCGCGCCCGACATGCTGATCGGCGCCGGTTGTGCGCGCAGCACCGCCTGCGTGTTCATCAGCTTCGAGCAGTTCGGCCTCGCGCCGCACTTCCGCCGGCAAGCGGAGGCGGGCATGCTGAAGGTCTATGAGCTCGACGGTCCCGGCATTGCCGGTGGCCTGCGCGCCGGCATCTGCGACATGCCCTGGACGGCGATTCCCGACCTCGGCACCGACCTGCCGCGCCACACGCCCGAACACTACTGGCCGCTCCCGTCCAGGCCGGGCGAGCGCAAGATGCTGGCCGCGGCGGCCATCAAGCCCGACGTCTGCCTTCTCCATGCACAGCAGGCCGACGAGCACGGCAACGTGCAGTACCTCGCCACGCCCTTCTTCGATGCGATGCTCGCGCAGGCGTCGCGGCACGTGATCGTTTCGGTGGATCGCATCGTGTCGTCCGACACCATCCGCCGCTCCAACCACCTGACCAAGCTGCCGAGCGTGATGGTGGATGCGGTGGTGGAGGCGCCTTACGGTGCGCACCCGACATCCTCGCCCTCGCTCTACCGCGCCGACGAGCGCCATCTGAAGGAATACGTCAAGGCCAGCGCGAGCGAGGAAGCCTTCGCCGCCTACCTCAAGCGCTACGCCGGCGACGCGGCCGCGCATGCCGACTATCTCGACGCGCTGGGCGGCGCCCGGCTGGCCGGGCTCGCGGTGTCCGAGACGAATCTTTTTTGAAGGCCACCCGATGAGCGACAGCAACGCCGCGAAGCCCGGAATCCTCGACGGCGTTCGCGTCCTCGACTTCACCGCCATGATGTCGGGGCCCTACTGCACCCGGCTCATGGCCGACCTCGGCGCCGAGGTCATCAAGGTCGAGCCGCCGGAGGGCGACTACATCCGCCTGCGGGCGCCGCAGCGCGAAGGCCGAAGCACCTATTTCGCGCAGCTCAACGCCGGCAAGAAGAGCCTGGCGCTCGACCTCAAGAAGCCCGAGGCGATCGCGCTGATCCGCGAGATGGTGGCGAAGAGCGACGTGGTGGTCGAGAACTACCGGCCCGGCGTGATGAAACGGCTGGGCCTGGACTACGCATCGCTCTCGGCCCTGAACCCGAAGCTGGTGTATTGCTCCATCTCCGGTTTCGGCCAGGACGGGGCGTGGGCCGGCCGCAGCGCCTACGCGCCGGTGCTGCACGCGGCGAGCGGCTACGACATGGCCAATCTCGACTACCAGGAAGGCGACGTCGAGCGGCCGCTCAAGAACGGCATCTTCGTGGCCGACGTGCTGGGCGGTTCGCTCGCCTTCGGCGCCATCCAGAGCGCGCTGTTGCGCGCCGAGCGAACGGGGGAGGGGGACCACGTCGATCTGTCGCTCATGGACGCGATGCTCGGCATGCTGGTCTATGAATGCCAGGAGGCTCAGTTTCCCGCCGCGCGGCGCCGCCCGCTCTACCGGCCGACGAAGGCGATGGACGGCTTCCTGCTGATCGCGCCGGTGAGCCAGAACAATTTCGAGGCGCTCGCGCGCGGCGTCGGGCATCCCGAGTGGATCACCGACCTGCGCTTCGCGGCCAATGCGGAGCGCGAGCACCACTGGGGCGAGCTGATGCAACTGCTCGACGACTGGGCCGGGACCCGGACGGCCGCCGAGTGCGAGGCGGCGATGAACGCCGCCGGCGTGCCGTGCTCGCGCTACTTCACCGTGCGCGAGGCCATGAAGCTGCCGCCGCTGGTCGAGCGCCAGGTCTTCCAGACGATCGACGACGGCTCGGGCGCCTTCCAGGTGCCGAATCCCGCGTTCCGCTTTGCCCGCACGGCCGCGCATGCGCGCGACAGCGTGCCGGCGCTGGGCGCGGACGGTCCGGCCTTGCTGCGCAGCCTGCTGCACTGGAGCGAAGAGAGGATCGCCGCATTGAGAGAGAGCCGCACGCTGCACGTTCGCGGCTGAGCCGGGTGTTCATCCATAAAGAAGGAGACGAGACATGAAGAGCAAGTTCAAGCGCCTGTCCGCGGCGTTCTGGGCCGCGCTGCTGGCCGCCGGCGCGATGATGCTGCCGCAGGCCGGCATCGCGCAATCGAACTTTCCCAACCGGCCGATCACGATCGTCGTGCCGTATCCGCCGGGCGGCACGACCGACGTGCTGGCGCGCGTGCTGCAGGAGCCCTTGCAGCGCCTCCTCAAGCAGCCCGTGATCATCGACAACAAGGCCGGGGCCTCGGCCGTGCTGGGCACGAAGTTCGTCGCCAAGGCGCCCGCCGACGGCTACACCCTGCTCTTTCCCAACAACGGCCTGGTGATCTCGCCGCAGGTCTCGAAGGACGCCAACTACGAGCCGCTCAAGGACTTCGCGCCCATCTCCCTGGTCTCGCTCCAGCCGATGGTGCTGGTGGTCAATCCGGCTGTGCCGGCGAAGACGGTGCGGGAGTTCATCGACTACGCCAAGGCCAACCCGGGCAAGCTCGATTTCGCGACCGCGGGGTCGGCATCCTTCGGCCACCTGGCCACCGAGCTTTTCAGCCGCAAGGCCGGCATCGAGATGGTCCACATTCCCTACAAGGGCCAGGCGCCGACCACGCAAGCGATCCTGACCGGCGAATCGAAGGTCCTGCTGAGCACGAGCTCGTCGCAGATGAATGCGTTCATCAAGGAAGGCAAGGTGCGCCTGCTCGGCGTGTCGTCGCTGGAGCCCTCGCCGCTGGCCCCGGGCGCGCCACCGATCGCCGACACCGTTGCGGGCTTCAATCCCGAAGTGTGGTTCGGCCTCTTCGCGCCCGCCGGCACGCCGCGCGATGCCGTGATGAAGCTCAACGAGGCCATCGCCAAGGCGCTGGCGCTGCCCGAGGTGAAGGAGAAGTTCGAGACCGCCGGCGCCGCGGCGACCGCCAGCACGCCGGAACAGCTGGGCAGCCGGATCGCCGAAGAGTGGGCCACGTGGACCCGCGTGATCCGCGAGGCGAACATCAAGACCGATTAGCCGCGTTCTTCCTGCGGCTCTTCCTCAGGCGCTCGGTGTGAACATCGGGACCAGGAAGCCGCCTTCGGCCGGCTTGAAAGTCAGTCTCACCCGGTCGCCGATGCGCAGCGCATCGAGATCGCAATCGACGATGTTGGTGAGCATCGTCACGCCTTCGTCGAGCGCGACATAGGCGATCGCATAGGGAACGGGCCCCGCGCGGCGCGTCACGCTCACGCTGTAGATCGAGCCCAGGCCCGAAGCGTCCACCCATTCGGTATCGCCGAGGCAATACGGGCACAGCGCCCGCGGATACCAATGCGGCTTGACGCAGGCGGTGCAGCGCTTGATGCGCAGGATGCCTTCCCTGGCGGCGTTCCAGTAAGGCTCGGTGGCCGCGTCGACGATCGGTGCGCCCAGCGGGCGCTCCTGGTATGGGGTGCTCATGTCAGTTTCTCTCCAGAATTAGCGTTGCGCTTCCATGGCGCGAGCCGAGGAGGCCGCCCATGCCTTGGGCGAGCGCGAGTGCGCAGTTGGGAACCTGGACCTTGGGATGGGCTTCGCCGCGCAACTGGCGCACCGCCTCGATCACCTTGGTGATGCCGCCGCGGTTGGCCGGGTGGTTGTTGCACAGCCCGCCGCCGTCGGTGTTGAAAGGCAGCTTGCCGACGCCGGAGATCAGGTTGCCGTCCGAAACGAAACGCCCGCCTTCTCCCTTCCCGCAGAAACCCAGGTCCTCCAGCTGCATCAGCACCGTGATCGTGAAGCTGTCGTAGATCGAGGCGTACTGGATGTCGCCCGGCTGGACGCCGGCTTCCGCGAATGCGATGGGACCCGAAACGGCGGCGCCCGAATAGCTCAGGTCGACCTGGCCGTTGGCCTGGCCCTTGACCGTTTCGCCCGCTCCCAGGACATGGATGAGCGGCCGCTTGAGCGCGCGGGCGATCTCGGGTCGCACCACCAGCAGGGCGCCGCCCCCGTCGCTGACCACGCAGCAGTCGAGCTTGTGCAGCGGGTCGGAGATCATCGGCGACGCGAGCACCTCCTCTACCGTGACCGGCTCGCGCAGCATCGCATTGGGGTTGTGCTGCGCATGCGCGGCGGCCGCGACCTTGATCCATGCGAGCTGCTCGCTCGTGGTGCCGAATTCGTGCATGTGGCGCGCCGCGGCGAGCGCATACATGTTCACCGTGACCGGCGCATAGGGCATCTCCCATGGCACGTCGGGCGTGGCCGCGGTCACGTTGCGCGGGCCGACGCCCACGGTGCTGGCCTCGCTGCGCGGCCGGCCCGCCAGGGTGATCAGCGCGACGTTGCACTTGCCCGCCGCGATCGCCTGGGCGGCGTGCGACACCTGGATCAGGTAGGCCGAGCCCCCGGTGTCGGTGGTGTCGACGTGGCGCACCTTCAGGCCGAGGTAGTCGACCATGCTCAGGGGCCCGAGGCCCGGCGCGTCGCCCGCGCAGAAGTAGCCGTCGACGTCCCGCAGCGTGAGGCCGGCGTCGGCCAGCGCGCCGCGCGCGCATTCCGCATGCAGCTGGGCGACGGTCTTGTCCGGCGCCTTTCGGGTGGGGTGTTCGAAAGCGCCCGCGATGCAGGCCTGCCGCTTGATGCTCATTCAGTTGCTCCGTAATAGATCAATGGTAGAACCATGGAACTCAAGATGTCAATCGGCGCGGCGCCCTTGACGGCGCATCGAGCTCATCATTATCATTGGTTCAACCAAAACAGATTTGAATCATAACCTCGCCTTTCGATGAACCAGAAGCTCTACGCGCAGTTCGAAGGGCGTTTTCCACGAGACAACGCATGAGGCGCTCCGACAGCCGGGCCGAACAGGAAGAAGGCAAGAAATGACCCCCCATGATCTGCGCACGTGGCCGCGCGCCCTGCCACGCGAACTCGACATTCCGCCCACCAACCTGTGCGCGAACCTGCTCGTGTCGGCCATGCGCTATCCGCGGCGCCCGGTGCTGATCGACGAGCACGGCAGCCTGAGCTACGCCCAGCTGGTGGAGCAGGTGGACTGCATCGCCGCCTTTCTGCAGAACGAGCTCGGCGTGCGGCGGGGCGACCGGGTGCTGATCTGCCTGCAGAACGGCCGTGGATGGATCGCGGCCTACTACGCGATCCTGCGCATCAATGCCGTCGTCGTGCCGGTGAATCCGATGAACAAGCGCGATGAACTGCCGCACTACCTGGGCGATACCGAGGCGGTCGTCGCCTTCTGCGGCTCCGAGAACGTGGCCGAGATGCTCGCGGTGCCCGGCGCGCAACAGTTGCGCCGCGTGATCGTGGTCGGCAACCCCGGCCCGGCCGAAGCGCAGCCCGAGGCGCTGCCGCACCAGGCGCGCACGATCGGACTGCGCCGCGTGCTGGCGACGCCCTCGGGCAAGGCCGCCGCGCTGGAACATCGACCGGACGACCTGGCGCTCATCCTCTACAGCTCGGGCTCCACCGGCGCGCCGAAGGGCTGCATGCACACGCACCGCACGCTCATGGCGAGCACCGTCATCGTCGCGCACTGGATGGGGCTGGTTCCCCATTCCGTGCAGCTCGTGGCACTTCCGTACTTCCACATCACGGGCATGCAGAACCTGCTGAACGCGCCGATCTACGGCGGCGGGACGCTGGTGCTGATGAAGCGCTGGAACCGCGACCAGGCGGCGGAGCTGATCGCGCGCCACCAGGTCAGTCACTGGACCGCGATGCCGACGATGGTGATCGACTTTCTCTCCAGTCCCCGCCTGGCCGAGTACGACCTGCGCTCGGTGCGCCGCATCGGCGGCGGCGGCGCCGGCATGCCCGAAGCGGTGGGCCAGCGTCTCAAGGCCATGACCGGGCTGGACTTCCTGGAAGGCTACGGCCTCTCCGAGACCGCGCACGTTTCGGGCAATCCGCCGGAGGCCTTCAAGCGGCAGTGCCTCGGCGTGCCGCTCTTCAACTCCGACCTGCGCGTCATCGACCCCGACACGCTGGCGGAACTGCCGCCCGGTGAAGTCGGCGAGATCGTGATGGCCGGGCCGCAGATCTTCGTCGGCTACTGGCGCAACGAGGAAGCCACCCGCGCGGCCAGCGTGGAGATCGACGGCAAGCGCTTCGTTCGCAGCGGCGACCTGGGCCGGCGCGACGAGGAAGGCTATTTCTTCATCGTCGACCGGCTCAAGCGGATGGTCAACGCCTCGGGCTTCAAGGTGTGGCCCGCCGAGGTCGAGGCGATGCTGCACGAGCATCCGGCCATCGCCGAGGCCTGCGTGATCGCGTCCTTCGATGCCTATCGCGGCGAGACGGTGAAGGCGGTCGTGGTGCTGCGGGACTCGCACGGCGGCCGGGTCGGCGAGGCGGACATCATCGAGTGGGCGAAGCACAAGATGGCCGCCTACAAGTACCCGCGGCTGGTGGAATTCGTGGCCGAGCTCCCGAAGTCCGCCACCGGAAAGATCGCCTGGCGGCAGCTGCAGGAGGCCGAGCGCGCGAAGGCCCCGCGCGCGGAGGCCTGATCGGCAGGCTTCAGACGAATACCACTGGTTCAACCCCCAACTGATCGAACGGACAGCACATGCAGAATCTCGTCACCCTCGAAGGCCGCACCATCGTCGTCACCGGCGCGGGCCAGGGTATCGGCCGCGCCATTGCCGAGCTCGTCATCGAGCTCGGCGGCAACGTGGTCGCCCTCGACCTGAATCCGGACACGCTCCAGGGCGCGATGGCCGGTTTGCCCGCCGAGCGCGTGCAGCAGGTGGTCGGCAGCGTGACCGATGCGGCGCTGGCGGCCAGGGCCGTCGACGAAGCCGCGGGCCGCTTCGGCGGCGTGCATGGCCTGGTCAACAACGCCGGCATCACGCGCCCGGCCATGATCGAGAAGATGACGCCGACGCAGTGGCAGGAGGTCATCGACGTGCACCTGACCGGCACCTTCTACTGGCTCCAGGCGGTCGGCCGCCACATGGTCGCGCGCGCCAGGGACGGCGACAGGACGGGCGGGGCGATCGTCAACATCTCCTCCGATGCCGGCCGCAAGGGCTCGATCGGCCAGATCAACTACGCCGCCGCCAAGGCCGGCATGCTCGGTATCACGATGACCGCGGCGCGCGAATGGGGCAAGTACAACATCCGCACCAACTCGATCTGCTTCGGTGTCGTCGAGACGCCGATGACCGAGGTGGTGCGCGGCGAGAAATTCCGCGACGGCATGCTGGCGCAGATTCCGCTGGGCCGCTGGTCGACACCGCAGGAGGTGGTCAAGACGGTGTGCTTCCTCATGTCCGACGCGGCCTCGTACATCACGGGCCAGCATCTCGGGGTGAACGGCGGCTTCCACATCAGCCTCTGATCGGGTCTTCATGAAGACGCGCGTCACCGAGTTGCTGGGCATCCGCTATCCGATCGTCCAGGGCGGCATGCAGTGGGTCGGACGGGCCGAGATGGCGTCGGCGGTGTCGAATGCAGGCGGGCTCGGCCTCCTGACGGCGCTGACCCAGCCGACGCCCGAAGACCTGGCGCGCGAGATCGAACGCTGCCGCGACATGACGCAGCGGCCTTTCGGCGTCAACGTCACCATGCTGCGCAGCGTCAGCCCGCCGCCTTACGCGCGCATTTTCGAGGTCGTTGTCGAGAGCGGCGTGAAGATCGTCGAGACCGCCGGCAACGTGCCCGGGGATGTGATCGATCTGCTCAAGCGCAACGGTGTCGCCGTGCTGCACAAGTGCACCTCGGTGCGCCATGCGCTGGCCGCGCAGAGGCGCGGGGTCGACATCGTCAGCATCGACGGCTTCGAGTGCGCCGGCCATCCGGGCGAGGACGACGTGCCGGGGCTGGTGCTGATCCCGGCCGCGGCGCGGGCGTTGAAGATCCCGGTCATCGCCTCCGGCGGCATTGCCGACGGCCGCGGCATGGCCGCCGCCCTGGTGCTCGGCGCCGAGGGCGTGAACATGGGCACGCGCTTCGTCTGCACGCGGGAGGCGCCCGTGCATCCGGACATCAAGCAGGCGCTGGTGCAGGCCAGCGAGCGCGACACACGCCTGGTGTTCCGCACGATGGGCAACACGGCGCGCGTGTTCGCCAACGCCATTGCCGAAGAAGTGATCGCGACGGAGCGCAGGCCCGGTGGCTGCAGCTTCGATGACATCAGGGCGCTGGTGTCCGGCGCGCGCGGCAGGGCCGCTCTCGAGTCGGGCAAGGTGCATGACGGTCCGGTCTGGGCCGGGCAGGTCATCGGCCTGATCGACGACGTGCCGAGCTGCGCGGAGCTGCTCGAGCGCATGGTCGCCGAGTGCCGGCAACAGCTGGCGCGCGCCACCGCCTTTCTCTAGGACCCGACATGTACATGCCCGCCGACAGCAAGCTGCGCCTCGACCCGCGCGACGAATACACCCACGCGCCCGAAGCTGCCTCGAACTACAACGAGAGCATGTACTTCAACGCCTTCGACAGCGCGCGCGGCATCGGGGCCTGGATGCGGCTGGGGAACCGCCCCAACGAGGGCTACGCGGAGATGACATGCTGCGTCTACCTGCCTGACGGCCGCGTCGGCTTCATGTACGGCCGCCCGAAGATCGGCCACAACGAGGCCATGGACGCCGGCGGCATGCGCTTCGAGGTGGTCGAGCCCTTCAAGCGCATGCGCGTGGTCTACGAGGGCGAGCTGCTGCTGATGGACGACCCCCTCGCCATGGCCGAGCCGAGCCGCGCGTTCAAGCGCTATCCCAAGCGGCCGGCCTCGATCGAGCTCGACTACGAAGGCATCTCGCCGATGCACGGCGGCGAGATCGTCGCGCTGGACGGCAGCCGACTCGAGGTCGATCCCGAGCACGCCGTCTACCGTGGACATACCGAGCAGAACATGGCGGTGCGCGGCCACATCGCGATCGACGGCCAGCGGCATCCAATCGAGGGCTTCGGCTATCGCGACAAATCCTGGGGGCCCCGGCACTGGCACAGCTTCTATTGGTACAAGTGGCTGCCGGTCACCTTCGACCGCGGCTTCGGCGTGCTGCTGTCGGTGAAGGGCCGCAAGGGCCAGTCGAACAACGTCAGCGGCAACGTGCTGCGCGACGGCCGATACGAGCCGGTGATCGGCGGGCACATCGACACCGTCTATGACGAGCGCTACTACCCCGTGAGCTTCACGGCGCACGTGCGCACGGCCGAACGCGCCTACACCATGACGGGCAAGGTCGGCGCGCTGGTGCCATTGCGCCACAGGAGCACGGGCGGCGATACGGATTCGTACACGCGCATCACCGAAGGCATCACCGCATACAGCTGCGAGGGGCGCACGGTGCTCGGCATGTCGGAGTACTGCGATGCGATGGTCAAGGGGATACCGATCTCCCTGCTGGAGGAGCCTGTGCGATGAAGACCCTGGACTACCGTGTCGAGGACGGCGTCGCGACGCTGACGCTCAACCGCCCCGAATCGAAGAATGCGCTGGATCCCGTCATGGCCGACGAGCTCGGCGAGCTGCTGGCCTCGATCCGCGCCGACGATGCGGTGCGCGTGCTGGTCGTCACCGGTGCCGGCGGCGCGTTCTGCGCCGGCGGCGACGTCAAGGCCATGGGGCAGGGCGGCCCGCGCACCCCCGAACAGCGACGCGCCGGCATGGCGCGCTACGCGCGCATCTGCACCGAGCTGATGGCGCTGGACCGGCCCGTCATCGCCGCCGTCGACGGCGTGGCCTTCGGCGCCGGCTTCAGCATCGCCCTGATGTGCGACATCGTGCTGCTGAGCGAGCGTGCCCGGCTGTGCATGGTGTTCCAGCGCATCGGGCTGATCCCCGACATGGGGGCCTTTTATACGTTGCCGCGCGTGGTGGGCCTGCAGCGCGCGAAGGAGCTGATCTTCTCGGCGCGCGAGATCGATGCGGCCGAGGCGAAGCGCCTGGGCATCGCGATGGAAGTCCTGCCGGCGGGCGAGCTGATGGCGCGCGCCCTGGCCATCGCGCGCAGCTTCGCGGGCGCATCGCCGGTGGCGATGAGCATCTCGAAACGCGCGCTGCAGAGCGCGCTCGCGAGCGATCTGCCAACGCTGCTGGAGATCGAATCCGCGGGACAGGCCCTGGCCTCGAACAGCGACTACGCAAAGGAAGCGGTGCGCCGCTTCGCCGCCCGCGAACCGGCGCAGTTCCGCTGGCCATCGGCCTCGTCCGACTGACTCCGGCCGGGACAACAAGAAGGAAAGCAAGATGCTCGATTACCGAAAGACACGCGACTGGCAGTCCGGCGAGGTGCGCCATACCTACACCGCGAAGGACACCATGCTCTACGCACTCGGCCTTGGCCTGGGTGCCGACCCGCTCGACGAGAGACAGTTGCGATTCGTCTACGAGAAGGCGCTGGTTGCGCTGCCCACCATGGCCGCCGTGCTGGCGTCCCCCGGCTTCTGGATGCGCGAGCGCGTGGAGCTCGGCATCGATTTCATGAAGCTGGTGCACGGCGAACAGGCGCTGCGCCTGCATGCGCCGCTGCCTCCCTCCGGCACGGTGATCGGGCGCACGCGTGTCACGCGCATCGTCGACAAGGGCGAAGGCAAGGGGGCGGTGCTGCACGTCGAGAAGGAGATCGCCGACGAGGGGCAGCGGCCGCTGGCCACGGTGGAGAGCGTGTACTTCCTGCGCGGCGACGGCGGCTTCTCGAAGGCGCAGGGGCAGGGCGACGAGGCCGCGCCCCCCGCGCCGGCGATGCCGGAATCGGCGCCCGAGCTGACGCTCGATCTGCCGACGCGAGCCGACCAGGCCTTGCTGTACCGCCTGTCGGGCGACATCAATCCGCTGCACGTGGAACCCGCGTTCGCGGCCAGGGCGGGCTTCCCGCGCCCGATCCTGCATGGCCTGGCGACCTGGGGCATCGCCGGGCGCGGGCTGATCGCGGCCTGCGCCGACTTCGACCCGGCACGGCTGGCGGCCATGCGTGCGCGTCTTTCGGCGCCGGTCTATCCTGGCGAGACGATCCGGCTCGAAGGCTGGCGAGAGGGCAGCGAGATCGCCTTCCGCGCGCGCGCAGTGGAGCGTGACGTGCTGGTGCTGACCAACGGCCGCGCCGAGATCCGATGAGGGCGTGGCGGGTCGAGGAGATCGGCGATCCCGGCCGGATGCGCTTGGCCGAGGTGCCGATGCCAGTGCCGGCGGCAGATCAGTACCTCGTGAAGGTCGAGGCCGCCGGGCTCAACTTCCTCGACACCCTCGCCGTCAAGGGCCGGTACCAGGCCCAGTCGGCGCTTCCCTTCACGCCGGGCATCGAGGTCGTCGGCACCATCGTCGGCGGGCAGGGCGCCGCCGGCCTGCGGGCGGGGACTCGCGTCGCATCCGCCACGCCGCCCGGACGATTCGGCGGCTTCGCCGAATACGCGCTGGTGCCGCGCGCCGAGGCCGTGGCGGTGGCGCCGGACGTGCCGCCGGGGGCCGCGATGGCCTTGCGCGGCAACTATCCGACTTCGCTCTACGCGTTGCGCCATGCCGGCCGGCTCGCGGCCGGCGAGACCCTGCTGGTGCACGCGGGCGCCGGCGGTGTCGGCAGCGCCGCCGTGCAGCTCGGCAGGCAAATGGGCGCCCGCGTGATCGCGACGGCCGGCAGCGCCGCCAAGCTCGACGCCTGCCGCGCGCTAGGCGCGCATGAAGCGATCGACTACACCGACGCGACATGGGTCCACGCGCTGCGCGAGCTTGCGCCTCGCGGCGTCGATGTGGCGTTCGACCCTGTCGGCGGCGAGATCGGCGCACAGAGCGCGCGATGCCTGGCCTTCGGCGCGCGCCTGCTCGTCATCGGCTTCGCGAGCGGCAGCTTGACGCAGTTGCCGGCCAACCGCCTGCTGCTCGCCAACGCATCGGCGATCGGCGTGCTGTTGGGGGGAGGTGCGCAAGCGCGAACCCGGGCTCGCGGCGCAAACGGCCGGGGATATCCAGGCCTGGTACCGCGAAGGCCGCCTGCGGCCGCTCGACGCCTCGGCCTTCGACTTCGAGGCCGCGCCAGCCGCGCTCGAGGCGCTGGAACGCCGGTGGACATCGGGCAAGGCGATCCTGATCCTCTCGCGCTGAGTTGACACTCTTCCGCCGGAGTGTACCATTGGCAATGGTTCTACCAAAGGAGACTTCATGAATTTCGACTTGCCCGCCGAAGCGGAAGAGATGCGCATCGCCACCCGAGATGCGGTCGACGCGCTGCTCAAGCTGGAGCCGCGCTACCACGAGACCGGCGAGGTGCCCGAGCAGGTCGAGCACACGCTGCGCGAGATGGGCTTCTACGGCATGGCCATCCCGGAGGCCTACGGCGGCATGCCGGTCGACCACCTCACGAGCGTGGCGGTCCAGCTCGAACTCGCGCGCCTGCCGCCGCAGTTCTGGCCCTTCGTGCGATCGGCGCTGGGCCCTGGCGTGCACATCATCGTGGATCACGGCAGCGAAGCGATCAAGAAGAAGTGGCTGCCGGAGATCGCCTCCGGCCGCTCGCGCAACTGCATCGCCATCACTGAGCCGCACGCGGGCTCGGACGCCGCGAAGATGCTGAGCTTCGCCCGGCGCGACGGCGACCACTACGTGCTCAACGGCGTCAAGACCTTCATCTCGAACGCCAACCACGCGCACACCATCACCGTGCTCGCCTGTACCGACCGCAAGGCCGGCAAGAATGGCATCTCCGCCTTCCTGCTCGACACGAAGACGCCCGGCTTCACGGTGACGCGCACGATGCCCACCATGGGCTGGATGGACGACAGCCTGTGCGAGATCGCCTTCACCGATTGCCGCATCCCGGCCGAGAACCTGCTGGGCGAAGAGGGACGCGGCCTGTCGTATGCGATGTCGGGCCTCAATGAGGGGCGCCTGAACGTGGGCTGCCAGGCGCTCGGGCCGGCGCAGATCGCGCTGGACGAAACCATCGAGCATGCGAAGACCCGCGTGACCTTCGGCCAGGCGCTCGGCGAGCACCAGGCCATCCAGCACATGATCGCCGACATGGCGATGGACCTGCATGCGGCGCGCATGGTGCTGTTCGAAGCCGTCTGGCGCGCCGCGCGCGGCGAGGATGCGCGCATGAAGGCGTCGATGGTGAAGGTGATCTGTACCGAGGCGGCCTGCCGCATCGCCGACAAGGCGCTGCAGATCTTCGGCGGTTCCGGCTATTGCCGGGGCACGATCGTCGAACGCGTGTACCGCGACCTCCGGGTGCTGCGCATCTACGAGGGTGCCTCGGAGATCCATCGCAACATGATCGCCAGGCAACTGCTCGCCTAGCGGGAGGGCGCGGGCCGGGGCCGCGGCCCCGGTGCTCGTTCAGCGCATCAGCTCGCGCGCGATGACCACGCGCTGGATCTGGTTCGTTCCCTCGAAGATCTGGTTGAGCTTGGCGTCGCGCATCATCTTCTCCACGGGATAGTCCCTCACGTAGCCGTAGCCGCCGAACACCTGCACGGCGTCGGTGGTGACCTTCATCGCCATGTCGCTCGCGAAGCACTTGGCCATGCTCGCGAACTTGGGCAGCTGGCGCCAGTCGCCGATGTCGGCCAGCCGCGCCGTTTCGTAGACCAGGCAGCGCGCGGCCTCGATCTGCATCGCCATGTCGGCCAGCATGAACTGGATACCCTGGAACTCGATGATCGCGCGCTTGAACTGCTTGCGCTGCCTGGCATAGGCGAGGGCGGCGTCCAGCGCACCCTGCGCGAGGCCGACGGACGCGGCCGCGATGGCCGGGCGGTTGAGGTCGAGGGCGCGCATCGCCGAGCGAAAGCCCTTGCCTTCCTCGCCCAGCCGGTGCTCGGCGGGCACGCGCACGTTGTCGAGGTAGATCGGCACGTTGATCGTGCCCTTCATGCCCATCTTGCGTTCGTTGCGGCCGAAGGCGAGTCCCTCGCTGCGCTTCACGTCGACGATGAAGGGACTGATGTCGTCGGCACCGCCGCGCTCGCCGGTCTTCGCGAACACGAGGATGTAGTCGGCGCGGCTGCCGAAGGTGCACCATTGCTTCTGTCCGTTGAGAACGTAGCTGTCGCCGTCGCGCACCGCGCGCGTGCGCATGCCGCCGACGTCGCTGCCGCAATCGGGCTCGGAGATCGCGATGGCGGTGACCGTGCGGCCTTCGGCCAGGAGCGGCAGGAAGCGCCGCTTCTGGGCGTCGGTGCCGAAATGCATGATGGGCAGCGCGAACATGGTGTTCATGCCGGCCATCAGCGCGCAGGACTCCGAGACGCGCGAGATTTCCTCGCGCGCGATGCACACCATCGTGAGGTTGGCGCCGGGGCCGCCATATTCTTCGGGCACCCACAGCTGCAGCAGGCCCATGTCGCCGTAGATCGGGATCAGCTCTTCGGGAAATCGGTCGTTCTCGTCGATCTCCGCGGCGATGGGCGCGACATGGCGCTCGACCATGCGGCGCACGCCGTCGCGAAAGGCGATCTGCTCTTCGGTGAAATTCATCAGGGTCTCCGGGGGGTTGTCCATGCGGGGTTGTTGATCGCCAGCGCTTCGCCGAGGCCGGTGCGCAGGTGTCGCGCAAGGCCCGGTGCATCGGTCGGCATCCGGCCGGTGCGGATGGCCTCGGCCAGTTCGAGATCCAGGTCTGCGGCATCGCCGCCGGCATGCGCGTCTCGGAGCAGCGCGAGGAGCCGCTCGCGCGCCGCCTCGTCCTGTGAAGCGCCCAGGCGCAGCTCGCGCTCGACCATGCGCAGCACATTGACGGCGATGCGCGTCTGGAACCGGTGGTAGCCCTCCAGCGTGGGCATCAGTTCGTCCTCGAGGTAGCGGGCGGCCGCCTGCAGGAGCGTGTCGGCCGTTGGTACGGAAGTCGGCATGTCGTCAGTCCTCGATCAAGTGGAAGAAGTCCCAGAGCGGCTCTTCCATGCGCCGGCCGACCGCACAGAGTTCGAGGCTCGCGGGCTGGCCATCGCCGCGCGTCGCCAGGCCGCGGCGGACGCAGCCGATGGCCCACTTGAGGTTGGAGAAGGCCTCCCAGAAACGCACGCGGTCCGGGTCCACCGACGTGCCGCTCCCGCGTTCGTAGGCGGCGTACAGGTCTTCCCGTTGCCCGAAGCCGCCGACCTCGGCGGCGCCGCCGAAGCGCCAGGTCCTCATGCACAGCACGCCGAGGTCCTGCATCGGGTCGCCGACGCGGGCGATTTCCCAGTCGAGCACGCAGCGGATGCCCTCCGGCCCGACGATCAGGTTGCCGGTGCGGAAGTCGGAATGCACGAGCGCATCGCGCCCGCCCGTGGGCAGATGATGGCGAACCCATTGGAGCGCGAACGCCAGCGCGGGATGGCGAAAGCCCGTGCGCTCGAGCAAGTCGCCATAGACGTCCAGCTCCCGCGCGGGCGAGAGTCGCTGGAGGAAGGGCAGGCCGGCCGTCGGCATGGCATGGATCGCCGCGAGAATCGCGCCGGCCTGCGCGGCCATCGCGCCGCGCGCGTGCGCCAGGGCCGGGTCCGCCACGAGTCTGCGACCCAGCGTCTCGCCTTCGATGCGTTGCGTGATGTAGCCCGGGCCCAGGCCGTCGTTCTCGTCGAGGATGGCGAGAACCACGGGCGCGGGGACGCCATGGGCGCGCGCGGCGATCATCAGGCGCGCGTCTTCGGGGGCGTTCAACCTGGGCGCGGCCCGGTCGGCCGAAGCGGGCGGGGCGGATGTCTGCTGCAGGATCATCGGGCGCCGTTCCCCCCCGGCCACCAGGTCGAAGGACCAGGTCGTCTTGGTGGCGCCGCCCGTGAGTCGGCCAAGCGCGTCGACCTGCCCGTGCAAGCGCGCGTGGCGCCGCAGCGCCGCGGCGACGCGAAGCCCGAGCTCGTGTTCGGCGCCCACGTCAGATCTTGCGCCCGGCGGCCAGCCAGAAGGGATCGCGCAGGCGCCGCTTGAAGATCTTGCCGCTGTCCTCGCGCGGCAGCGCGGCGTGGAAGTCGATGCGGCGCGGCACCTTGTACTTCGCGATGCGCGCTTCGAGAAAGCCGCGGATCTCGTCGCTGTCGGGATCGGTGCCAGGCATCGGCTCGATCGCCGCCGCCAGGCTCTCGCCCATTTCCTCGTCGGGAATGCCGAAGACGGCGCAGTCGCGAACCAGCGGGCATTGCAGCAACACGGCCTCGATCTCGGCCGGGTAGATGTTGACGCCGGCGGAGATCACCATGTCGGAGCGCCGGTCGCAGAGGTAGAGGTGGTCGCCCTTGACGTAGCCGACGTCGCCGCAGCTGATGAGGCCGTCGCGCTCGACCTCCTTGCGCTTCTCGGGATCGTTGTGATACGTGAAGTCCGCGTAGGCGGGCACACGCACGTAGATCTCGCCGACCTCGCCGGGCGCCACGGGCTGGCCGTCTTCGCCGTAGAGCGCCATGCGCGTGCCGGGCGTGGGGCGTCCGACGCTGCCCGGGAAGGCCTGGCCGTCTTCGGGCGTGCTGAGCGTCGCGGTGCCGACCTCGGTGCCGCCGTAGGTCTCGTAGACCACCGGGCCCCACCAGTCCATCAGCGCCTTCTTGGTCTCGGCCGAACAGGGCGCGCCGGTGTGCGTGACCCAGATCAGCGAGCGCAGGTCGTAGCGCCGCCGCACGGCCTCGGGCAGCTTGAGCATGCGCACGAACATCGTCGGCACCGCCACCATGTGGCTGATGCGGTGACGTTCGATGGCCGCCAGCACGGCCTCGGCGTCGAACCGGGTCTGCATCACCAGCAGCTCGCAGATCGGCAGGGCCTGGCGCGCATAGGCGTTGGGCGAGGCGTGATAGAGCGGCCCGCCGATCAGCGCCCGGACACCGGGCTGCAGCCCGTAGACGCTGCGCAGCAGCTCGACATAGGCGGCGGCCTGCTCCGGCGTGGCGGCTTCGCGCTTCACGCCCTTGGCGCGGCCGGTGGTGCCCGAGGTGTAGATCATGGTCGCGCGGCTGCGCCGGGGCGGGCCGTCCCAAGGGGCGATGGCTTCGAGCCAGCCGTTCCATTCGAGCGCGTCCGCGGGCATGCCGACCGCGGCGTCGGACAAGGCGAAGCTGCGCTGGGCCTCGGGCGGTGTCGGCACGGTGATGACAGCGGTCTCCGTGGGGATCCGGTGGCGGAGTGGCGCGAGCAGGTCGGCGTGCGCGACCAGCACCCGGGGCTTTACGTCGTTGATGATGTAGAGGACTTCTTCCGGCTTGCCGTGCCAGTTGATCGGCACCGCATAAGCCCCGAGCGCGGCGGCGGCCTGCTGGGCTTCGAAGAAGGCGAAGTCGTTGCGCATCAGCAGCGCGACGGCATCGCCCTCGCGCACGCCCAGGCTATCGAAGCCGCGCGCCGCGCGCAGTGCGCGCAGCATGAGCAGGTCGCGCGCGACACTGCGCTCGTCGAGGACCAGCCGGCTCATGGTGCCTTGTCTCCGGAGAAGGGCGGGTCCGTCCACCATGGATGGAACGGCGGCATGTCGGCACTGACCTTGTCGACGAACTTCGCCGGCCGCTTCTGCCTGAAGGATGCGACGCCCTCGGCGGCGTCGGCCGATCCGCCGCGCGATTGCAGCGCGGCGCTTTCGAGGCGGTGCGCCTCCATGGGATGGGCGGCGCCGAGCATGCGCCACATCAGTTGCCGCGTGAGCGCGACCGAGACGGGCGCCGCGTTGTCGGCGATGTCCAGCGCCAGCGCCCGCGCGCGGACGAGCAGTTCGCCCGGCTCGCAGATCTGGCTGACGAGTCCGCCGGCCGATGCCTCGGAGGCATCGAAGACACGGCCGCCCAGGCTCCATTCCAGCGCTTTCGAGATGCCGACGACGCGCGGAAGGAACCAGCTTGCACAGGCGTCCGGCACGATGCCGCGCCGCGCGAAGACGAAGCCGAAGCGCGCTTCGGTCGATGCGATGCGCACGTCCATCGGCAGCAGCATCGAGGCTCCGATGCCCACGGCCGCTCCGTTGACTGCGGCGATCAGCGGCTTGGTGCAGGCGAAGAGGCGCAGCGCCAGCACGCCGCCGCCGTCGCGGCCGGGTTCTTCGCCGGTCCCGGGCGCCCGCGATGCCGAAGCGGGGTCGAATGCGCGGCTGCCCTCCGACAGGTCGAAGCCGGCGCAGAACGCGCGCCCGGCGCCGGTCACCACGACGGCGCGCACGGCATCGTCCGCATCGGCGCGGTCCAGCGCCTCGCACAGCTCGCGCCGCATGGCGTGGGTCATGGCGTTCATCTTGTCGGGGCGGTGCAGTGTCAGCGTGAGCACGGGGCCCGAGAGTTCCCAGCCGATGGTCTCGAATCCGCTCATGCCATCTCCGCCAGCTTCGTCGCTTGCGCCTCGACATCGCCGAAGAGCTGGTCGATCAGCGTCACTCGGCGCAGGCAGTGGCCGACCGCGTACTCCTCGGTCATGCCGATGCCGCCGTGCAGCTGGATCGCGGCGTGGCAGACCAACCTGCCGTGCCGGCCGATCATCAGCTTGGCCCGCGCCAGGTCGGCTCGGGCGCCGGTGGCGTCCAGGTTGTCGGCGGCAATGGCCGCGGCAATCGCCATGCTGCGGCACATTTCCAGGCTGACCAGCATCTCCGCCGCGCGGTGGCGAAGCGCCTGGTTCTCGCCGATCAGCCGGCCGAACTGCTGGCGCGTCTGGAGGTAGTCGACGGCGAGTCGATAGGCCGATTCCATGGCGCCGACCGCGTCGGAACACACGGCGGCGGTGCCCATCGCAAGGGTGCCTTCGATCGCCTTCAGCGCCTGCGCGGCATCGCGCGGGTCGCCGATCGGCGTGGCCACGGCGGCTTCGAAACGCAGCTCCCCGGCGGGCGTATCGTCCACCAGCCGGTGAGGCCGGCAGCTCCATCCCCTGGCGTTTGCGTCGACCAGGAACAGCGCCACGCCGCCCGCGTCCGCGGGGGCGCCGGCCACGCGTGCGCTCACGACGAAGCGATGCGCCGCCGGGGCGTGCAGCACGTTGCATTTGCCGCCGTCGAGCAGCCAGTGTCCGTTCGCGGGCCTTGCCGTGGTCTCGATCCAGAGCGGCGCCTGGCGGCCCGCGTGTTCGTCATGCGCCCAGGCGAGCCGCACTTCGCCGCTGGCGACGTCGGGCAGCAGCAGCGCCTTGGCTGTGTCGTCGCCCGCCAGACGAAGGGCGGTGGCGCCGAGGACGATCGACGACAGGAAGGGCTCGAGCAGCAGCGCCTTGCCGAACTCGCGCATCACCGGCAGCAGATCGACCGCACCGCGGCCGAAGCCGCCGTGTGCCTCCGGCAGGGGCAGGGCGGCGAGACCGAGTGCGGCCAGCTGCTGCCAGACCGGCTGGCTCCAGCCGGGCGCGCTCGCGGCGATGGCGCGTCGCTGCTCGAAGCCATAGAGGTCTGCCAGCAGGCGGGCCAGGCTGCCCTGGAGCGCCTGCTGCTCTTCATTGAGTTCGAAGTTCATGGTGGACCTAAGCCAGGATCGTCTTGGAAAGAATGTCCTTCTGCACTTCGCTCGTGCCGCCGTAGATGCTGGCCGCGCGGCTGTAGAAGTAGCGCATGGCGAGCGGACCCGCCCAATGGTCGGCGCCCTCGCCGTCATGCGGCCGGCGCTCCATCGCGGCGGGGCCGGCGATGCGCTGGAGCAACTGGGCGATCTCCTGCTGGAGCTCGGTGCCCTTGAGCTTGAGAACGGATGCGAAGCCGGGGTTGGTCTGCGCCGTGTCGGGCGACAGGAGAAAGCGCCAGTTCGTGATTTCGAGTGCGCGGATTTCGGCGTCGAGTATCGCGAACTCGCCGCGCAGCCTGGCGTTTTCGATGAGCGGCCGTCCCGCCTGCGTCAGCTTGCCGGCCAGCTCGCGCGCATAGTCCAGGCGTTCGCGGCACAGGCCCACGTTGGCGATGCCTGTGCGCTCGTTCATCAGCAGGTACTTGGCGCAATCCCAGCCCCGGCCTTCTTCACCGACGAGGTTGTCCACCGGGACCCGGACCTCGTCGAAGAAGACTTCGTTGAGATGATGCTGCCCGTCGATGGAGGTGATGGGGCGGATCGTGATGCCGGGCGTGCGCAGGTCGATCAGCAGGAAGGAAATGCCGTGCTGCTTCCTGCCTTCGGAATCGGTGCGAACCAGCGCGAATACCCAGTCGGCCAGATGCGCGGTCGTGGTCCAGATCTTCTGCCCGTTGACGACGTATTGATCGCCATCGCGTCGGGCTGCGGTTCGCAGCGATGCAAGGTCGGAGCCTGAGCCCGGCTCGGAAAAGCCCTGGCAGAACCAGAGGTCGAGGTTGGCGAGTTTCGGAAGGAAGAAGCGCTTCTGCGCGTCGCTGCCGAACTTCAGCAGCACCGGGCCCAGCATGCCGACGTTGAACACCTGCGGCAGCGGCGCGGGCGCGCGGAACATCTCGTCGAGAAGGATGAGCCGCTCGGTCTGGCCGAGTTCCGCGCCGCCGAATTCGCGCGGCCAATGCGGCGCGGCCCAGCCTTTCTCGTTGAGGATGCGCTGCCAGGTGACAGTGTCCTGCTTTCGCGGGGGGTGGCCCAGGCGAAGCCGTTCACGGATGTCGGCGGGCAGGCGGTCTTTCACGAAGCGACGCACCTCGTCGCGGAATTCGGCCTGGCTGGCGGTGAGTTCTAGGTCCATCGGTTACCGGCGTACGTCTGTGGTGGGTGTCAGCCATCATAGCGCGCGTCTGTGGATTGGATCAACCATTGCTTTGTTGAGCCGCAGATGGTCCGGGCGCGAAGCACAGCGTGGGGAAAGGGTTCGCTCACGGTGCGCATCGCTGCATGCCTATTCACCTGCCCGCGGAAAGATGGCATGCTGGCGGTCTTCGTTCGCCTGAGAGGATCGCCATGGCTGCCCGCTCCATCGCATCGTTGTCGCTCGGATTCGGGCTGGTGTCGATACCGGTTCGGCTGTATTCGGCGACCGAGAGTTCGTCGACCGTGCACTTCAACCTGCTGTCCAAGGATGGCTCGCGCGTGAAGCAGCAGTACGTCTCGGAGAAGGACCAGACCGTCATCCCTCGCTCGGAGCTGGTCAAGGGCTACGAGTTCGAGAAGGATCGCTACGTCATCTTTGCGCCGGAGGAACTCAAGGCCCTGGAGGAGGGCGCCAGCCACCTGATCGACATCGTTGCCTTCATTCCGGAGAAGGCGGTCGACCCCATCTACTTCGACAAGGCCTACCTGCTCGCGCCCGACAAGCGGGGCGGCAAGCCCTACAACCTGTTGCGGGCGGCGATGCAGCAGAGCGGGCGCTGCGCGCTGGCCAGATGGGCCTGGAAGTCGAAGCAGTACGTGGTCCAGGTGCGGGCGAACGACGATGGGCTGGTGCTGCAGCAGCTGCTGTATGCCGATGAGGTCCGCTCGCTCAAGGATCTCCACGTCGAGAAGATCACGCCGTCGGCGGCGGAACTGAAGCTCGCGCTGCAGCTGATCGACCAGATCTCGACGGACACCTACGACCCGACGCTCTTCGAGGACGAGGAGAAGAAGCGGATCCTGGCCGCGATCGACGCCAAGATCGCCGGAGAAGAGGTCGTCGCGGTCGAGCATCCGGAGGACGTGGCAAGCGGCCAGGTCATCGATCTCACCGAAGTACTGCGCGCCAGCCTGACCAAGGCGGCCAAGGGCGCGCCCAAGCGCCCGGTCAAGACGGCGGAGAGCCGCGAGGTGACTTCGATCGATGCCGCGGTGAGCAAGGGCGCGAAGCGTGCGCCGAGAACGGCGAAGGCGTCGGAGTCCGCGCCGGTCACGCGCGCGCGCATGAAGAAGTGACAGAAGCAGCCGGTCAAGGCACGCATCCCTACACGCTGCGCGGCATCCGTCAGATGCTCGGCCTGACACGTCATGCCGTCTCGAAGCTGATCGAGCTGGGATTCGTCGAGCCGCTGCGCGGGCCCGGGCGCGTCTACCGCTTCTCGTTCCGGGACGTCGTGCTGCTGCGCTCCGCCCACGACTTGCGCGAGGCGCGCATCCCGACCCGGAAGATTCTTCGCTCGCTTCGCCTCCTCAAGGAGGCACTGCCACCGGAGATGCCGGTCAGCGGCCTGCGCATCACCGCCGTGGGAGACCGGATCACCGTGCGCGAAGACAACGCGCAATGGGAGCCCGACACCGGGCAACTGGTGATGGACTTCAGCGTCGCGCCCGCCGAGGGCAAGGTCAGCTTCATCTTCCAGCGTGCCGAGAGCGGGGCGGTCGAGGCATCCGTGCCTGATCGCGACACGATGTTCGAGATGGCGGAGGCGCTGGAGGAATCCGACCCGGCCGCGGCGGAAGAGGCCTATCGCGGCATGCTCGCGGCCGATCCGTCTCATGCGGACGCTTACCTGAACCTGGGATTCATGCTGTGCGAGGCGGCGCGGTGGCAAGAGGCGGCGTCGCTCTATCGGACCGCCGTGCGCCATTGCGCGGATGATCCCCTGGTGCACTACAACCGCGCCGTCGCGCTGGAGGCGTTGGGTGAAGTGAGCTCGGCACTGGCGAGCTATGAGGAGTGCCTGCGGCTCCAGCCCGATCTGGCCGACGCCCACCAGAATGCGGCGCTGCTGTATGCCAGGAACGGCCAGAAGCACCTCGCGATTCGCCACTTCAGCGCGTATCGGCGGCTGCAGCCGCGCGGCTGAGGGGCCGACCTTTTCGTGCGGGCGCCGACCGGCGGCTTCACGGCCACGCGCCTTCGGGGAGAATGTCCCCCCTGCATGGGGTGGCCTTCGGCAGGGCCGGACCACGAGATTCCTGAGAATTCAAGCACTTATCCAATGCCGACAACGACTTACGACGCCAACAGGCTTTCGGTTGCGCCGATGATGGATTGGTAGAAATCCCTATATTTCATGCGCCTTCACGAGTGGTCGTGTGCATAGCATGTGCGCTTTGGAGAAGTTGATGTACGCAGAGATTCAAGGTGGGTTGACCGCGCTTAAGGTGGCTCTGGACCTCGCGAAAGCTGGGAAGGGAGCCGTTGACGCGGCGGCTATGGCGAACGCCCTCTTCGAAATTCAGCAGCGCTTAATGGACACTCAAGGGGCCGCGCTCCAGGCGATGGAGGAGAAGGCGGCACTGAGCAAAAAGGTGGAGGAGCTGGAAAACGCTCTACGGGAGCGCGACGAGTGGAAAATCGAAGCGGCCAACTATGAGCTATCGGAGGTGGCTCAGGGCATCATTGCGTTCGTTGAGCGGGGCCACGAAGGAAAGCTCGTGAACGCCGTCAAGTTGTGTGCCAATTGTTTTAGCCAGAAGCACAAGTCCTTCCTGCAGATGCAGCACATGCATACCAATCGCGAGCGATCTTTGTCATGTGCACGCTGCAAAGATAAGTTGGTGTTTCGGTCCTTTACGGATCAATCCTAAGGTGCCGTGGTCAGCGTCAACCGCCTTCGAAACGAGATGAGCAAGCCCTGGCACGCGGACCGGTCATAGGTTGCCCAGGCGTGAACAACAAGAACCCAATCAGGAGCTTCTATGCGTTTGACTCTGTGTGTTGTTGCCTGCGCTTCGATAGTGGGATGTGGCACAGCGCCGACCACTGCCGCGCGGCCGGACAAATTCGAGCGAGTACATGCCGCGAGGTTTGACGTGTCGAAGCAGCCGGTATTCATGGACTGCATCTTCGATGGGTTCCTGGGCGCACAGAACATGGCGCTGGCGACCCATGTGCGGCAGGTCAAGCGGGCAGACGGATATCGCGTCGATGTCATCGCGTCTGCGTTCCAATACGTGGTCGCTGACATTCATGACGATGGAACCTATGAACTCAGGCGATCGAGCTACGCCTCGATGGTCGATCTGACCGCCGAAGAGGATGCGTCGATGGCGTGCTTGAAGAGCTTCGGCGCCACGGACATTGTTCTAGGCCCGCTTGCGACGCCAGCGTCTCGCCGTAATCAGGTCACTGGAGCAGATGCACGGCTCTATCCGACCGGCCGCAAATAGCCCCTGCGGCGCAAAACTGAAGAGCTACTACGCCGCCAAGGCGAAGGAGCGCATGGCTGCTGGCGGCGTAATCGGCGGCACTTCAAAGGGTATGGAAAGTTTTCCATCCCCTTTGCCAGACCAGGGCACTGCCCGCGATCAAGCCGCCTTGAAGGTCGACTCAATGCCGGTAGGTCAGGGTTCCCGGTTCCACTTGCGCACGTAGTCGTTTCGCAGGCCGCTGCACAAATATCTGAGCGCTTCCTTGGTCGACGTGGGCGTGAGCGAGTCTTCGATCTGTCGGCGACAGTCGCTGATCACATCTGCGTCGCGCTGCCTGGCCTGCGCTTCCGGCGAATTGCCAGCGAAGTGCCCCATCGCCAGAAACGCGATCACCAAGCTGAAGATGGCGATGGCGACCCAGAGTCCGATACGCGGCTTGGCCGCGCTGGGAGGGCCGTCGCGCGCCGCCAGCAGCGAGTTGAAGCCATCATCGTGTTGTGCCATTGCTATTCTCCAGTTTGAAACTCGGGGAGACAGGGCTTCGAGCTGGCTGGTGCCCCGCATTTCGGGCAAGCGGCCCGCGCCTTAGCGCGCTGCCCAGCCCTTGCTTTTCATGCAGAGCATGCCGAGGTCGCGCTTCCTGATTGCCCGGTCGAGTTCCTGCCCAAGCCCGGATCGGAATGAATAGTCCGTTGCCTGAGTCGCCGCGGTGGACTCATAGTCGCAGCGCGCGAGATCTTGGCTCAGGTCGGCGTCGCCGGGCCAAACCCGATCCCAGACCAGAGGCTGCTGGGCGGCGCACCCAGTAATGAGGGCCGCCGCTGCGGCAAGAAGGATCACGCGCATGCTTCTTCTCCTATCGTTATTCTTGGTCGTCGCGATCATGCACCAGTTCGCCCAGAAGCGGCCTGGCAACGTTGCCACTTTGGACCGGCGGTCAACTCATGAGGTCGATCTCTCTGCGGGCACGATCGAGCCGAGGCGAAGCCTGGCGCGGTGTGGCCCCCGCGGCGACGAGATCGAGTTCGTTGCGGGCCATCGCGAGCGCCGAGGCACTGCGCCCGGCTGGCATCGGCCGCCGAGAAGCGCCCTGCATCTTCCGAACGACATCGGCGAAGCTCATCGCGCCATCCACCATGCCTTCGGCCATGGCGCCCTTTGCGCCGAGCACGCGGCCTTGGCCCATGCCGCCGAGCACCTTAGCGGAAGACACACCGCGGCCCCGGGCCACGTCGTCGACGAAGGCGCCATAGATCTCATTGACCATGGACCTCATGTTGTTCCGGGCGTCGTCGCCGAGCGGCTCAAAGCTGTTGCCTTCGGTCTTGAATCTGCCGGCGCTGATCAACTCGACCTTGATGCCTGCATTGGCGAGCGCCTGCGAGACGTCCTCGTGTGCCATGTAGACGCCGATCGAACCGGTTTGGCCCCCGGGGGTCGTGTAGAACTCGCTTGCCGCACTGCCGATCCAGTAGGCCGCCGACGCTGCGAGGCTGTTCGCGAAGGCGACGACAGGCTTCTTTGCGCGCGCGGCGAAGATCTCGGCCGCCAGCTCGCCGACGCCGAACACCGACCCGCCCGGGCTGTCGATGTCGATCAAGATTTGGCTCACGCTGTCATCGGCCATCGCAGCCCGAAACGCCGCGGTGAACGTGTCGGTGGAAGTGCCACCGCCGAACATCTCTATCCAACTCGGGTGCTGCATGATCGCGCCATAGAGGGGAAGCACTGCGATCGAGCCAGAGGTCGAGCCCATCTTGGCGCCTGGCCGGTTGCGAGGAGCCGCGGCCACGGTGGCACGCTCGCCCGCATCAGGAGTCCGACCGGACAGCCGGCGCATCAGGGCGCCCGCATACGAGGTCAACACCTCGGGCTGCATGGCCCAAGGGCTTGCGAGTGCATTTGCGATCAACATTTCTTCATTCATGATTCAGTTCCTACGCGCCGAAGCGCAATTGCCAGAATTTCCCGTATTTGAAGGGTTGAAGCAGGAATTACTGCTTTGGTATCGAAGCGCGGCGGGCGCCCCAGCTGCACCAAATGCCCCGATTTCGGGGTATTTGGAAGCGAAGCGAGCGCCAGCGTGATCGTGCTCATGACATGCTGCCTGCGTAGCGCTGGCTACGGCTGATCTGCGCGGCAATGCGGCGCTCCGTGCCAGCCTGGGCCTCGCGAAGCTGCGAGAGCGTTGCAACATCGCCCACCGTGTTGTTGATCACGACGTTGATGTGCTGGCCGCCGCTGCCGCCGCCGAATGCGCCATTTGGGATGATCGTGCCGGATTGGCTTGGGACGAAGAGTTCCGGCCCCTGCTCGCCGACGAGCGAAATCTTGCCCAGGGGTGGAGAACCGCCATTCGCGAGCGCGAGCCCCAAATCCATATTCCCGAAGCCTGCGCCCGAGCCGAAGCCGGTGCTATTCGCCCCTCCTGCGGCATTGGCAGAGCCACTAAGGATGCTGAGCAGGCCCTTCGCCAGCGGGCCGGTGATGGTCTGTTGGATGGCGATGCGGGCCATGTTCGCGATGATCGAGTCCGCAAGGCTCTTCACGCTCAATTTGCCGGTGGTCGCGAACGTAGTCAGCGCATCCTCAGCACCCTTGAAAGCATTGGTCATGGCGCTTTCGGTCGCAGCCGCCACGTTGTTGACGGAATCGACGTAGTTCGCAAGCGCCTTGGTTGCACCGTTTGACCAGTCGCCCTGCTTGGCCTTGATGTCAGCGTAGTACTTCTCCTGGACCGCAAGGGCAGCGGCGAGGGACGTCTTGATCTTCTCGACCTCATCTTGATAGGCCTGCGATCCGAGGGCATTAAACCCGGTCTTCGGATCGACCGCCGAGGCCTTCTCGGTGGCCGACAGCAAGTACTTGCTGTATTCCTTGCGAATCGCCTTCTGAGCCTCCACCTCTTGCTGTGCGCGGTCACCCAATCCGAAGGCGCCTAGCATGCGGTCGTTTTGCTCGTTGCGGCTGTCCTGCGCGGAAGCCATCGCAAGGTTGATGCCCTGCAATTGCTTCGCGAAAGCAAGCTTCGTCTCGTCCAGTTTGGCTTCCTGCTTCTTCTTCTCGACCAGAGCATCGACCGCATTCAATTCATCGAGCTTTGCCTTGATCGCGGCCTCTCCCGCAAGCAATTGCTTCTGCTCCGTTGTCAGGACCTTCTTTTCTTTCAGGTCGGCGATCAACTGCGTGAACTGCGCTTGAAGCTTCTGCGCCTCGGTGATCTTGCCTTCGCTGCCGAGCTGCGCCTTTAGCGATGCCTCCATCTCGTTCAGGCGCTCGATGTACTTGGTCGCGGCATCGTCCTGAAATGCCTTGGGTGCCGCGCCTTTCGGACCGCTGAATGACTTGCGAATGGCGTCTTCGCCGGCCGCGATGGCCTTCGGGTCCAGCAACGCACTATTCGGGTTGACCTTACGGATGTCGTCGAGCTGCTTGCGGTACTTGTCGAGTTCGCGATTGACAGAGTCGATGCCCTTGGCCTGCTTCTGCCACTTGTCGACCGCATCTACTGCACGGATGCCCGCCTGCTCGGTTTTCGCCTGTTCGGCCTGAATGCCGGCCTGCTTCTTCTCAAGGGCGATGACTTCCTGAAGGGCCGCGACCTGATCCTTCGCCGCTTGCAAGCCCTTGTTGTAGGCGTCGCCCGTGGTGCTGTTCAGCGGACCGCGGGAGAGTTTGTCAGCGAGCGTGTTCTGCGCGTTCTGCAGCTTCTCAGCGTTGGTTTCAGGCCGCCCGACGTTCGCGATGATGTTCCACGTCTTCAATGCGTCCGCTGCCAGCATTTGCCACGCTCGAGCGAAGACGCCGAGGTGGTTGATTGCATCGTCCTGCCGCACCTTGGCGGCCTTTGCGAGCGTCTCTTCAGCGAGCGAGCCGGCTTGCTCCTTCTGGCCGAGGTCGTCCAACGCCTTGATCTGCTCATACGTCGACGCGGTCAGGTAGTGCAGCGTCTCGTTGAACTTCGCGGAGTTTTTCGCCGGGTCTTCGGAAAGCTTCGTGAAATAGCCGACCGCATCGTCGACGGAGATGCCGAGCGTCTTGCTCATCGCAAGGGCGCCTTCAGAAACCAACTGCAACGAGTCGCCCGAGATCTTGCCGGACGCCGCGACAGCAGCAGCGACCTCTGCGGCCGAATGCTGCGAGGAATGCGTCGAGTTAGCCACCGCGGCCGATAGCCGGTTCAGGTCGTCGATGGTCTTGCCGACGTAGTTCCCCGTGCCGGTCAGCGCCTTGTTGAACTCGTTTACCTCGTTCGAGGCCTGGACGATGGTCGCCACCACGGCCGCCGCTGCGCCCGCGAGGCCCAGTGCAGCGAGGCCCGCCTTGCTGAAGAGCAGCGACGCCGCGCCTGTGCGCTCGCCGAGCACCAGCATGGAGCCGCCGAACTTGGAATAGTTGCCCTGGCTCAGTTCATGGGCCAGCACCAGCAATTCGCGCTTGGCCCCGGCCGTCTTGAAGCTGAACTCTTCCATCGCGTGGCTGGCTTCGCCCTGCCGCGCCGTCGTCGCTTCCAACTGCTGAATGTAGGGCTTGAGGACATCGGTGCTGATGCCGCGCTGCGAGGCGATGGCGTTCTGCACGACGCTGAAGCTGCGGGCGATCTCGCGTGAACGGGCATCCGCAACGGCCGCGGCCTTGCCCAGGTCGGACTGCAGTTTGACGGTATTTGCTGAAAGTTCGACGGTTAGGGAACCAAGGTTTGACATTGCTTGCTTTCTGCGCGGGTGTTAAAGCGTTAACAGGATTCGTTCGAAATCGGCAGCCCAAAGGGCCGGGGAGCCGCGCCAGCATTGGGTTTCTGCCGGATTAACATGACGGGCGCTTGATTAACAAAACGCTCAACGGGGGAAAAATTCCGCACATGGGGTCCACAGCGGTTTCCGCGCCGTGCACTTTGGTGAGACTCGACCCCACTACCCATGGCTGGCAGACGGCGGGTCGATCGGGTCCAGTGCGTCCAAGCGCGCATCGAGCGCCATCACGCGGGCGTGCAACTCGTCGACTTCAGCCGCGAGGTCGGCAATCCGTCGGTCGCGCGCGTCGTTGCTCTCGAAGAGCGACCGCAGTGCGTTCATCGTCGATAGGCGCAGTCCGGCGACTGTCAACCGCTTGGCCTTTGCGGCGGTCATGAAAAGAACTCCGCAGCGCCTGGCGAGGTTTCCCAAGGCCGCGCGCTGCTCTTCATGGCGGACTTCAGTGCAGCGGCATCAGGGCGCGTTCGGCTCGATTGGCACAGGCGCAGCTTTCCCGACAGCGCAGCCATCGTCGCCGCCAGTTGAATAGACAACTTGGCGGCCGGGTGTGCTTTGCCCTCAAGGATCAGGCCTTCCTTGGCGACGAGAGCATCGCAGCCGGCTTTCTGGTGCGCAGCCAGCACCAGGGCATGGAGAAGGGACAGATCGCCCGCGGCGAAGTAGTCGGAGGGCAAGCCGGCGCAGATCTCACGCCACAGTGCCGCGGCAGCGTCGGGAAGGTCAGCGGGCGGCACTGGCCGAGCCCGCATGCCGGGCAACGTGTGCACGGCCGAGAGTGAAGCAGCTGATTTCCGGCCTCGTTTTTCGGTCATCATGTTTTTTCTTGAAAGTACGGGTTTAAGCGAGCCCAGGTCACACGGCGGTCATGGGGCAGCCAACCCTAGATCGGCGACCCCCTCTACCCATGCCGGTCGCCCTCGCCGTGCCTGCTGGCAGGCCGCCCACGCGCTCATCCGAGCAGGGTCGGTGCGGTGGTGGCGTCCCGTGCGCGGCGCGTGCTGTGGGCCGATCCATGGCGTTTCGGGTGTGTGTCATGACGCCACCGGCCAGCCATCGAGCCCGATCGTTTGCCTCACGCGGCCTGACTTCTCGAGCATCTGTTTGTCGCTGTTGTGATGAGGTGCGCAGAGCGCGTCCCATCCGCTTTCATCCCAGAAAGCAACCATGTCGCCGCGATGTGGAGTGCGATGGTCAACAACCGTAGCGGCAGTTAGCTTGCCTTCCTTCTGGCACATCACGCACAGCGGATGCTCACGAAGGAACCGCTCGCGCGCGCGTTGCCATGCTGCGCCATAGCCGCGCTCGGCAGTAGTTCGCTTGTCAGTGCGCCAACTGGGCGCGGCTGAGTTTCGGTTCATGGTTCGCTGTCGGCAGGTGATCAGGCGGGAGCGACAACAGCGCCGTCCACCATCTGCAGTGTGGTATGCACGTCGATCGGCGCGAGGGCGACCGCGACGCTCTTGAAGATGGCGGACAGACGGGCTTCGACGTCGTGCGAACTGATCGCTTCGCCGCGCATGCGCTGGCATTCCTCGATCCCCGCTTGGACGGCATCCCATGCACGCCGCACATCCGAGATGTTGGTCCAGATGATCGATCGATTGATCCCGCTGAACGGGTTCCTCTCGACGCCTGTGACGCCCTGACGATCGGCATGGCGAACACGGTTCACCAATAGCGTGGTCAGGCATTCGATGGCGACCTCCAGGCGGGGATCAGCGTCCGCGAGAAGCTCCCTCTCCAACTGGCCGATGGTGTTGGTGATCTGGACACTGAGCGAGCTTTGCTCGGTGTACGCGGCCGCCTTCTCGGTCTGAATCGCAAGCCGCTCGATCTCCATGGTGCGCTCTCGCTTTTCGACGGCCGCCATGCGCTTGGCTGCAGCGGCCAACGGCGCTTGGAACTCGGCCTCGACGTTGGAGAGGCGCTTCACCTTCGCGGCGCGCACGGCCAGCCGCTCTTCTTCCTCTTGAAAGACGACCTTCTGAACTTCCGGACGCGCCAGGAAGCGATCGAGAATCTCGCCGTTCGCTGGAGAAACCAACCTCTTGAGTTCGTTGAAGAAGCTGGTCGGTTGTTGTGGGAATTGCATGATGGTTCCTTCGGAGATATGGGTTATGAGTACGCGCGCGACGCCGAGCCGGCAACCTCGCGTTGATGAAAGCGATTGATCTCGATGTGAGCCCGGGCAGTGATCCAGGGCCAGAGCTGCCGGCAAAGCGCCACGCAATCCCAGACATCGCGGCGGCTGTAGCTGCCGCCAGCGTTGGCAGCGTCGGAAGCAGAGATGCGAGCTGTGATTGGGTTCAGCAGCGCATCGCCAAGGTTGTCGCGCGAGTCACCGGACAAGATCTCGGCGCAGGCGCCAGCCAAGCTGATGGACCGACAGTCGCCGGGCGTCCTGCCTGGCGCGTGGAGGCACCGGCCAGCGATCCAGGTAATCCCTCGCTTGCCAGTGCGAACGAGTTCGATGCTGGCCGCGATGCCGGTCAGATGCTCTGCCACGACAGCGTGCCCGCCTTCGTGGAAGGCAGTGCTGCGAAGCTCTTCATCAATCATCATGCGCGGCCTCCCGAGTCGGCTGCGGCGCGCGTGGCCGGAATGAGCGACGTCAGCATCTCGCGCACTTGCTCTGGTGTGCTCTGCTGATTCGGTTGCGCTTCGAGCGCGGACACGACCGCTTCAACCGTTTCACGGTTGGGTCTCGCTACGAAGTTCATCAGGTGCATTGCAAGGTCTGTTTGATGGCTTGATTGATAGTCGCGCTTCTCGGCCGGCGCGTCCTCATCCAGATGAGCAACGTCCTTTCCCTTGAGCGATGCCCAGATGCGCGAGACCGTCAGATGGGACTTCGGTTTCACGACCTTGAGGCGATGCTCCAAGCTGCCGCCGCTCTCGAACCAGTCCAACATGCTGAAGCCGACGTAGTGCGCGGCCTCTCGGGACGGCATATGGCCGGCGATGAGGGCACCGCGCACCTCGTCGAGCATCCGGACGCGGGTCTCGCGTTCACGCTCGGGATCGCGTTTGTGCTCGGGCGGAAGCCTCGATCGTCCAAATGGATCGTGCAAGGGTTCGCCGCTCATCGCTGGCCTTTCGCAAGGAGCTTCTGCATCAGCGTGGCGGTCTGTGCCGCAGGCGTGGTCGTGGCCGCGGCGCGCATCAGCTCAATGTTCTCAACCAGTACTTCACGAGTGCGCTGCGCCGAGATGCCCAGGTCCGGACGGCCTTCGACCGCGATCGCAACGGCCTCGGCGGTGTCGACGCTGGGGTCGGTGCAATACCTCATGAATGCCATTGCGACGTTGATATCGTTGCTCATGAGCGGGCCTCCGGCTTCGGCAGAGTGAACATCTTGAGAATCTCGACGCCAGCGCGCCTGGCGTGGGCCTCGCGAACATGGCGGTGCAGATGCGCACGGAAGTAGTCCAGCTCTTCGCGCTCACTCGGCCTGCTCAGATCAAAGCCGGCGTCGCGCGCGTACTCTGCGACCTCGGCGTCGATGCTTTCCTCGTTCAGCGACAAGTAGAAGTCTTCGAGGTGCGCCATCAGGATCTGCGCCGCATTCGCGTAGCTCAGGTCCGCATGTGGTGCTTGTCGGGTCAGATCATTCATTGCTTTTCCTTTCGCATCGCCACTGAGGGCGCGCTTGTTGGGGTGCTGGCGTTAGACGACTGTGGGTTAACGTTGTCTAACGTGTGAGTCACGTTAACTAACGAGACCTTCCCATTGATGCCCGCGTTCATGGGGCGAGCTCCAGTTGGCTGGGCACGGTCGGCACCGGGTGCCGATGCTCCGTGCTTGTCCCGCGGGACACCGCTGGGACAGGCGGTAACGCTGGAGTAACGCTCGCAGCGTTACCGGCCGAGATGTCCGCGCAGTAGGCCTCGCACACATCGGCCGTAGCCGCCGCATAGTCGGTCTCGTAGGCCAAGTCCGCCCGCTCGTGGTCCGACGAAAGGGCCAGATAGCTGGCGAGGTGATCGATGCGCGCTTTCAGCGCCAGCAACCGCCGCCCGCGCTCCTCGCACATCCGCAATGCGTCCGCTTCCGATGCGGACATTTCGCGGATAAGACCGGTCGTTTCTGCCATGTAGCGCAGATGCAGCGGATGGATCTGGATGCGATCCGGCTCGTCCAGGCCGTTCTGCTGTTCGAGTTCGATCAGTCCGTCGACAGTGTCGATGCTCAAGTCTGGAATCTTCATGCTGCGACCCCATCGAAGGTTTCCATCGCCGCCAGCACACCGGCCGACTCCTTGACCTTCCAATCGGCCGCAGCCGGATCTTCGAGGCCGTAGTACTGCAGATTGCATTCCACCCATTGCGCGGCTATCGGGCGCCTCGTGCAGTCATAGGTCTCGTCGTCGCGATTCATACGCGTGACGAAGAAGAAGCCCGGATGCCGACTCGATGGCTCCACCAGATACACGGCGCCGTCCTTCGCCACATGCCCGAAGCACATCCCTGCATCGGGCACGAACTGGGCCTCGTCAGGCACGCCCGGCATGATCCGCGGCGCGTCCACTTCCAAATGCGACATCCTGTCGTATTTGACCGGCTCGGGCTCCTTCGAGACAAGCGTGCGGATCGGCAGTGCCCGACCCTGAGCAACCTGCATGTAGCGTTGCACCTGGCGAGCGCTCACGAAGATGTTCTGCTCGAGCCAGGGCAGCCACTCGCCGTGCTTCAGCGCCGCCTTGGCCTCCAGCAGAAGTAGGCCGGCCTGTTTCGCATGGGCGATGGCCTCGTCCGCGCGCAGGCAAGCCAGTTCGTGGAATCGGTTGATGTCGGCCGCGAGGTTCAGTCGGAGCGCATTCATGACAGCCTCCCCGACAGCACTTGCATGCCCATTGGCCCCCATAGGGTGGCAACAGTACTTAGGAGTCCAATAAATGGACTATGGATTTGCGATCGTAGAAATTCGGCCAAAACGCCGAAACACGCGCCAGCATTGGGTTTGCGGACCATCACGACGACTTCACCAAGTCCACCTTTTGGGGTGGTCGATCGGGCCATGGTCCATTTTTTGGACTGGTTATCGGCCTGACCCCCCCATTTTTTGGACTGGTAGCATCCATTTTTTGGACTAGGCTTTTCGTTTTTGAAGTCGCCTCCAACGCAGCCGCGTCGGCCTGTCGAATCGCCTCCCGCCCCATGCCCAGCGTCGTGATTGCCTTCCAGTCGTTGGTGGCCTTCGACGCCTCGATGTGCTTCACCGGGTTCGCATAGGCCGGCTGGTCCGTGATCCGGTACAGAGTGGGCAGCCGCTGACCACCCTTGGCACAGCCGCCCTTGCGCGACACAGCCAGCAGGCCCACCGCAACCAGCGCCCGCAGGCTCTTGGCCAGCGTGGTCTGGCTCTTGATGCCATGCTGCTTTGCCACCGACAACGGCAGCGACAGATCCCCGTTGTTGGTGGATCGCAGGAAACGCAGCAGAGCCACGTAGGCGCGTTGATCGCTCGAACTGAGGCATCGCCATGCATTCGAGTCCAGCAGCTCCCAGTAGAGCCGTACATGTCCTCCGCGCGGGTCGGCAGGCGGCTTGTCGAATTTGGCCATGCATCACGCCCTCCTTTCCGGCTCGGCGGTCAGCGAGTACAGCGCCACGCGCACATGCTCGAAGCCATCCGAGTCGACCGTGGTGATGCGGTTGGATTCGATGAGGTAGCCACGCTTTTCCAGATCCATGATGCGGCCGGCCGGGTGACTGATTCCGCACATGCGCAACTCGTGCGTATGGTGCGGACGAACTCGCAGCCGCTTCAGCAGCTTCGCGATTTGCACTTCCGTCGCGGTCGACTTAGACTCGCGCTGCATTCTGTTTTCGTTTGGAACCTCCGAGCGGCCCGCACCGCCCGGAGGTTTCGTCTTTTCGGGGCTCATGGTTGCACCTCCGTGGTGGGTTGGGGAAGACGGTCGAGCCAGGCGGTCGCCTTGCCCACGTTGTCGAAGATCCAGCCGCCACAACCCATGCGGGACATGACGATGTAGCCGGCGGCGGTCTGCGTGCAGGTCATGCCTTGTTCCAATGCGGCGCGCGCCTGCAACGTTTTCAAAGCCTTGTCGTGGTCGCTGTTCATAGCGATCCCCTTGCCGGCGCCGAGATGCGCGTCTTGGTCAGCGATTGGAGATGCTCGGCAACGGCCTTGCGTGGGTAAAGGTAGCGAGTGCCCAGACGGATGTAAGCCGGGCCTTGGCCGCGCTTGCGCCATGCTTCCACCGTGTTGGCGGTGGCGCCGGCAAGCAATTGAAAGTCTTCTTCGATCAGGCAATCGAGACGGTCGGCCATGTGCCGTACTCGATCAATATCCTGTACTTCTGTTGCATCCATCTGGACCCATCCTTAACCGGGCATTGCCGGTAGTTGTGATGGGGTGGATCAAATCGGAGACCAGGGCGGCCGAGAACCCGCCCAGACCGGTCTAAAGGGGGGTGTTAGAGCGGTCTAAAGGGGGGTCATTTCTGGCCCGGACAGCGCCCCTCCAGGCGCCAATCTTTGGCGAAATCAGTGATCCATTCGCCAATCTTTTCGCGGCCAAACGCAATGACTTTGGCGGCATGCGCATCGTCGCCCAGGTCCTTCAACGTGTCGTATTGATCGAGCTTGCCATCGCACCATTCGCGCAGCTTGGTGCGCTCGGCTGCGCTCTTGGTCGACTTTGCCGCGCCGCCCTTGGCACCACCTCTCGCGGCTACCTCCAGAGACATCGCATTCGGGTGGTTCTTCACCCAAGCGGCGAAGGTTGCCGCGCCGCACCAGAACTTCGCGTCGCCCACGAACGACCACGCCGTGCCGGTATCGCCGACCCTAGCCGCTCTGATCGCCTCGACGGCATAGGCGCATGCCGTCGCCATGCTGTCGATGATGCCCGTCTCGTCGCGGATGCGCTCGGCCAGGACGTCGCCGCTTGTGGCCGGATCACGCCCCATCGGCTCGAAGTAGTCGTCCACGAATGACGCGCCGGCAAAGCCGCGATACACCTGGTCCAAATGATCGACGACAGCCAGTGCCTCAGTGATCGGCGTGCGTTCGTGGCGGGGTCGGTTGGTCATGTCTACCTCGGCCCGGAGCGGACCAGTTGCAGATGGCGAATGGATTGGTCCTCGTTCGACAGGCGGCCAGCCCGGCAAAAGAACCGCTGCTGACCGGGCCTCTTCAGGAGGTAGCCAGGCAGGTAGGAACAACGAACGCCGTCATCGCAAAAGAAGGAGCCGTTTTCGTCCCGCACCCGATACACCCCGTATTCGCCGACGATCTCAGCCAGATCGCCACCACTCGTCACGCACGCCTCCCCGACATTGAATCTTGCTGGGCTCTCAAGCATTGCCGCCTTCGCAGCCTCGATCCCGGGATCTTTCATCGCGGCCCGCATCTCGGCCTCACGCCGAGCCGCGAGATCGGCCTCCTGTCTCGCGGCGCGGCGGTCGGCTTGAACATCATGAGGCACACCGACCAACACAAGGGCCGACCCGTCGTCGCGCAGATCCACGCGCAAGTACGTTTCATCCCTTTTGCACTTCCGCTTGATGACCTGACCTTGGAAGTAAGCGATCTTGAGTGCGCCGGCCGGAGGCAGCTGATCGGCGCGAACGATTCCCGCCGCAACGAGCGATGCCACAGGGCCGCGGTATGCGTTGCAGTCAACCTGCTCGCTCACCGTGATGTCGCTGGGAAGCTGAGCAGAAAGACTGCGCGGCCGGTTCGTAGTTGAGATAATGGTGAGAGCCATGATGTGCCTTTCATGTGATGCACGTTGTGGTCAGGTCGGTCGGGTGCGGCAACACCCTTCCGGCCGTTCTAGTTGTCTCAGATCCAAATCCCCCGAAATCGGGATATTTGCCGCCCTGAGGCTCGGCGTGTCAGATTTCCCGATATGCGGCGTGGACGTCCTCCGGCTTCGTGGCGGTGTACCTGCGCAGCATCGTCCAGGTCTTGTGCCCGGTGAGCAGCGCCACGCGGGGAATATCCAGACCCTGGCGGAAGAATTGCGCGGTCGCGCGGTGCCGCAGGTCATGGAAGTGCAGGTCGACGATGGGAGGCACGAGAGCCGCACAAGCCCGCGTGAAGGACGTGGACACCGAGTAGGCCCGGGAGTCGAAAATAGATCCATCCTTGCGGCCTTCGATGAGCGGTTTCACGATCTCGAGCGCGTCGGGCAGCAGCGGCACCACCTGGTTGTTGCCGATCTTGTTGCGCGGGTCTTTCCGGTCGCGGATCAACACCGTCTTGCGCTCGAGGTCGACGTCTTCAACCTGAAGGGAACAGATCTCGCCTTGGCGCATGCCCGTCGCCAGTGCGAACCGGCATAGCGTCGGCATGTCGATCTTTTGCCGCGGCCGGGTCGCCCAGTATGCGTACAGGCGCTCCAGCTCGTCATCGGTTGGTTCGCGCTCGCGCTCTTGGCTGCGCGTATCGAGGCCGCGGTGCTTGAGGCCGGCGCGCGCCTCGGCGGGCAGTCGATCGGGCAGATCGAGCTGGCGAGCATGCCGGCCCCACTTCAGGACGGCACCGAGAAAGGAAAGGTCGCCAGCGATCGTCACGCCGCCCGCGCCATCCTCAATGCGCTTGTCGATGAAGTCGCGCAGCACGATTGCCGATAGGGCGGTCAGCTTCACCTTGCCCATGCGGGCCTTCAGCATCGCCAGGGTGGCCGCCTTGGTCTTGCCGGCCTCCTTGGCGTGCATCTCGTTGTACTTGTCGATCAGGTCGCCGAGGGTGGCGCCTTTCGGCGGCTGCGCAAAACCGCTCGCAACAACTTGGTGGGCCTGAGTCTCGATCGACTTCGCCCAGCTTTCGGCCTCGCGCTTGAGGGGGAAGGTCGCCGCCCGGTAGAAGCCGCCGCGCCTTACCTGTACGCGCCACTTGCCGCTGGGTAGCTGGGAAAATGAAGCCATGTGTGCAATCTGTGTCTGTCCAATCGTGCACAGATTATTGCCTGAATCTTTCCCGTGTGTGCATCGCGTGTGCACTTATTTTGAACACGACCCGGTTTCGTAGCGCGGCCCAGAGAAAAATACCTATATGAATCAACAGATTAGATCGTCGGTTATGTCTGTAGCGCCGATGATGGATTGGACCGATCGGCACTGCCGCTTCTTCCATCGCCTGCTCACGCGCCGCACCCTGCTGTATACCGAGATGGTGACGACCGGCGCGCTCGTGCACGGCGACGTGCCGCGCCACCTGCGCTTCAACGCCGAGGAACATCCCGTTGCGCTGCAGCTGGGCGGCAGCGAGCCGGCCGATCTCGCGCACTGCGCGAGGCTGGGCGAGGAATGGGGCTATGACGAGATCAATCTCAATTGCGGCTGCCCGAGCGAACGTGTCCAGCGCGGTGCCTTCGGCGCCTGCCTGATGAACGAGCCGCGGCTCGTGGCCGATTGCGTGAAGGCAATGGTCGACGTGGTGGACGTGCCGGTCACCGTCAAGCACCGCATCGGCATCGACAAGACCGAGAGCTACGAGTTCGTGCGCGATTTCGTCGGCGCGGTGAGCGAGGCCGGCTGCGGCATCTTCATCGTCCACGCGCGCAACGCCTGGCTCAAGGGGCTGTCTCCCAAGCAGAACCGCGAGGTGCCCCCGCTGCGTTATGAGCTGGTGCACCGGCTGAAGCACGACTTTCCGGGCTTGCGCTTCCTGATCAACGGCGGCTTCAGCGAGAGCGCGCAGGTTCATGCGCACTTGCGGCTGCTCGACGGAGTCATGGTCGGGCGCGAGGCCTATCACAACCCCTGGTGGCTGGTCGAGTGGGATGCAAGTTTCTATGGCGAGGCGCCTTCCACGCTCACGCGGGAAGCGGTCGAGCTGCGCATGTGCGACTACATGGCGCGGGAAGCGGCCGAGCACGGCACGCCCTGGTCGAATGTGGCGCGCCACATGCTGGGCCTGCGCAATGGCCTCGCCGGCGCGCGCCGCTGGCGCCAGGTGTGGAGCGACCACAAGCTCAAGACGCTGTCGCCGCACGAGGTGATGGCCATCGCGCACGAGCCGGTCGCGCAGGCCGCCTGAACGGCGGCGAGGGCGTCGCGCGCTCAGGCGGCCATGAGCCGCGCCTCGGGCACGTCCTCGATGGTGGTGCGGCGCAATTCGCGGCGCTCGGCGATGTCATAGCGCCGTCCGCGGTGCAGCGTGCTGCGGTTGTCCCACATCACGAGGTCGTTCACCTGCCATTCGTGGCTGTAGACGAAGGGCCGCTGCGTCGCGTGCTCCAGCAGATCCGACAGGTAGATGCGGCCTTCGGCGGTCGGCCAGCCGATGATCTCGCGGGCATGGACGCCCACGAAGAGAAGCTTGCGGCCGGAGCCCGGGTGCGTCTGGACCAGGGGCCAGACGGCCGGCGCGATGGCCTTCTTCTGGTCGTCGGTGTAGGCCTCGTCGCCCAGCAGGATGCGGGTGTGCAAGGCGTAGTGTTCGGCGCTGAGCCCTTCGAGCTCGGCCTTGGTGCGCTCGGGCAGCGTGTAGTAGGCGGCGCGCAGATCGGTGAATTCGGTCGTGCCGCCCCAGCTCGGCAGCACCAGCGCGTGCAGCATCGAATAGGCCGCGCGCGGGTTCTGGAACGAGCTGTCGCTGTGCCAGAGCTGGTTGGCGAAGTTCGAGAGATTCTTGGGCGAATCGCGCCGCGTGACATTGCCCTGGGCATCGACGTTGGAGATGTCGATGAGACGTTCGTCTTCCAGGCGTTCCGGGCGCCTGAAGACCTTCTTCAGGCCCAGGTCCAGCGGGCCGAAGGACTTGGCGAAGTCGAGCTGCTGCTGCCCGGTGAGGGCTTGTCCGCGCCACACGAGCACGGCGTATTCGTTCATCGCTGCGTTGATCTGGCGAAGCGCGGTGTCGGACAGCGGTCGCGTGATGTCGATGCCGCTGGCCTCGGCTACGAAGACGGGATGAAGAGGTTTGAGTTGGAGGGACATGGCTGGACGGAAGGAGTTATTCGGCCTGGATGTTGGCTTCGCGGACCACCACGGCCCAGCGCTTCATTTCGGATTGCACGAAGGCATCGAACTGCTCCGGCTTCGAGGCGACGACCTCCATGCCCTGCTCCTCGATGCGCTTGCGCATCTCGGGGTTGCGCAGCACCGTCTCCGTGTCGGCCTGGATCTTCTGGATGATGGGCCGCGGCGTGCCGTGCGGTGCCACGAAACCGAGCAGCGCGTTCACGCTGAAGCCTGGAAGGGTCTCGGCCACGGTCGGGTAGTTGAAACCTTCGATGCGTTTGTCGCCCAGCGTCGCGATCAGCTTCATGCGCCCGGCCTTCACGAAGGGGAGGACGGAGAGGAAGGGATCGACCACGAGATCGATGCGTCCGCCCATGAGTTCGGTGTGCGCCGGCGCGCTGCCCTTGAAGGGCGCGTGCAGCATGTCGAAGCCGGCCTCGCGCTTGAGCAGTTCGGCGCCCAGGTGCGTCGTGCTGCCGGCGCCCGGCGTGCCGTAGCTGAGCTTGCCGGGGTTCTTCTTGGCGTAGGCGATGAGTTCGGGCAGCGTGTTGAAGGGCGCATCCGGCCGCGCGACGATGGCGAGTTGCAGGTTGGCGATCTGCGTGATGCCGGAAAGATCCTTGAGGGTGTCGTAGGGGAGGCTCTTGCGCAGCGATGGATTGACCGCGAAGGACGAGTTCACCATGCCGAAGGTGAGCCCGTCCGGCGGCGCCTTGGCGACGAAGTCGGCGCCGATCGCGGTGCCGGCGCCGGGCTTGTAGTCGATGATGACCGACTGCTTCCAGATGTCCTGCAGCTTGATGGCAATGAGCCTGCCGACCGTATCGGTCGGCCCGCCGGGGGCGAATGGAATGATGATCTTGACCGGACCTTTGGGGAAATCCTGCGCGGCCGCCTCGAGGCTGGTGCCGATGCCGGCTGCAAGAAGACCGCTGGCCACCAGGATCTGGCGGCGGGTTGAATGGAGGGCTTGTCTCGTCATTTCTTGATTTTTATGGAACAGTGTTTCGAAATAATAGAGGATTGTGGAGAAGCGTCAACCGGGCTTACGAGAAAATATGAAACGTTGTTCTGAAAAAGATGAATGTCATGGCTGAGCAGACAAGTGGATCCGGCAAGGAGGAAGTCGCGGCGCTGGCCCGGGGCCTTGCCGTGCTGAAGGCGGTCGGCGAAGCGGCTGGGCCGTTGAGCAACCGCGAGCTTGCCGAGGCGACCGGCATTCCGAAGGCGACGGTGTCGCGCTTGGCGGCCACGCTGGTCGGGAGCGGTTATCTGCGGCAGGCCTTCGACAGCGACCGTTTCAGCCTCGGCCCCGCCTTGCTGGACATGAGCAATCGGTACCTGCGTCATTTCGATCTGCGGGGCGTGGCGAGGCCGCACCTCACCGCGCTGGCCGATTTCGCGGGCGCCAGCGTGCACTTGGGCGTGCGCAACGAACTTGACATGTTGATCATCGATTCGGTGCGGCCAAGCACGGCGCTGATCAGTTCGCGCATCGACGTTGGATCGCGCATGACCATCGCGACTTCGGCGGCGGGCCGGGCCTACCTCGCGGCCTTGCCCCCGGACGAGCAGGCCGAGTTGTTGGCGCAGATCAGGCGGGCGAGCGCTGAGAACTGGGTGGAACTGGAGCCCAGGATCATGGCGGGCCTGGACGAGCATGCCCGGCTGGGCTATTGCAGTTCATTCGGCGAATGGCATCCGCACATCCATGCGTTGGGTTTCTCGTTGCGCGGTCCGCGCGGCGAGCGCTATGCGGTGAGCTGCGGCGGCCCGGCCTATTTGCTGCCGCGCGAAACGCTGATCGCGCGCGTGGCGCCGCAACTCCTGGAGACCGTGCGCCGAATCAACGCCGACATTGGAATCCCCACCCCCGAAGCCTGAAGTGTCCGCCCCAGGCGCTCCCGCGCCAGCCCGGCCTCGGGTGCCGAGCCGAGGAACACCGCGGAACCGGCTCCGCCGGGCCGCCGGTGTTGCCCCCGGCGGGGGGAAGGCGAAGCGACACGAAGTGCGCGCAGCCTGGGGGCGAGCTTCTTACCCCGCAGCTTCCAGGCCGCTTCGGAAGTGCTGCTGCATGCGCGCCATGGCGAGGGCAGGCTCGCGCGCCTTGAGTGCCGCCATGATGGCGCGATGCTCCTTCAGAGATTCGTCAATGCGTCCGGATTTCAGCAGCGAGTTGTGGCGATTGAGCTTCATCACCTTGCGCAGGTCGGCCACCATCTGGTCGCGCCACCGGTTGTTGGCAATGGCGAGCAGTCGCATGTGAAAGCGCTCGTTGATCGCAAAGAAGTGTTCGCGGTCCACGTGGCCGGGTCTTGCAGCGGTTTCGAGATCGGCGTGCAGGGCTTCGAGCTCGGCCAGCTCCGCATCCGTTGCCTGCTGGGCCACCACGCCGGCGGCATCGCTCTCGAGAAGGCTCAGCAGATGGTAGACGTCCGCCAGATCCTTCTCGGACACCTCGGTCACGTAAGCGCCGCGCCGGACCTTCATCGTCACCAGCCCCTCGGCCGCCAGCACCTTCAGCGCCTCGCGCAAGGGCGTGCGGCTGATGCCGTACTCCTCCGCGAGCTTCATTTCGTCAATCCAGCTGCCCGGCTGGAGTTCGCGGTTGAAGATGCGCTGGCGCAGCAGTTCCGCCACCTCCTCATAGAGGGCGCGCGGGGTGAGGGTGAGGGCAGACATGCCCGGAATGTACCTCAACTTGGATCTTTGAATTAATAATTACGGATGGGGTAGACTCTGCCTTGAACTGTTACGTCCCTGCGAACACACTCGCGACACTCGCACGACCTTGCAAAGCGGCCCCATGAGCAAACCAGAACCCATCTTCCAAACCGCAACCCTCGAAGCCTGGGGCAAGGCCGCGGCCAAGTCCGCGCCCGGCGGCAACGTGAACGCGCTGAACTGGATCACACCGGACGGCATCACCGTCAAGCCGCTCTATACGGCAGCGGACTTGCAGGGCCTCAAGTACACCGACACGCTGCCGGGCTTCGAGCCTTACCTGCGCGGCCCGCAGGCCACGATGTACGCGGTGCGGCCGTGGACCATCCGCCAGTACGCCGGCTTCTCGACGGCCGAGGAGTCCAATGCCTTCTACCGCAAGGCGCTCGCGGCGGGCGGGCAGGGCGTCAGCGTGGCCTTCGACCTGGCGACGCACCGCGGCTACGATTCCGACCATCCGCGCGTGACCGGCGACGTCGGCAAGGCCGGCGTGGCGATCGACAGCGTCGAGGACATGAAGATCCTGTTCGACCAGATCCCGCTCGACAAGGTGAGCGTGTCGATGACGATGAACGGCGCCGTGCTGCCGGTGCTCGCGGGCTACGTGGTCGCCGCCGAAGAGCAGGGCGTGGCGCAGGACCAGCTGAGCGGGACCATCCAGAACGACATCCTCAAGGAGTTCATGGTCCGCAACACCTACATCTTCCCGCCGCAGCCGTCGATGCGGATCATCGGCGACATCATCGAGTTCACGGCGCAGAACATGCCGAAGTTCAACTCGATCTCGATCAGCGGCTATCACATGCAGGAGGCCGGCGCCAACCAGGCACTGGAACTCGCCTTCACGCTGGCCGACGGCAAGGAGTATGTGAAGACCGCGCTGGCCAAGGGCCTGGACGTCGACGGTTTCGCTGGCCGGCTCAGCTTCTTCTGGGCCATCGGCATGAATTTCTACCTCGAGGTCGCCAAGATGCGCGCGGCGCGTCTGCTGTGGTGCCGGATCATGAAGGAGTTCAACCCCAAGAACCCCAAGAGCCTGATGCTGCGTACGCACTGCCAGACCTCGGGCTGGTCGCTGACCGAGCAGGACCCGTACAACAACGTCGTGCGCACCACCATCGAGGCGATGGCCGCTGTGTTCGGCGGCACGCAGAGCCTGCACACCAACGCGCTCGACGAGGCCATCGCGCTGCCCACCGAATTCAGCGCGCGCATCGCGCGCAACACGCAGCTCATCATCCAGGAAGAAACGCACATCACGAACGTGATCGATCCCTGGGCCGGCAGCTACATGATGGAAAAGCTCACGCAGGACATGGCCGATGCGGCCTGGACCATCATCGAGGAAGTCGAGGCGATGGGCGGCATGACGAAGGCGGTCGCCAGCGGCTGGGCCAAGCTCAAGATCGAGGCGGCCGCCGCCGACAAGCAGGCGCGCATCGACTCCGGCAAGGATGTGATCGTGGGCGTCAACAAGTACAAGCTCAAGACCGAGGATGCGATCGACAGCCTGTCGATCGACAACGTCAAGGTGCGCGACGGGCAGATCGCCAAGCTCAAGGCCATCCGCGAGAAGCGCGACAGCGTCGCGGTGCAGGCCGCGCTCGACGCGCTGACCGCCGCCGCCGAGAGCGGCGAGGGCAACTTGCTCGACCTCAGCATCAAGGCGGTACGCCTGCGGGCCACGGTCGGCGAGATCAGCGATGCGCTCGAAAAGGTCTACGGGCGGCATCGCGCCGATACGCAGAAGGTCACCGGGGTGTACGCGGCCGCCTACGACTCCGCGGAAGGCTGGGAGGCGCTGCAGCACGAGATCGCGGCCTTCGCCGAAGAGCAGGGGCGCCGACCGCGCGTGATGATCTCCAAGCTCGGGCAGGATGGGCATGACCGCGGCGCGAAGGTCGTCGCCACCGCCTTCGCCGACCTCGGCTTCGACGTCGACATGGGGCCTCTCTTCCAGACACCCGAGGAATGCGCGCGCCAGGCGATAGAGAACGACGTGCATGCGGTCGGGGTGAGCACGCTCGCTGCCGGCCACAAGACGCTCGTGCCCGCCATCATCCAGGAACTGAAAAAACAGGGCGGCGAGGACATCATCGTGTTCGTGGGCGGCGTGATCCCGCGGCAGGACTACGACTTTCTGTACGAAGCAGGCGTCAAGGGCATCTACGGCCCCGGCACGCCCATTCCTGCCAGTGCCAAGGACGTACTGGAGCAGATTCGCGCGGCGGTTGCGGCCTGAACATGCGGGTGGCTCGAACCCCGGTGACGGCCGAGGCGCTGGTGGGGGCGGACGGCCCGGCACAGCGCCGTGCGATCGCCAAGGCCATCACGCTGCTCGAATCGACGCGGGCGGATCATCGCGCGCAGGCCGATGCGCTGCTGACGGCGCTGTTGCCCCACACCGGCAAGTCCTTTCGCCTCGGCATCTCGGGGGTACCGGGTGTCGGCAAGTCGACCTTCATCGAAACGCTGGGCCTCTACCTCATCGACCAGGGCTACCGGGTCGCCGTCCTCACGATCGATCCCTCGTCCACCGTGTCGGGCGGCTCCATCCTCGGCGACAAGACACGCATGGAAAAGCTCTCGGTGCACGAGCGCGCGTACATTCGCCCGAGCCCCTCGTCGGGCACGCTCGGCGGCGTCGCCGAGAAGACGCGCGAGGCCATGCTGGTCTGCGAGGCCGCGGGCTATGACATGGTGATCGTCGAGACGGTCGGCGTCGGCCAGAGCGAGACGGCGGTCGCCGGCATGACCGACATGTTCGTGCTGCTGCAGTTGCCCAACGCCGGCGACGACCTGCAGGCGATCAAGAAGGGCGTGATGGAGCTGGCCGACCTCGTGGTCATCAACAAGGCCGACCTCGACAAGGATGCGGCGACCCGCGCGCAGGCGCAGATCACGTCCGCGCTGCGGCTGTTCGGCCATCACGGCAATCCGGCGCACGCGCAGGTGATGCATGCCGCCCACGCCGCGCCCGGTTCGCCGGAAGCGGAGGTGCGCTTCTGGCTGCCCAAGGTGATCCAGATCAGCGCGCTGGCCGGCACCGGCATCGATGCCTTCTGGGCGGCGGTGCTTCAGTTCAAGGCGCTGCAGAATGCCAATGGCAGGTTCGCCGCGCGGCGCGAGAAGCAGGCGCTGGCGTGGATGTGGGAGCGCATCGACGCCGGGCTCAAGCAGGCCTTCCGCCATCACCCCTGCGTGCGCGAACTGCTGCCGGGCACGATCGCCCAGGTCGCCGCGGGCACACTCCCGCCATCGACCGCCGCCCGCAATCTGCTCGCAGCCCAGGCAACTCAACCAGGCCACGCACACATCCACTCTTCCAACGGGACGTCATGAAAGAAATCCTCGAACAACTCGAAAAACGGCGCGCCCAGGCGCGACTCGGCGGTGGCCAGAAGCGCATCGATGCGCAGCACGCCAAGGGCAAGTTGACGGCGCGCGAGCGCATCGAACTGCTGCTCGACGACAACACCTTCGAAGAATGGGACATGTTCGTCGAGCACCGCTCGAGCGACTTCGGCATGGCCGACAACAAGATCCCGGGCGACGGCGTCGTCACGGGCTACGGCATGATCAACGGGCGCCTGGTGTTCATCTTCAGCCAGGACTTCACCGTGTTCGGCGGCGCGCTCAGCGAGGCGCATGCCGAGAAGATCTGCAAGGTCATGGACCAGGCCATGAAGGTGGGCGCGCCGGTCATCGGGCTGAACGATTCGGGCGGCGCCCGCATTCAGGAGGGCGTGGCTTCGCTGGGCGGCTATGCGGACGTGTTCCAGCGCAACGTCATGGCCTCCGGCGTGGTTCCGCAGATCAGCATGATCATGGGTCCCTGCGCGGGCGGCGCCGTGTACTCGCCCGCCATGACCGACTTCATCTTCATGGTGAGGGACAGCTCGTACATGTTCGTGACCGGCCCCGAGGTCGTGAAGACGGTGACGCACGAGGACGTGACGGCAGAGGAACTGGGCGGCGCGATCACGCACACCACCAAGAGCGGTGTGGCCGACATGGCCTTCGAGAACGACGTCGAGGCGCTGATGATGCTGCGGCGGCTCTACAACTACCTGCCGCTCAACAACCGCGAGAAGCCGCCGGTGCGCCCGAGCGGCGACCCGGCCGACCGCGCCGACCTGTCGCTCGACACGCTGGTGCCGGACAACCCGAACAAGCCCTACGACATGAAGGAGCTGATCGTGAAGGTGGTCGACGACGGCGACTTCTTCGAATTGCAGCCCGACTACGCGAAGAACATCGTGATCGGCTTCGCGCGCATGGAGGGGCAGAGCATCGGCATCGTCGCCAACCAGCCACTGGTGCTCGCCGGCTGCCTGGACATCAAGTCGTCGATCAAGGCGGCGCGCTTCGTTCGCTTCTGCGACGCCTTCAACATTCCGGTCGTCACCTTTGTCGACGTGCCCGGCTTCATGCCCGGTACCAGTCAGGAATACGGCGGCATCATCAAGCACGGCGCCAAGCTGCTCTATGCCTATGCCGAGTGCACGGTGCCGAAGATCACCGTCATCACGCGCAAGGCCTATGGAGGCGCCTACGATGTGATGGCGTCGAAGCATTTGCGTGGTGACGTCAACCTGGCCTGGCCGCGCGCCGAGATCGCGGTGATGGGGGCGAAGGGCGCGGTGGAGATCATCTTCCGCGAGGACAAGAACGACCCCGAGAAACTGGCAGCGCGCGAGGCCGAGTACAAGGCCCGCTTTGCCAACCCCTATGTGGCCAGCACGCGTGGCTACATCGACGACGTGATCCTGCCCAGCGAGACGCGCAAACGCCTGTGCCGCAGCCTCGTGATGCTGCGCGACAAGAAGCTGGAGAACCCGTGGCGCAAGCACGGGAACATTCCGCTTTGACCCCCGGTGATAGGAAGAATATGTTCAAGAAGATCCTGATTGCAAACCGAGGCGAGATCGCCTGTCGCATCATCAAGACCGCCAGGAAGATGGGCATCCTGACTGTCGCCGTCTATTCGGACGCCGACAAGGATGCCCGCCATGTCGAGCTCGCCGACGAGGCGGTGCACATCGGCGCATCGCCCAGCCGCGAGAGCTATCTGCAGGCCGAGCGCATCATCGCCGCCTGCAGGCAGACGGGCGCCGAGGCGGTGCATCCGGGCTACGGCTTCCTCTCCGAGAACGAGGGCTTCGCGAGGAAGGTCGAGGAGGAGGGCATCGTCTTCATCGGCCCCAAGCACTATTCGATCGCCGCGATGGGCGACAAGATCGCATCGAAGAAGCTGGCCAGCGAGGCTAAGGTCAACACCATTCCGGGCTGGAACGACGCGATCGAGTCGGCGCAGAGAGCTGTCGAGATCGCCAGGGAGGTCGGCTACCCGGTGATGATCAAGGCCTCGGCCGGCGGCGGCGGCAAGGGCCTGCGAGTGGCCTACAACGACAAGGACGCGTTCGAAGGTTTCACCTCCTGCCGCAACGAGGCGCGCAACAGCTTCGGGGACGATCGCGTGTTCATCGAGAAGTTCGTTGAGGAGCCCCGCCATATCGAGATCCAGGTGCTGGGCGATGCGCACGGCAATGTGATCTATCTCAACGAGCGCGAATGCTCGATCCAGCGGCGCCACCAGAAGGTCATCGAGGAGGCCCCCTCGCCCTTCATCAGCGACGCCACGCGCAAGGCCATGGGCGAGCAGGCGGTGGCGCTGGCCAAGGCCGTGAACTACCAGAGCGCCGGCACGGTGGAATTCGTGGTCGGCAAGGATCAGAGCTTCTACTTCCTCGAGATGAACACCCGGCTGCAGGTCGAGCATCCGGTGACGGAGGCCATCACGGGGCTCGACCTGGTCGAGCTGATGCTGCGCGTGGCTGCCGGCGAGAAGCTGCCGCTCGCGCAGAAGGACGTGAAGCGCAACGGCTGGGCGATCGAGTGCCGCATCAATGCGGAAGATCCGTTTCGCAATTTCCTGCCGTCGACCGGGCGCCTGGTGCGCTTCCAGCCGCCGAAGGAAACGATGTTCGCGGCGGACATCCCCGCCTCTCCAGGCCCGCTGTCGGAGACGGAGGCGGGGAGCGGGCAGACCTTCGGCGGCGTTCGGGTGGACACCGGCGTCTACGACGGCGGCGAGATCCCGATGTTCTACGACTCGATGATCGCCAAGCTGATCGTGCATGGCCGCGATCGACAGCATGCGATCGCGCTAATGCGCGAAGCGCTCAACGGCTTCGTGATCCGCGGCGTCAGCAGCAACATACCGTTCCAGGCCGCGCTGCTGGCGCATCCGAGATTCGTCAACGGCGAATTCAATACCGGCTTCATCGCCGAGCACTACGGCAAGGGCTTTCACGCGGAGGATGTGCCGCACGACGATCCGGACTTCCTGGTCGCGCTGGCGGCCTACATGCATCGCCGCTACCGCGCGCGCGCTTCGGGCATCAGCGGCCAGCTCGAAGGTCACGGCGTGAAGGTGGGCGAAGAATTCGTGGTGGTCGTGCTGGACGCCAAGGGCGAACACGTGCATACGCCGGTCTCGGTGACGGATTTCAAGGGGAAGACGGGCTCCAGCGCCGTTGCCGTGAACGCAAACAGCTACAAGATCGACAGCAACGCGGCCCTGGGGAGCGTCCGGGTGGAAGGGACCGTCAACGGCCGTGCGTTCACGGCGCAGGTCGAGCGCGGGGCGGGGAAGAATCCCCTGTCGCTGCGCGTATCGCACAATGGCGCCCAACTCGAGGCGATGGTGCTCTCGCCGCTGGGCTCGCGGCTGCTCAAGCTGATGCCCTACAAGGCGCCGCCGGATCTGAGCAGATTCCTGATGTCGCCGATGCCGGGGCTTCTGGTCGAGGTCGCGGTTCAACCCGGCCAGCATGTGCAGGCGGGTGAAAAGCTCGCCGTCATCGAGGCAATGAAAATGGAAAACGTGCTGTTCGCCACGCAGGATGGCGTTGTCAGCAACATTGCGGCCGCGAAGGGTGAATCGCTCTCGGTCGATCAGATCATCATGGAGTTTGCGTAAATGGGAGCCAACGATCTTTCGGCTGCAAAAGCCGTCACCCTGCACCGGCCGGTGACCAAGGATTCCGGGCCTTCGGGCGCGCGCGGGCCGTGGTCGGTGGAAGCTGTGCAGGCCCTGCTTGACAAGCCGCTCAACGACTTGCTTTTCGAAGCGCAGACGGTGCATCGCGCCCATTTTCCGGAAGGCGATATCGAATTGGCGACGCTGCTTTCGGTCAAGACCGGCGGCTGTCCGGAGAACTGCGGCTATTGCCCGCAGGCGGCCGAGTTCGACACCGGCGTCAAGGCGCAGAAGTTGATGGAGGTCGAAGAGGTCGTGCGTGCCGCGCAGGCCGCGAAGGAGGCCGGCGCCACGCGCTTCTGCATGGGCGCGGCCTGGCGTGCGCCCAAGGACCGCGATGTCGAGAAGGTCGCGTTGCTGGTCGAGGCCGTCAAGGGCCTTGGCCTGCAGACCTGCGCGACGCTGGGCATGCTCGAAGCGCAGCATGCCGAAACGCTCAAGGCCGCGGGGCTGGACTACTACAACCACAACCTCGACACCGCGCCCGAGTACTACGGCGACATCGTCGATACGCGCACCTACCAGGACCGGCTCGACACGCTCGCCCACGTGCGCGCCGCCGGCATCAGCGTGTGCTGCGGCGGCATCGTCGGCATGGGCGAGACGCCGGTGCATCGCGCGGGCCTGATCGCGCAATTGGCCAATCTTGACCCGTACCCCGAGTCGGTGCCGATCAACAGCCTGGTGCGCGTGCCTGGAACGCCGCTGGCGGATTCGGAGCCGATCGACCCCTTCGACTTCGTGCGCATGATCGCCGTGGCGCGCATCACGATGCCCAAGGCGCGCGTTCGACTTTCCGCGGGGCGCCAGCAACTGGGCGATGCCGTGCAGGCGCTGTGCTTCCTGGCTGGGGCCAACTCGATCTTCTACGGCGACAAGCTGCTGGTCACCGGCAATCCGGATGTCGAAGCCGACGTGCAGTTGCTGCGCAAGCTCGGGCTCCAGGCGCGCCGGACCACGGAACAGGGCGGATGCGAATGAACCGCCCATTCAAGGTGCTCGGTGTCCAGCAGATCGCCATCGGCGGACTCGACAAGATGCGGCTGCAGAAGCTCTGGGTGGAGATGCTGGGCCTCGAAGTGACGGGCACGTTCAAGAGCGAGCGGGAGAACGTCGACGAGGACATCTGCGCGATCGGCAACGGCCCCTTCAAGGTCGAGGTCGACCTGATGCAACCGCTGGACCCGGAGCAGAAGCCCGCCGTCCACACCACGCCGCTCAATCACGTGGGCCTGTGGATCGACGATCTGCCCCGGGCGGTCGAATGGCTCACGGCGCAGGGTGTTCGCTTTGCGCCGGGCGGTATTCGCAAGGGAGCCGCGGGCTTCGACATCTGCTTCCTGCACCCCAAGAGCAATGATGAATTCCCCATCGCCGGCGAAGGCGTGCTGATCGAGCTCGTTCAGGCGCCGCCCGAGGTGGTCAAGGCGTTCTCAGCCCTGGCCTCGGCGTAGGCAGTCTCGCGGCGAGGTCTCAGGCGCCGGGGCGGCGCCAGAATGCGAGCGTGGCCGCCAGCAGCCACATGCCCGTTGCGCAGCCGCGGTTGAGGGTGCGCAGGCTGCGCCGCGAGAGCCAGCGCACGGCCTGGGTGCCTGCAGCGGCGTAGCTCAGCATCACGCAGGTGTCGATGCCGATGAAGAGGGTACCGAGCTGCACGTACTGGGAACCTTGCGGGTACGTGGTGTCGATGAACTGCGGCAGGAAGGCCGCGAAGAAGAGCAGGGTTTTCGGGTTGGAGAGCGCGACCGTGAGGCTGCGCAGAAAGGCGATCCGTCCCCGCAGCGGCTGGACGGGTGACGCGGCCAGCGCGGCGCCGATGTCCAGGGGGTGGGTGCGCCAGAGCTTGATGCCGAGCCAGGCCAGATAGACGACACCCGCTACGCGAAGGGCGTTGAAAAGCAATTCCGATGCCGCGAGAAGCGAACCCAGACCGAGCGCGACAGTGCAAATCAGGACGGCTGCTCCCATCGAAGCGCCCGCGATGCCCCAGACTGCGGCGCGCATGCCGCCCGCGATGCCATTGGAGAGAGCCAGAAGCATGGTGGGCCCCGGCGTGACGGCGAGGGCGATCGACGCGAGCGCGTAAAGCACGAGGGTGTCGAGCGTCATGTCTTTTTGCCCTCCCAGCGCGATGCGGCGGCTGCGCGGGCGCGGGCCAATGCCGCTTCGATGATCTCGCGCTTGCGGTCGGGCGCGGCGGCTGGCTCGATTGTGGAAGGTTCTGGCGCCTTGGCGTTGCCGATCGCTCGCTTCCCAAGTCGCTGAGTGCGCGCCTCATAGCGTTGTCGCGCATGGTCAGCCTGTTGCTGGGACCACGCCTGCCACCCGCTGCACCCCGGCGTGGCCGTTTCGAGAGAGATGCAATCGACCGGGCAGACCGGGATGCAGAGTTCGCAGCCGGTGCAGTGCGGCTCGATCACCGTGTGCATGCGTTTGTGGATGCCCACGATGGCGTCGGTCGGGCAGGCATCCAGGCAGAGCGTGCAACCGATGCACCAGGCCTCGTCGATGACGGCCATGGCGCGCGGCCCCTCGACCCCGAACTGCGGGGAGATGGGCACGACCGGCTTCCCCGTGAGCCGGGACAGGCGCGCCACGCCTTCGGCGCCGCCCGGTGGGCACTGATGGATGCCCGCTTCGTTCGCAGCGATGGCTTGGGCGTAGCCCGCGCAATCGGGATAACCGCAGCGCGTGCATTGCGTCTGCGGCAGGACGTCGAGGATGCGTGAGGCCAGGGCGTTCACGGCCTGGTGGAGGCTGCTCAGTGCTTGGCCGCGCGCGAACGGTTCGCAGGCGCGGTCTTGCGCGCTGCCGCCGCCCTGGGGCGCCTGGCAGGCTGAGGGGGCTTGATCGTGTCTTCGGCTGCCAGCACGGCAGTCTGCGAAGCCCGCTTTTGCGGCTTGTCGTGCGCCTTGATGAAGGCCTTCACCTCGGGATAGACCAGCTCGCGCCAGCGCCGGCCGCTGAAGATGCCGTAGTGGCCCGCGCCCTTGACTTCATAGTGGTGCCGTTCGTTGGGCGCAACACCCGTGCACAGGTCGTGAGCGGCTCGGGTCTGGCCGGACCCCGAGATGTCGTCGAGTTCGCCTTCGACGGTCAGCAGGCCGATCGAGTGAATGTCCTGCGGCCGGACCAGCTCGCGAACGCCCTCGGGGCTCTTGATTTCCCAGGTGCCGTTGACGAGTTCGAACTTCTGGAACACGGTGCTGATGGTGTCGAGGTAGTAGTCCGCGTCCATGTCGAGGACGGCGTTGTACTCGTCATAGAACTTGCGATGCGCTTCGGCGCTGGCGTCATCGCCCTTGATCAGGTCCTTGAAGTAGTCGTAGTGGCTGGTTGCATGGCGGTCCGGATTCATCGCGACGAAGCCGGTGTGCTGCAGGAAGCCCGGATAAACGCGCCGCCCGACGCCGGGAAAACCCTCCGGCACGCGGTAGATCACGTTGTTCTCGAACCATTCGAAACTCTTGTTCATCGCCAGGTTGTTGACGGCCGTCGGCGATTTGCGGGCATCGATGGGGCCGCCCATCATGGTCATCGACAGCGGGATCTGCTCGCCGCGGCTCGCCATGAGCGACAGGGCAGCCAGCACCGGCACGGTCGGCTGGCAGACGCTGATGACGTGACAGTTGCCATATTCGGCCTGCAGATAGCGGATGAATTCCTGAACGTAGTTGACGTAGTCGTCGAGATGGAATTCGCCTTCGGACAGCGGCACGAGGCGCGCGTTCACCCAATCGGTGATGTAGACCTTATGGTCCTGCAGCATTGTGCGCACGGTATCGCGCAGCAGCGTCGCGTAGTGGCCCGACAGCGGCGCCACGATCAGCACCACGGGCTGGCTCTTGAGCGTCTGGAGGATGTGCGGCTCGTCGGTGAAGCGCTTGAAGCGGCGAAGCTGACAGAAAGGCTTGTCGATCTCGACGCTTTCCTGGATCACGACGTCCTTGCCGTCGACCTTGACGGTCTTGATGCCGAATTCCGGCTTTTCGTAGTCCTTGCCAAGGCGATAGAGCAGGTCGTAACCGGCGGCCATGCGCTGTGCCATCGGAGCCTGTCCGAAGACGGCGCCTTGGCCGTAGAGCTTGGAGGCGGCCTGGGCGAAGTCGGCAAACGGCTCCATCAAGGAGCGTTGCGCTTCGTAGAGTTGGTAGAGCATCGATGGGACCCGATAGTTGTTGCGGTGCAATATATCAGCAGCCCTTGACGCAAAGTAGAGGACCAGCACCAGTCCCTGCAGGCGACCGTGATATCCGCACGCAGGAGACGGGGGCAAGAAGATGGGGCTAACCACGACGGCGCGCCGCCCGCGCCGCCCGCACAGGCTCAGAGCACCTTGGCGATGCTCTGGCAGACGTAGTCGATGTTCTTGCTGTTGAGCGCGGCTACGCACATGCGACCGGTGTCGGTGCCATAGACACCGAATTCCTCGCGCAGGCGCACCATCTGGTCGCTGTTGAGGCCCGAATAGCTGAACATGCCGATCTGCTTGGTGATGAAACTCATGTCCTGTTTCACGCCGGCGGCCTTGAGACCGTCGACCAGCTTCTGGCGCATGGCCTTGATGCGCACGCGCATTTCGCCGAGTTCCTTCTCCCACAGCGCGCGCAGCTCCGGATTGCCGAGGACGGCCGCGACTACCGCGCCGCCGTGCGTCGGCGGGTTGCTGTAGTTGGTCCGGATCGCGATCTTGAGCTGGCTGAGCACGCGGCTGGCCTCTTCCTTGCTCTCGCACAGGACCGACAAGGCGCCGACGCGCTCGCCGTAGAGGCTGAAACTCTTCGAGAACGAGGTGGCGACGAAGAAGCTCAGGCCGGCGTCGACGAACTTGCCGACCGCCATGCCGTCTTCCTTGATGCCGTAGCCGAAGCCCTGGTAGGCCATGTCGAGGAAGGCCACCAGCTTCTTTTCCTTGACGGCGGTGACCACCTGGTCCCACTGGGCGGCGGTGATGTCGTAGCCGGTGGGGTTGTGGCAGCACGCATGCAGGACGACGATGGTTCCGGCGGGCGCCGCGTTCAGCGCGGCCAGCATGCCTTCGAAGTCAATGCCGCGCTTGGCGGCGTCGTAGTAGGGATAGGTTTCGACGACGAAGCCGGCTTGGGTGAACAGGGCGCGGTGGTTCTCCCAGCTCGGGTCGCTGATCAGGACCTTGGCGTTGGGGTTGAGATGTTTGAGGAAGTCCGCGCCGACCTTGAGTCCGCCGGTGCCGCCCAGTCCCTGAATGGTGGCGATGCGGCCGGACTTCACCGGCTCGCTGTCGGCGCCGAAAACCAGGCCCTTGACCGCATTGTCGTAGGCCGCGATACCGTCGATCGGCAGGTAGCCGCGGGCGGTAGGCGCCTTCATCATGTCCTCCTCGGCCTTCTGCACGCACGCCAGCAGGGGCAGCTTGCCGTTGTCGTCGTAGTAGACACCGACGCCGAGGTTGACCTTGTTGGGGTTGCTGTCGGCGGCGTATTGCTCATTGAGACCCAGGATCGGGTCGCGCGGTGCCATCTCGACGGCGGTGAACATTGACATGGAAGAATCCTTTGGGGTGATCGGTTCACGTGAACGCCGGACCTGCGTTACGCTGCCCGGTTGGCTTGAATTTTACCGGCCGCGCCACCACCTCCCTGAGTCCACGCTATGCCAGAAACCACCGAAGTCATTCCCGAAAGACACGCCGATGCCGTCGGCGCCGCCAAGGAAGGCGAATTCATCACCTTCCCCGGCTCGCCTTTCGAGCTTTTCCAGCCCTATCCCCCCGCTGGCGACCAGCCGGCGGCGATCGCCGGGCTGGTCGAGGGCGTCCAGGACGGGGAGGTGTTCCAGACACTGCTCGGCGTCACGGGCTCGGGCAAGACCTTCACCATGGCCAACGTGATCGCGCGCCTGGGACGCCCCGCGATCGTGTTCGCGCCCAACAAGACACTGGCGGCGCAGCTCTACAGCGAGTTCCGCGAGTTCTTTCCCAAGAACGCCGTCGAGTACTTCGTCAGCTATTACGACTATTACCAGCCCGAAGCCTACGTGCCGCAGCGGGATCTGTTCATCGAGAAGGACAGCTCGATCAACGAGCACATCGAGCAGATGCGCCTGTCGGCCACCAAGAGTGTGCTGGAGCGGCGCGACACGGTGATCGTGGCAACGGTGAGCGCGATCTACGGCATCGGCACGCCCGAGGATTACACGCAGATGCGTTTCATCATGCGGGTCGGCGACAAGATCGGCCAGCGAGACGTGATCGGCCGCCTGATTCGGATGCAATACACGCGCAACGAGCAGGATTTCGCCCGCGGGAGCTTCCGGGTGCGCGGCGACACGATCGATGTGTTCCCTGCCGAGCACAGCGAGCTCGCAATCCGCATCGAGCTGTTCGATGACGAAATCGAGTCGCTGCAGCTCTTCGACCCGCTCACCGGGCGCATCCGGCAGAAGATTCCCCGCTTCACGGTGTATCCGTCGAGCCATTACGTGACGCCCCGCGACAAGGTGCTGAGCGCGGTCGAAACCATCAAGCTGGAACTCGACGAGCGGCTCAAGCACTTCCTGAAGGAGGGCAAGTTGGTGGAAGCGCAGCGGATCGAGCAGCGGACCCGATTCGACCTCGAGATGCTGGCCGAGATCGGCCACTGCAAGGGCATCGAGAACTACAGCCGCCACTTGTCAGGCGCGGCGCCGGGCGAACCGCCCGCGACGCTGACGGACTATCTGCCGAAGGACGCGCTCATGTTCTTAGACGAGAGCCACCAGATGATCGGCCAGCTAGGCGGCATGTACAACGGCGACCGGGCCCGCAAGACCACCCTGGTCGAGTACGGCTTTCGGCTGCCCTCGGCGCTGGACAACCGGCCATTGAAGTTCGACGAGTTCGAGACCCGCATGCGGCAGTGCATCTTCGTCTCGGCGACGCCGGCACAGTACGAGATCGATCATGCGGGCAACGTGGTCGAGCAACTGGTGCGGCCGACCGGGCTGATCGACCCTGAAGTCGAAGTCCGGCCCGCTACCCACCAGGTGGACGACGTGCTTCAGGAGATCCGCCTGCGCGTCGACAAGAATGAACGCGTGCTGATCACGACCTTGACCAAGCGCATGGCGGAGCAGTTGACCGATTACCTGAGCGACAACGGTGTCAAGGTGCGCTATCTGCACAGCGACATCGACACGGTCGAGCGGGTCGAGATCCTGCGGGATCTGCGCCTGGGATCTTTCGATGTGCTCGTCGGCATCAATCTCTTGCGAGAGGGGCTCGATATACCGGAGGTTTCGCTGGTGGCGATTCTGGATGCCGACAAGGAAGGGTTCCTGCGTGCCGAACGTTCACTGATCCAGACAATCGGACGGGCGGCGCGAAATCTCAACGGTAAGGCAATTCTCTATGCCGACCGCATGACCGAGTCGATGAAGAAAGCCATCGGCGAGACTGAACGGCGTCGGGCAAAGCAGCTCGCCCACAACGAAGCCAATGGCATCACGCCGCGAAGCATCGTCAAGCAGGTACGCGATCTGATCGACGGCGTGTACAGTGAGAAGAGCGGCAAGGAAGCCGCGAAGCGCGAACTCGAGCGCGCCAAGGTCGAGGACATGTCCGAGAAGGATGTCGCTCGCGAGATCAAGCGGCTCGAGAAGCTCATGCTGGAGCACGCCCGCAATCTGGAGTTCGAGAAAGCCGCGCGGGTGCGCGACCAGTTGGCCGAGCTGCGCGAGCAGGCGTTCGGCGCGGCAGGACACGACAACATCACCATTCCGCCCGGTGGGGCGTGAGGGCCCTTGGGCCGGCAAGCGGGTTTACCCGAGCAACCCAAAGGGCTTTCTGTTATAGTTGAGTGAAATACTCAACAACAGAGAAACTTCGCGATGAAGGTCCGAATCCTATCAATTGCCTCACCAGCGGCGCAGGAATCGGGCAGGGCGGAGACGAAGTCACCGCGGCCGCCGGCCATGGTGTCATTTCAACGGTAAGCACTCAAGGAGCTTGCGATGCGTCTCACTACCAAAGGCCGCTTTGCGGTTACAGCCATGATCGACCTGGCGCTGCGCCAGAACACCGGTCCGGTCACGCTGGCCGCAATCAGCCAGCGGCAGCAGATTTCGTTGTCCTACCTCGAACAGCTGTTCGGCAAGCTGCGCCGTCATGAGCTGGTCGAATCGACCCGTGGGCCGGGCGGCGGTTATTCGCTCGGCCGCAAGGCCTCGGAAATCACCGTGGCCGACATCATTGTCTCGGTCGATGAGCCAATCGACGCCACGCAATGCGGCGGCAAGGAAAACTGCCTGGGCGAGGCGGGGCGTTGCATGACCCACGAACTCTGGGCTTCGCTCAATCAGCGGATGGTCGAGTTCCTGGACTCGGTCACCCTGCAGAAGCTGGTCGACGACCAACTCGCCAAGGGCGTGCAGGTCGAAAACAAGCCTGCCGTGAAACGTGCGATTTCTGCGCAGCCGGTGGTGAAGCCAATCAGGGTCAATGCACCCAATTCGGTGTTCGCACTGGGCAATGCCTTCGCCAAGTCCTGATCGGGAAGGGCGGTGTCCGCGGGCGCCGCTCCATCCGTTTTGACATTGTTTTCAACAAGATAAACCCCACGCCAGCCTGAGCCAGCCATGGACGTCACTCCTCATTTCCCGATCTACCTCGACTACGGCGCCACGACGCCCGTCGATCCCCGCGTCGTGGACGCGATGATTCCCTGGTTGCGCGAGCACTTCGGCAATCCGGCATCGCGCAGCCACGCCTGGGGCTGGGAGGCGGAAGAAGCCGTGGAGAAGGCGCGCGGCGAGGTGGCCGACCTGATCGGGGCCGATCCGCGTGAAATCGTCTGGACTTCCGGTGCCACCGAGTCGAACAACCTCGCGCTCAAGGGTGCGGCGCACTTCTACAAGGGCAAGGGCAAGCACCTCATCACGGTCAAGACCGAGCACAAGGCCGTCCTCGACACCATGCGCGAACTGGAGCGCCAGGGTTTCGAGCTGACGTATCTGGATGTCCAGGAAAACGGCCTGCTCGACCTGGAGGCATTCAAGGCCGCAATTCGCCCGGACACGATCCTCGCAAGTGTGATGTTCGTGAACAACGAGATCGGCGTGATCCAGGACGTGGTGGCCCTCGGCAGCATCTGCCGCGAGAAGGGCGTGATCTTCCACGTCGATGCGGCGCAGGCCACCGGGAAGGTCGAAATCGATGTCAAGAACCTGCCCATCGACCTGATGAGCCTGGCTTCGCACAAGACATACGGTCCCAAGGGTATCGGCGCCCTGTACGTGCGCCGCAAGCCGCGCGTGCGGCTCGAAGCCCAGATGCACGGGGGGGGCCATGAGCGCGGCATGCGTTCGGGCACCTTGCCCACGCACCAGATCGTCGGGATGGGCGAGGCCTTCCGCATCGCCAAACTGGAGATGAAGCAAGACATTGCCAAGGCCCACGCCCTGCAGCAGCGTCTTCTCAACGGCTTGAAGGATGTCGAGCAGGTCTTCATCAATGGGGATCTCGAGCACCGTGTGCCGCACAACCTGAACATGAGCTTCAACTACGTCGAAGGCGAGTCGTTGATCATGGGCATCAAGGGTCTGGCCGTGTCCAGCGGTTCCGCCTGTACCTCTGCGAGTCTCGAGCCCAGCTACGTGCTGCGCGCCCTCGGTCGCAGCGACGAACTCGCGCACAGCAGCCTTCGCATGACCATCGGCCGTTTCACGACCGAAGAAGAAATCGACTACGCGATCTCGACCATCAAGCACAACGTCGCCAAGCTCCGCGAGCTGAGCCCGTTGTGGGAGATGTTCAAGGACGGCATCGACATCAGCACGATCCAGTGGTCGGCTCACTAACGATCCAAGAGGTACTCCATGGCTTATTCATCCAAGGTTATTGATCACTACGAAAACCCTCGCAACGTCGGCTCCTTCGAAAAGGGCGACGACTCGGTGGGAACCGGCATGGTCGGCGCACCGGCGTGCGGCGATGTCATGAAGCTGCAGATCAAGGTCAACCCGGAAACCGGTGTGATCGAGGACGCGCGCTTCAAGACCTACGGCTGCGGCTCGGCCATTGCTTCTTCCTCGCTGGTGACCGAATGGGTCAAGGGCAAGACGCTCGACGAAGCCGCTGCGCTGAAGAACTCGCAGATCGCCGAGGAATTGGCATTGCCGCCCGTCAAGATCCATTGTTCGATCTTGGCGGAAGACGCGATCAAGGCTGCGGTCAGCGACTACAAGGCCAAGCACGCCATCGCCACCGCTGCGCCGGCAGCCGTTCACTGACATGGCTGTGACCCTGACCGAAGCGGCTGCTCGCCACGTCACCCGTTACCTCGGCAAGCGAGGCAAGGGCGTGGGTGTGCGGCTGGGCGTCAAGACCACGGGGTGCTCGGGCCTTGCCTACAAGCTCGAGTACGTGGACGAACTCGCGCCCGAAGACATCGTTTTCGAGGATCACGGCGTCAAGGTGCTGGTCGATCCGAAGAGTCTGGCCTATATCGACGGCACCGAACTCGACTTCGTGCGCGAGGGCCTCAATGAAGGCTTCAAGTTCAACAACCCGCACGAACGAGACCGCTGCGGATGCGGTGAAAGCTTTCGTATCTGAGCATTCCGGCCTCGTGTCCCGAGCCGCCACCATGTCATGTGCTGGCGGCTTTTTATCGCCATGAACCTGAACGACACCGATTTCGAACTGTTCGCAGTGCCTGCCAAGTTTGCACAGGACCGCGCCGCCCTCGACGCCCGATGGAAGGAGCTGCAGCGTGAAGCCCACCCGGACCGCTTCGCGGCCCAGGGCGCCGCGGCGCAGCGCGTGGCCATGCAGTGGTCGGTGCGCATCAACGAGGCGTACCAGCGGCTCAAGGACCCGATCAAGCGCGCGACATACCTCTGCCAGCTCAACGGCGCGCCGGTGAACGCTGAAACCAACACAGCGATGCCACCCGATTTCCTGGTGCAGCAGATGGAGTGGCGCGAGGAACTCGACGACGCCCGCGATGCCGCGGCCATCGACAAGCTCCGAGCCGAAGTCGAGGCAGGCCGCGCGCGTGCGCTGTCCACCCTCGACTGGCTCATCGACGAGAAGGGTGACTTCGCCGGCGCCGCGCGCCAGGTAAGAGCCCTCATGTTCATAGAGCGCTTTGCCGACGACGTCGAAGCCAAGTCCGATCAGTGGGGACAATAGGCCATGGCATTGCTTCAGATTTCAGAACCCGGCCAAGCGCCCGACCCCCATCAACGTCGCATCGCGGTAGGCATCGACCTCGGGACCACCCATTCGCTGGTGGCTGCCGTGCGCAATGGCGTGGCCGAATGCCTGCCCGATGACCAGGGCCGCGTGTTGCTTCCTTCAGCTGTGCGCTACCTTGAAAAGGATCGTCGCCAGATCGGTTTCGACGCCCTGGCCGCGCGCGCCACAGACCCTTCCAACGTCATCACTTCGGTCAAGCGCCTGATGGGACGCGGCGTCCAGGACATCGCCAATCGCGATGCGATGGCCTACAGGCTGGCCGGCGACGGCGACGGCGACGGCGGCATGGCCAAGGTGCAAACCGTGGCGGGCGAGAAGTCGCCTGTCGAGGTGAGTGCGGAGATTCTCGCGACCTTGCGCTTTCGGGCCGAGGACACCTTCGACAACGAACTCTACGGTGCCGTGATCACGGTGCCGGCGTACTTCGACGAGGGCCAGCGCCAAGCCACCAAGGATGCAGCCCAGCTCGCCGGCATCAACGTGCTGCGCCTCATCAGCGAGCCGACCGCGGCTGCGATCGCCTACGGCCTGGACAATGCCAGCGAGGGCCTGTACGCGGTGTATGACCTCGGCGGCGGAACCTTCGACATTTCGATTCTGCGGCTGACGCAGGGCGTGTTCGAAGTCATCGCTACTGGTGGCGATTCGGCACTTGGCGGCGATGACTACGACCATGCGCTTGCGGAGCTTGTGTTGCGGCAAACCGGACTCGAGGCCCGAAGCGATAACGACAGGTCCGCATTGCTGATTGCGGCACGGGCGGCCAAGGAGGCGCTGTCCGAAGCGGAGTCGACCACTGTCGCCGCGGAATTCGCCGGCACCGCCGTGCGCTGCGAACTTGAGCGCACGCAGTTCGAAAGCGCGACGGCCAGCCTCACCGCGCGCACCATCGCCGCGGTTCGCAAGGCGCTTCGTGACGCAAGGCTCTCGGCGGATGAGCTGCAAGGCATCGTGCTTGTGGGGGGCGCCACGCGCATGCCGCAGATCCGCCGTGCCGTGGCGGCGTTCTTCGGCCGGGACGCGCTGACCAATCTGAACCCCGACGAAGTCGTCGCCCTGGGCGCCGCGATCCAGGCCAATCAGCTCGCCGGCAACGGCGGCGCGGATGACCTGCTGCTGCTGGACGTGATCCCTCTTTCGCTCGGTCTCGAGACCATGGGCGGGCTGGTGGAGCGCATCGTGCCGCGGAACCAGACCATTCCGACAGCCATGGCGCAGGACTTCACGACCTACCAGGATGGTCAGACAGCCCTGGCGCTGCATGTGGTGCAGGGCGAGCGAGACCTCGTGGCCGATTGCCGCAGCCTCGCTCGCTTCGAGCTGCGCGGCATTCCGCCGATGGCCGCCGGCGCCGCGCGAATTCGCGTCACGTTCACCGTCGATGCCGATGGCCTTCTCAGCGTGAGCGCCAAGGAGCAGGGCAGCGGCGTCGAGGCGCATGTCGCCGTCAAACCGTCCTACGGCCTGTCCGACGACCAGATCGCGACCATGCTGCAGGAGAGCTTTTCCACCGCCCAGCAGGACATGCGCGCGCGTGCCGTCGTCGAAGCGCGCGTGGATGCCGATCGCATGTTGCTGGCGACCCAGAGCGCGCTCGACGCGGATGGCGATCTGCTGTCCGCCGAAGAGCGCGGCGCGATCGACGCGCTGATGCAGGCCCTGCGCGTCGCGCGTTCCGCCGACGACGCCGCGGTCATCGAAGCCGCGACCAAGGCGCTCGCGGAAGGTACCGAGGCCTTCGCCGCCGAGCGGATGAACGTGGGCATCGCGCGTGCGCTGGCTGGCCGCCAGATCGAATCCCTATAAAGCCCTTCATGCCCACGATCAAGATCCTTCCCCATCCCGAATATTGCCCGCACGGCGCCGAGATCACTGCGCCTGCCGGCACGTCGATCTGCGAGGCGATGCTCGACAATCACATCAACATCGAGCATGCGTGCGAGATGAGCTGCGCCTGCACCACCTGCCATGTGGTGGTGCGCAAGGGATTCGAATCGCTCAACGAGGCAGAGGAGGGCGAGGAAGACCTGCTCGACCGCGCCTGGGGTCTGGAGCCTCAGTCGCGGCTGAGCTGCCAGGCGATCCTGGCGCAGAGCGATGTGACCGTAGAGATTCCCAAGTACTCGATCAACCACGCCAAAGAGAACCACTGATGTCCAGACTGATCGTGCTCGACACCGAGACCACCGGGCTGTCCGCCGAGAACGGCGACCGCATCATCGAGCTGGGTTGCGTCGAGCTGTTCAATCGCAAGCTCACCGGCAACGACCTGCACATCTACTTCAATCCGGAGCGCGAGAGCCACGAGGACGCGCTCAAGGTGCACGGGCTGACGACCGACTTCCTGCGCGACAAGCCCAAGTTCGCGACCCTGGCGAACGACGTCATCGACTACCTGCGTGATGCCGAGCTGATCATCCACAACGCGGCCTTCGACGTCGGCTTTCTCAACAAGGAGTTGGAGCTCGCCGGGCTGCCTCCACTGCGCAGCTTCGTGCGCGAAGTCACCGACACGCTCGCGATGGCCAAGCTGGTCTATCCCGGCAAGCGCAACTCGCTCGACGCCTTGTGCGACCGCTTCGGTGTCGACCGTTCGAACCGGACCTTCCACGGTGCCAAGCTCGATGCCCAGCTGCTGGCGGACGTCTACATCAACCTGACGCGCGGACAGGATGCGCTGTTGATCGAAGACGCTTCGAACGAGCCATCTTTGGGTGCCGTGGTCGCGGTCGATCTGAGCCGCTTCGAGCTGCCCGTACTGGTCGCGGCGGAACATGAACTCGCCGCGCATGAGGCCTTGCTCGTCCAGCTCGACAAGGCCAGCAACGGTCGAACGCTTTTTCGCCAGAACGGCCCAAACGCTGTGGCATAATCGCAGGCTTCGCGCCACGCGGCACGAAACATCCATCTGGTGCACTGTCAGGCAACTGCCTGAACTGTGCGTCAAGGGCGGTTAGCTCAGGGGTAGAGCACAGCATTCACACTGCTGGGGTCGGAGGTTCGAAACCTCCACCGCCCACCAAATTCCTTCCCATTCGTTGTTCTCGGACGAGTGTCGGTCTGCGCCGACGCCGGATCCGTCCGCGCGCCGGTGGTGCTTTGCCGTCAAGTCTTGTACAACGATGCGCTAAGGAGAATCGTCATGGCCACCAGTCCTGATCTTCCATCGCCCATCACAGCCGACCCGCCGGATGTCCCCGAGCTTCCGGTCGAGCCGGACAAGGGGCCAGCCATACCGCCGGGCAATCCGGCCGATCCAGAGAACCCGTTTCCTGCGGCGCCGAAGTGATTTCAGGACCTGGTCGTCAGTCCCGCTAAGCTTGAGGGATGGATGAATTTGATTGCGCCGTGATCGGCGCCGGTGTCGTGGGTCTGGCTGTCGCGCGAGCGCTTGCGCTGCGAGGCCGCGAAGTCATTGTTCTGGAGGCTGAGGGCGCGATTGGCACCGGCACGAGTTCGCGCAACAGCGAGGTCATTCACGCCGGCATCTACTACCCACGTGGCTCGCTCAAGGCGCAGTTGTGCGTGGAGGGCAAGGCGCTGCTCTACGAGTATGCCGCTCAGCACGGCGTGCCTCATCGCCGCTGCGGCAAGCTCATCGTTGCCACCTCGGAGAGCCAGGTCGGGGAACTGGAGGCCATCGCCGCCAAGGCGCGAGCCAACGGCGTCGACGACATGGTTCTGCTCACCCAGGCTCAGGCACGTTCGATGGAGCCGCTGCTGGAGTGCCTGGCCGCTCTGCACTCCCCCAGCACCGGCATCGTGGACAGCCATGCACTGATGCTGGCCCTTCAGGGTGATCTCGAGAACGCGGGCGGTGTAGTGGCGGTGAAGTCGGGCGTGTCGCGCGCCGAGTGCACGAGGGACGGCATCGTGCTGACAGCGCAGGACGGCACGGTCTTGCGCTGCAACAGCGTGGTGAATGCCGCGGGGCTATCGGCTCCGGCGCTGGCCCGGCGGTTCGAAGGGCTGCGCGCCGACACCGTCCCGACAGCCCATTTCGCCAAGGGGAACTACTTCACGCTGGCCGGACGAGCACCTTTCAGCCGCCTGATCTACCCCGTGCCCGAGGCCGCGGGACTCGGCGTGCATCTCACGCTGGACCTGGGTGGCCAAGCCAAGTTCGGCCCCGATGTCCAATGGGTTGCATCGCCGGACGACCTGGTGGTCGACCCGGCGCGCGGCGATGGCTTTTACGCCGAGGTGCGCAAGTACTGGCCGGATCTGCCGGATGGGGCGCTGATCCCGGGCTATGCGGGCATCCGCCCCAAGATATCCGGGCCGGGCCAGGCCGCAGCCGACTTCATGATCCAGGGGCCGGCGGACCATGGCGTGCCCGGTCTCGTCAACCTGTTCGGCATCGAGTCGCCCGGGCTCACCAGCAGCCTGGCCATCGCTCGCCGTGTGGCCGGAATTCTGTCCTAGACCCTCGCGGCCATGTACGATGGAACGGCACGCCGCCTGATGGCGTGGAGTCACCGGCACGGTGCCGGTGGAAATGCGGAGAAACACTCTTCAATGACTGCAACTACAAACCTCGAGGCGGCCGCCAACGCCGTCGCTGAAGACATCGCCAGTGACGTCCGCGGCGTGCTCGCAAGCAAGGAACTCGATTCGGTTCCCCATATCAAGGCCATGCGACAGCGCATCGACAGCAAACTGGCGATCGCGCGTGAACTTGCGGCGGAGAAGAGTCGGGTCGCCGCCAGGAAGGCGCGCGAAGCAGCCGACGCGGCCAACGCATACGCACATGACGAGCCCTGGCAGATTGCCGGGGCGGCATTGGCCGTGGGCGTCCTGGTGGGTCTGCTGCTTGGTCGCCGCTAGGCCCGGTACCTGCGGCCTGTGTGGGGGCGGAGGATGAAGCTCTGGTCCCTGTTCGGACTGGATGTGTATCTGCGGCGACTGCGCATCCTGGCCGGTGAAGGCGCGCTGGCGGCGGAGGACCGCGTCCAACTCGTACGCCTGGCGTGGGAGGAAGAAAAACAGCGCCTGCGCATGGTGCTCGCTCTCGTCATCGCGGTGATCGGCCTCACGACCGTTGCCGTGGCCTTGGTGTCGATGGCGGTCGTCGTGCATTTCTGGGACACGCCGCACCGTATCGCGGCCGCATGGTCGATGGCGGCCGTGTGGACCGTGCTCTGGCTGGCGGCGGTGATCGCCCTGATCGCGACGATGCGCAAGGCATCGCAAGCCTTCGAGCCCGCGCGTCGCGAGTTTGCGCGCGATTGGGAGTGGGCGCGGGGGCAGTTCGGCGTCGGCCAGCATGCCGATGCAGCGCCGCGCGAGCGCCGACCGGTGACGCGCGAAGAGTTGCTGGCGCGTATCGAGCGTCAGCGGCTGCGCATCGCAACGCTTCAGGCGGCGACCTCGGCAAAGCCCGGCCGCCGCCAGGGCGGTGGCGAGGCGCCGCCCGCCGACGAATCCATGAGCGAGGCTGCGCTGCGCATCGCGCGCGAGCATCCCGTCGCCACCGGCGTGGCCGCCGCGGCTGTCCTGGCGGCGCTCGGTCCGCGCCGTCTGCTGCGTTGGGCAGCGGTGGTCGGTCCGATCCTCTGGCGGATGCGCTGAACCCGAATCCTCAGGCGCTGTCCTCGCGCAGCGCCTGAGCGACCTCGCGCACCAGTCCCGGGCCGCGATAGATCAGGCCGGTGTAGATCTGCACAACATCGGCTCCGGCAGCGATCTTGGCCTTGGCGTCGGCCGCGCTCATCACGCCTCCCACGCCGATGATGGGAAAGCCGCGGCCCAGCGCCGATCGCAACTGCCTGACTACCTTGTTGCTCGCCTCCCTCACCGGCGCTCCCGAGAGCCCCCCGGCTTCGGTGGCGTGCGGAAGGCCGGCGACCGCGTCGCGGGCGAGCGTGGTGTTGGTCGCGACGACGCCATCCATGCCATGCCGCCGAAGCGTCGCCGCGATCACCTTGACCTGTGCTTCGTCCAGGTCGGGGGCGATCTTGACGAACAACGGCACTCGCTTGCCGTGCCGCGCGGCCAACGCCTCGCGCTTGTCGGCCACGGCGCCGAGCAGGGCATCGAGTGCCTCATCGCTCTGGAGCGAGCGCAGATTGGCGGTGTTGGGGCTCGAGATGTTGATCGTGACGTAGTCTGCATGCGCGTATACGCCGTCCAGGCAGACCAGATAGTCGTCCACCGCGCGCTCGATCGGCGTGGCGGCGTTCTTGCCGATGTTGAGGCCGAGCAGCATCGGCGTCTTCGAGCTGTTTCGGCGGAAGCGGGCGCGCTTCACGTTCGCCACGAAAGCGTCGAGCCCATCGTTGTTGAAGCCCAGGCGGTTGATCAGCGCGTCGCGCTGCGGCAGCCGGAACATGCGCGGCTTCGGATTGCCCGGCTGGGCCTTCGGCGTGACGGTGCCGACCTCGACGAAACCGAAGCCCATGGCGGCAAACGCATCGATGCAGCGGGCGTTCTTGTCCAGGCCCGCCGCCAGGCCGACCCGGTTCGGGAAGGCGAGGCCTGCCAGCGTAACGGGGTCGTCCACGCGTGGCGCCGCGTAGGCGCATGCAAGGGGCGTGTTCTGGGTACGCGCGAGCCCGTCCAGGGTGATTTCGTGGGCATGCTCGGGGTCGAAGCCGAAAAGAAAGGGGCGGGCAAGCCCGTAGAGCGAAGATGGCAGCAGCAGGGGCATTGGATAATTCTCGACTTCAATCAGCCAAGGATTCTCCCCGATGACTTCCCCCGCTCCCGCCCTGACCCAGGATGAACTCAAGGCGCAGGTGGGCCGCGCCGCGCTCGAATATGTCATGAAGGGCGAGATCGTCGGTGTCGGCACCGGCTCCACGGTCAACAAGTTCATCGACGCGCTCGCGACGATCAAGGAGGACATCCGTGGGGCAGTGTCCAGCTCGCTCGCCTCGACGGAGCGCTTGCGCGCATTGGGCATTCCGGTGTTCGACAGCAACGAGGTCGACGAGCTCTCGGTGTATATCGACGGCGCCGACGAGATCGACGGCCGCGGCTACATGATCAAGGGCGGGGGCGCAGCGCTCACGCGCGAGAAGATCGTTGCCGCCCAGTCCAGGACCTTTGTTTGCATCGCGGATGCCTCCAAGCTGGTCAACACGCTCGGCGCCTATCCGCTGCCGGTCGAGGTGATTCCAATGGCGGCGCGGCGCGTGATACGGCAGTTCGCCCGGCTAGGCGGGCTGGCGCAGGTTCGCGAGCAGGACGGGTTGCCGCTGGTCACGGACAACGGACAGCACATCATTGATGTCACCGGCCTCAGGATCACCGATCCGCTCGGCTTCGAAACCGAAGTCAACCAGTGGCCCGGCGTGATCACCGTCGGTGTCTTTGCCTACCAGCGAGCGAACATCTGCCTGCTGGGCACGCCCTCCGGTGTGGAAACCCGCAGCTTCGACTGAGCCGCGCGGCAGCCTCAGAACTTGATGCCTGCGGGGTTGTTCGGCGTCGGCTCGTTCGATGCCGCAGGCAGTGGAGGCGGGGCAGCCGGGGTGGGGACGGCGGTCGCGGGTTGCACGGCCGGCTGCTGGGCAACCAATGGTCGGGGCGGCGGGTTCCGATAGCTCGCCGGCAATTGGGCGCTCTTGGGATAACCCGCCGCGTCCAGGTATTGGGACCACTCCGAATCCGAGAAGCCCTTCAACTGCTGCGAGCCGATGGTCAGCACCGGCAGCGAGTTCTGGTTGCTCAGGCGCTGCAATGCTTCGATGTCCGCGTTGGTCTTGACGGTCCGCTCGTCGAAGGGCACGCCGCGCGTGGTCAGCAGAGAACGTCCAGCATTGCAGGGGCCGCATTCCTCGCTGGTGTAGAGGGTGACGGGATAGCGCTGCGCCACCTGCCGCACTTCATACGGCAGGCCCGCATCCGCGGCGGAGGAGACACCGCTCCGCGGCGCGGCGCCCGATGCACCTGCCGCAGGCGGCTGGTCGGAGAAAGTGACCTTGCCGTTCTTGTCGACGTTGCGGTAGACAGGTTGCGCGAGCACGGCGCTCGCGACGAGCAGCAAGGCGAGGCCTGAGAGACCCATGTTCAGCTTCATCGATGACTACTCCATGATCGGATGGCCGGAGTATCTCAGGCCGCGAGGCCCTTGCGCGATCAGATCGGCTGAGCTTGCGTCATTCCCTGGTGGCGCAGCAGGGCGTCGAGCTGGGGCTCGCGGCCGCGGAACGCCTTGAACGAATCCATCGCACTGCGGCTTCCGCCAGCTTCCAGGATGGCCTCCCGGTACTTGCGGCCGGTTTCGATGCTCGGTGCTCCATTGGCGCCGGCCGTTTCCTCGAAGGCGGCATAGGCGTCCGCGCTCAGCACCTCGGCCCACTTGTAGCTGTAATAGCCCGCCGCATAACCGCCCGAGAAGATGTGGCTGAAGGTGTTAGGTGTACGGCTGAAGGGGGGCGAAGGCATCACTGCGATTTCGGCACGCACCTTGTCGAGCAAGGCCATCACATCGCCCGGTCGGGCGGTCGCGGCGTCGTACTCGGTGTGCAGCAGCATGTCGAACAGCGAGAACTCGATCTGGCGCAGGGTCTGCAGCCCGCTCTGGAAGTTCTTGGCCGCGGTCATCTTGTCGAACAGGGGGCGGGGCAGGGGCTCGCCGGTATCGACATGCGAGGTCATGTGCGACAGGACGTCCCATTCCCAGCAGAAGTTTTCCATGAACTGGCTCGGCAGCTCGACCGCGTCCCATTCGACGCCGCTGATACCCGAGACATCGCGCTCGTTCACCTGCGTGAGCATGTGGTGCAGCCCGTGGCCGAATTCGTGGAACAGTGTCGTCACGTCGTCGTGCGTGAGCAGCGGCGGCTTGCCGTCGACGCCTTCGGCGAAGTTGCAGACCAATTGGGCGACGGGTGTCTGCAGCGCGCCGGTGTCGGGTCTCAGCCAGCGTGCGCGCACGTCGTCCATCCAGGCGCCGCCGCGCTTGGCGGCACGGGCGGAGGGGTCGAGGTAGAACTGCCCGACCTTCTGGCCGGCACGCTCGATGCGATAGAACTCCACGCTCGGGTGCCATACAGGCGCGCTGTCGCGCCGGATCGAAACCTCGAACAGCGTCTCGACGATCTTGAACAGGCCTGCCATCACCTTCGGCGCCGTGAAGTACTGCTTGACCTCCTGCTCGCTGAACGCGTAGCGCGCCTCCTTGAGCTTTTCGCCGATGTAGCTCCAGTCCCAGGGCTGCGGATCGAGGATGCCGAGCTGCTCGGCGGCGAAGGCCCGCAGGTCTGCGAGGTCGCGTTCGCCGTAGGGCCTGGCCTTGGTGCCCAGATCGCGCAGGAACTTGATGACCTGTGCGGCGGATTCGGCCATCTTGGGCACGATGGAGAGTTCGCCGAAGTTGGGGTAGCTCAGGAGTTTCGCTTCTTCCTGGCGCAAGGCGAGGATTTCGCGGATCAGCTCGGTGTTGTCGAAGGCCGGGTCGCCGAACTCGCTGGCGCGCGTGACATAGGCGCGGTAGAGCGTCTCGCGCAGGGCGCTGCTCCTGGCGAACTGCATGACCGGCAAGTAGGAAGGCATTTTCAGGGTGAGCTTGTAGTCATCCTTGCCTTCCGCTTCGGCTGCTGCGCGCGCGGCGCTGATCACGTCTTCGGGCAGGCCCTCGAGTTCGCCGAGCTTCGCGTAGTACGCGAACGCGTCGGTCGCGTCGAGGGCGTTCTCGCTGAACTTCTGGCTCAGCTCGGCCTGGCGTTCCTGGATTTCGGCGAAGCGCGTCTTGGCCGCGCCTTGCAGTTCCGCTCCGCCCAGCACGAAGTTGCGCACCGCGTTGCGATGAGCCTGCCGCTGCTCGGGGTTGAGCTTGGCGGGGTCGATGGCCTTGTACTTTGCATAGAGGCGCTCGTCGGAGCCCAGGCGCGTCCAGAAGGCCGTGACGCGAGGCATGGCCTCGTTGTAGGCCGCGCGCAGCTCGGTCGTGTCGGCGACGGCGTTGAGGTGACCAACAGCTCCCCAGGCGCGGCTGAAACGCTCGGATGCGACGTCCAGCACCTTGGAAATGGCAGTCCAGTCGGCCGGGAATTCGGGCGTTGTCACCGTCTGCAGCGCCTTCTCGGCATCGGCCAGCAGGACGTCGACGGCCGGCGCGACGTGCTCGGGTTTGATCTGGTCGAACAGCGGGAGGTCGGTGAAGTCGAGGAGCGGATTGGTCATGGGATCTATCTTGCGGTCGTTGCGTGCGGATTCAATACAGGATGAGCCGCTCAGCCCTTTGCGGCCTGGCGTTCGGCGGACTCGACGGTGTTGACCATCAGCATCGTCACGGTCATCGGCCCCACGCCGCCGGGCACCGGCGTGATGTAGCCGGCCACCTCGCGCACCCCGGCGAAGTCGACATCGCCCGCGAGCTTGTTCTGTTCGTTGCGGTTCATGCCGACGTCGATCACCACCGCGCCGGGCTTCACCATGTCGGCGGTCAGCGTGTTGCGCCGGCCCACGGCGACAACCACGACGTCGGCCTGACGCGTGTGGTAGCCGATGTCGGGCGTTGCGCTATGGCATATGGTGACGGTCGCATTGGCTTGCAGCAGAAGCAGGGCCATGGGCTTGCCGACCGTGTTGCTGCGACCGATGACGACGGCATGCTTGCCCTTGAGCGCGACGCCCGTGCTTTCGATCAGCTTCATGCAGCCGTAGGGCGTGCAGGGTCGGAATCCCGGCAGACCGGCCATCAGTTCGCCGGCCGACAGCACCGAATAGCCGTCGACGTCCTTGGAAGTCGCGATGGCTTCGATCACCTTGTGCGGATCGATGTGCTTGGGCAAGGGCATCTGGACCAGGATGCCGTGAATGGCGGGGTCGGCGTTCAGCGCCGCGATGCGGGCGAGAAGTGCCGCTTCGGTGAGTTCGGCCGGATAGCGCTCCAGCACCGAGCGCAAGCCGCGTTCCTGGCAGGCCTGGACCTTCTTGCCGACATAGACCTCGCTGGCGGGATCGTTGCCGACCAGGATGACGGCCAGGCCGGGCGTGATGCCGCGCGCTGTGAGCGCGGCGGCGCGTGTTGCAACGTCCGCCAGGAGCTGGCGGGAGAGCGCGTTGCCGTCGATCAATTGAGCTGTCATCGCTTTTGATTTTCCAAGTAAAAACGCCCGCTTGCGCAGGCGTGGAGACTGAACGTCGCTATGGGAGAGATAGCGGCTAGGCCTTGACCGGAGCCGCCTGCCCCAGGGCGATCTTGAGGAGGTCGGCCACCGTGTTGGCGTTGAGCTTTTCCATGATGTTGGCGCGGTGCGCTTCCACCGTCTTGATGCTGATGCCCAGGTCGTCGGCGATCTGCTTGTTGAGTCGCCCGGCGACGATGCGTTCGAGCACCTGTGCCTCGCGACCCGTGAGCTTGGACAGCAGGGCGTCGCGGCTGGCCGATTGCTGGTGCTGGGCAAACGCACCGCGCGCATGTTCGAGCATGCGTTCGACCAGCGTCACGAGCGCCTCGTCGTTGAAGGGCTTCTGGATGAAGTCCATCGCACCCTTCTTCATGCTGTCGACTGCCATCGGCACGTCGCCATGGCCGGTGATGACGACGATCGGCAGCGGCGACCGGCGCTCGATCAGGCGATCCTGCAACTCGATGCCGGACATGCCGCCCATGCGGATGTCGACAATCAGGCATGCAACCTCGCGCGGGTCATAGCGTGAGAGGAACGATTCGGCCGAATCGAAGCAGCGGACCCGGTAGTCCTTGCCCTCGAGCAGCCATTGCAACGAATCACGAACCGCCTCGTCGTCATCGACAACATAGACCGTGCCCTTCTTGGGAATCAAACTCATGCAGGTACCTTCGCCTCGTTGCTTGCTATGGAATCGATAGCGTCCAACACCGGAATCCAGAAGGAAAAACGGCATCCGACCACGTCCGGGCCATTGTAGATGTTCTCCGCCTGCATCCGGCCCCTGTGGGACTCGACGATGGTGCGGCAAAGATTGAGCCCGATGCCCATGCCCTCGGGCTTGGTCGAAAAGAAGGCCTCGTAGAGCCGGTCCATCACTTCCGGCGCGAGGCCCATGCCGGTGTCCTGGACCGAGAACTCGACCGCGTTCTGGCCGTCGATGACCTTCGGCAGCACGCGCAGTTCCACGCTGCGGCGTGCCAGCGGGCGGTCGGCCAGGTCGATCGATTCGGCGGCATTCTTCAACAGGTTGACCATGACCTGCTCGATCAGGATCGGGTCCACCCTCACGATCGGAAGGCGAGCCGCCACGTAGTGATTGAGCCGCACGTTGCGGCGCCGCAGCTCGATGCCGGCGAGTTCGACCGCTTCGCTCACCATGGTCGCGACCTCGGCCGGTGTGCGGTTCGGCTCGCTGCGCTTCACGAAGGAGCGGATGCGCTGGATGATCTGGCCCGCCCGCTGTGCCTGCTTGGAGGTCTTGTCGAGCGCCGCGAGCAGGGCATCGGAGTCGATCTGCTGTCCTCGAATGCGCGACATCATGCCGTTGCAGTAGTTGGTGATCGCGGTCAGCGGCTGGTTGAGTTCGTGCGCGACGCTGGACGCCATCTCTCCCATCGTGATGAGACGGCTGGCGGCCTGTGCCCGATCGGCCTGCGCCGCGGAGAGGTCTTCGGCATCGCGTCGCGGCGTGATGTCGGTCGCGATCACCAACTGCGCGAGCCGGCCATCGACCCAGGTCAGGTAACGCGAACGCACTTCCAGCCATTTGCCGAGTTCCGGCACGAAGATCTCGTTGTTGGCCGGCTGTGCGGTCGTCAGCTGATCGATCGGCAGGCCCGCGAAGGGGTCGACGTCGTCGAGTGCCTCATCGCGCGCATGCGAGGCCGGCACGCCGGCTTGGGCCACCATGCCGAGGTGGCCCACCGTGTTGGACCCGAACCAGAGCCGGTAGAGCTTGTTGGCGAACAGCAGTTCCTCGCTGCCGAGCGGCGCCACCGACACCGAGGCGTCCAGCGCCTCCAGGACGGTGGTGAAGCGCTCGTAGGAGGCGGACAGCTGTTCGCGGATGCGCGTGGGCTCAGTGATGTCGGTCATCGAGGTCATCCAGCCGGTCTGGTGTCCGCGCGCATCGATCAGTGGCGAGACGTACAGCCGGGCATTGAACACGCTGCCGTTCTTGCGCTTCACGCGCACCTGGAAGCCCCCGGGCAGTGCGCGGCCGTGCAGCTCTTCCTCGAGCCGCTCATTCATGACTTCACGATCGGATTCCAGCCAGTAGGGGAACGGCGGTGTCTGGCCGACCAGCTCCTCTTCGTCCCAGCCCGTCATGGCGCAGAAGGCGGCATTGACATAGGTGATGCGGCCCTCGAGGTCGAGCACGCGCATGCCGGTGAGCATGGAGTTCTCCATCGCCCGCCGGAAATTCGTCTCGGCCACCAGTGCCTGCTGCGCCTGGAGCCGTCGCCGCGTATGGCGCCAGGTGCCAATCAGCATCCAGCTCGTCAGGACGCTGAGCGCGCCCACCAGCCAGAAGAGCCCGTTGCCCACGACGCCTTGTGAGGTGCGGTAGGCCTGCGCTCGCAACACCAGCGCGTTGCCGACCGGCGAGACCGGCACTTCGTACTCATTGGTGCGCACTGTCCAGGGCAGGAGGCGCGTGCCCGAGCCGCGCGGACTGGCCACCGTGTTGCCCGCGATCAAGCCGCCCTTGGCGTCGAGCAGCGACACCGCATAGCGCGCCGAGACCTCCGAGGGCATGCCGTAGCGCAGCAAGCCGTCGATCGAGAACTCGCCCAGCACCTCACCGGCGAACAGGCCCTGATCGAAGAACGGAATGTGCAGCTGCAGCATGGCCGGAGGGTCGCCGCCGGCCAGAGGCTGCGAAAAGACCGGCTGGCGCAGTTCGCGCGCCAGCGCGTAGTTGCTTTCGATGTCGCCCGGCCGCAGCACTTCGCCGACGGCATGCTGGAGCGCCGGGTGCACGCTCGGTGCGGCGTAGCCGGCCTTGAAGCGGCGCCGGTCGTCGATCCAGCTGATGGCCTGCAGTTCGGGAAACTGGCTGACCAGGGACTCCGATCGGCTGGTGAACTCGGTGGCGTCGATCTCGCGGTTGGAGGCATCGCGCGCCAGGCGCATGAGCTGCTCCTGCCGCTCAAGGAGGCGCAGGCGCACGCGCTGCTGGGCGTACTCCACGTCGCGCCTGACCGATTCCTGCACGCGCTCCATCTCTTCCGCGCGGAGATACCAGAAGGCCGAGACGATGGCCGCCAGGAACAGCAGCACCGCCGCCAGCGGCGCGAGCATCGCCACGGCATCTTGCAGCACCGGCGTCTGCCGGCGCCACCAGCGACGCCACCAGGACAGCGGCGACGCGTTGACGGCGCTGCGCGCAACCGCGATCGGAGAGGAAAAGGGCATGCGGCGAGTTTAGGTGAAGGCCCCCTTCCACAGGGACCGCGCGGGCCGCCGTGAGTCTTGCCGTCATTGTTATTTCACATTAAGAAAACGCTACGCGCCATTTGAAATGTCTATATTTCTGTGAGAAACTCCCGCGCGTTGCCGAATACGGCACTAAATTACGGCCACAACCCTCTAGAAGGAGACAAGCATGTCGGCAAATCCGAAGAGCCTGTTCGGCTCCGCAGCCAACGACCAGGACGCGCAGGAAACCCGTGAATGGATGGACGCCCTGTCCGCCGTCATCGAGAGCGAAGGTCCCGAGCGCGCCCATTTTCTTCTTGAGCAGTTGCTCGAGCATGCGCGCCAGCACAGCATCGACAAGCCGTTCTCGGCCAACACCGCCTACGTGAACACGATCGAGACCGACCAGGAAGAGCGTTGCCCCGGCAATCTCGAGGTCGAAGAGCGTCTGCGCGCCTATATGCGCTGGAACGCGATGGCCATGGTGGTCAAGGCGAACCGCCACCACCCGGCAGAGGGCGGCGACCTCGGCGGACACATCGGCTCCTTCGCCTCGCTGGCCAACATGTTCGGCGCCGGCTTCAACCACTTCTGGCATGCCGAGAGCGAAGGCCACGGCGGCGATTGCCTCTACATCCAGGGCCACGTGTCCCCCGGCATCTACGCCCGCGCCTATCTCGAGGGCCGCCTGAGCGAAGAGCAGCTCCTCAACTTCCGCCAGGAAGTCGACGGCAAGGGCCTGTCGAGCTATCCGCACCCGAAGCTGATGCCCCAGTTCTGGCAATTCCCGACCGTCTCCATGGGCCTGGGCCCGCTGATGGCGATCTACCAGGCGCGCTTCCTCAAGTACCTGCACGCACGCGGCATTGCCAACACCGAGAACCGCAAGGTCTGGGTCTTCTGCGGCGACGGCGAGATGGATGAGGTCGAATCGCTGGGCGCCATCGGCTTGGCCGCTCGCGAGAACCTGGACAACCTGATCTTCGTCATCAACTGCAACCTGCAGCGCCTGGACGGTCCGGTGCGCGGCAACGGCAAGATCATCCAGGAGCTGGAGTCCGAATTCCGCGGCGCCGGATGGAACGTGATCAAGCTGATCTGGGGCAGCAACTGGGACCCTCTCCTGGCGCGCGACAAGGACGGCGCCCTGCGCAAGATCATGATGGAGACGAACGACGGCGACTACCAGTCCTTCAAGGCCAACGACGGTGCCTACGTCCGAAAGCATTTCTTCGGCCGCGATCCGCGCACGCTGGAGATGGTCGCGAAGATGAGCGACGACGACATCTGGAACCTGCGCCGTGGCGGCCATGATTCGCAGAAGGTCTATGCGGCCTTCCACGCGGCCGTGAAGCACGAGGGCCAGCCGACCGTGCTGCTGGTCAAGACGGTCAAGGGCTTCGGCATGGGCAAGATCGGTGAGGGCAAGAACAACGTCCACCAGACGAAGAAGCTCAGCGACGAGGACATCAAGGTTTTCCGCGACCGTTTCAACATCCCGATCCCCGACAGCCAGATCGCCGAGCTGCCCTTCTACAAGCCGGCGGACGACACGCCCGAGATGAAGTACCTCCACGAGCGCCGCAAGGCCTTGGGCGGCTATCTGCCACACCGCCGCACGAAGGCCGATGAGAGCTTCACGGTGCCCGCGCTGGAGACCTTCAAGGCCGTGCTCGAGCCCACCGCCGAGGGCCGCGAGATCTCCACCACGCAAGCCTACGTGCGCTTCCTGACGCAGTTGCTGCGTGACCAGGCCCTGGGCCCGCGCATCGTGCCGATCCTGGTGGACGAAGCGCGCACCTTCGGGATGGAAGGCCTGTTCCGGCAGATTGGCATCTACAACCCCGCGGGCCAGCAGTACACACCGGTCGACAAGGACCAGGTCATGTACTACAAGGAAGACAAGGCCGGTCAGATCCTGCAGGAAGGCATCAACGAGGCGGGCGGCATGTCGAGCTGGATCGCGGCGGCGACCTCCTACAGCACCAACAACCGGATCATGGTGCCGTTCTACGTGTACTACTCGATGTTCGGTTTCCAGCGTATCGGCGACCTGGCCTGGGCAGCGGGCGACATGCAGGCGCGCGGCTTCCTGCTCGGCGGCACCTCGGGCCGCACGACGCTGAACGGCGAGGGCTTGCAGCACGAGGATGGCCATAGCCACATCCTCGCCAACACCATCCCGAACTGCGTCAGCTACGACCCGACCTTCTCCCACGAAGTCGGCGTCATCCTGCACCATGGCCTGAAGCGGATGGTGGAGAAACAGGACAACGTCTATTACTACCTGACCCTGCTCAACGAGAACTACCCCATGCCCGGCCTCCAGCCCGGCACCGAGGAACAGATCATCAAGGGCATGTACCTGTGCAAGCCGGGCCCCGCGCTCAAGGCCAAGGCCCCCGCGGTGCAACTGCTCGGCAGCGGCACCATCCTGCGCGAAAGCATCGCCGCCCAGGAACTGCTCGAGAAGGACTGGGGGGTGAGCGCCTCCGTCTGGAGCTGCCCGAGCTTCAACGAGCTGACGCGTGACGGCCAGGAGGCCGATCGCTGGAACCTGCTGCATCCGACGGATGAGGCGCGCGTGCCCTTCGTCACGCAGCAGCTCTCGGCCAGCACCGGCCCCGTTGTCGCCTCCACCGACTACATGAAGGCCTACGCCGAGCAGATCCGACCGTTCATCCCCAAGGGCCGCACCTACAGGGTACTGGGCACCGACGGCTTCGGCCGCAGCGATTTCCGCAACAAGCTGCGCGAGCACTTCGAGATCAACCGCCACTTCATCGTGGTGGCGGCGCTCAAGGCGCTGTCCGACGACGGCGCCGTTCCGGTGCAGAAGGTCGCTGACGCGATCAAGAAATACGGCATCAACGCCGAGAAGATCAACCCGCTCTACGCATAAACAAGACAAACCAACTTCGCCTCTAGGGCGGGAGAGACGATATGGCAACAGTGGAGATCAAAGTGCCGGACATCGGCGATTTCGATGAAGTCGCGGTGATCGAGGTGCTGGTGAAAGTGGGCGACACGGTCAAGGCCGAACAATCGCTGATCACGGTCGAATCGGACAAGGCCTCGATGGAGATTCCGTCGAGCCATGCCGGCGTCGTGAAGGAACTCAAGGTCGGGGTGGGCAGCAAGGTCAAGGAAGGCTCGGTCGTGCTGGTGCTCGAAGGCGAGGGCGCGACGGCTGCTGCACCCGCGGCCGCGCCGGCAGCCGCGCCGGCAGCCGCGGCGGCGCCCGCGCCGGCCGCGGCAAGCCC